>CAKSVQ010000094.1 GCA_934504065.1 uncultured Dysosmobacter sp. | reverse complement strand
CCTCTATACCGGAGGGACTGCGTGGGAGCTGCGGGACACCCTGACAGGTGCTTACCGGGATGCCAGAGGCTGGTTCGGCTTCTCCGGCACCGTCGTTCGGGCGTCTTAAAAGAGAAGAAATATCTAACAGGAGCGCGTGCCGAATCAACCGACACGCGCTCCTGCTTTACTTGCTTTAAATGTCGCCGTTATCACTATCCCGCAGGTGCGGGAGCTTTGGCAGGCAGCCGCGCTCTATAATGGAGGAAAGCAGCGCAGCAAAGCCTGCGGGATGGCGGAGCTGGTAGTACATATGGGCATAGCCCTCCCACACCGGGAAATGACCGTGGGGATAGGCGGTCATCACCGCAGGGCGGTAGCGGAAGTGTTCCTCCGCGCTGCCAAAGGCCCAGAAGCTGCCCGCTTGCAGCGTCTCAGGTAGCGGCGGAAAGGGGCGGTCTTCCAGACTGTCCGCCAGCTGGCGGCGCAGATTGCGGTAGGTCAGCGCCCGCTCCGCCGCGAAGAAATAGGGGCGGATGGCCGCGTCGTCACACCAGAGGATGTAACGGAGGGTTTTCCCCTTGGACCAGAGAATGCTTTTCAGGGCGAGATACAGGCAGGGGGCCATCAGCCTGCGCGTCCACGGCCCCAGCTGGGCGAACTGCCCGCCGTCAAAATAGGCGTGGGCGACAGGCAGGGAAGTCTTGGCAAGGAAGGCCGTGGCAAGGTCCGCCCCGAGGGAGGACGCCACCACCAGCGCGATGCGCCGGACGCCCTTTTGTGCGAGAAAGTCCTCAATTTGGCGAAGCTCCTCCGCCTTGCCCCGGTAAGTTTCCCCGGCGCAGTAGACGGTGGAGGTGGGCAGAATGCAGAAGTAGTGTGCCGAGAGCTTCGCCGCCACCGGACGGCTGCTGGCACCGCCCACCCCCATGGCGTGAAAGAACAGCACAGCGGGAGAGGCAGGGTCTCCCAGCGTTTCAAATTGCATGAAGATGCTCCTTTCCGCGCTTATCGCGCGATCACATGGACAGGGGTGTCGGCGTGGTCTTCGGTGAGGGCAAAGCGGTCTTTCAGTCCCTCGGTGAGATAGACCTCCCCGTCCGTGGTGACGAACACGGCCTCAAAGTCGTCGCTGCGCTCCCAAAGCTCCGCTGCCCGCTGAAGTCCCATGACGAAGAGAGAAGTGGACAGCCCGTCGCAGACTGTTCCGTCGTCCCCCACAATGGTGACGGAGAGCAGGCCGCTCTCTGCCGGGCGTCCGGTGGCGGGGTCCATGATGTGCCAATAGGTCTGGCCGTCCTGCTGAAAATAGCGCTCATACCCGCCGGAGGTGACCACCGCCTGATCCGTGATGGAGAGCACCATCATGGGCGCGTCGCCCTGAGGGTCCTTCACGCCGATCTGCCAGGCCGAGCCGTCCGGCTTGCTGCCCACGGTCTGCACGTTGCCGCCCAGATTCAGCAGGGCGGACTGTACGCCCGCCTCCCGCAGCAGCTGGGCCGCCTGCTGCCCGGCATAGCCCTTGGCCACGCTGCCAAGGTCGATCTCCATGCCCTCCGGCAGGGTGACGGTGCCCGTGGCGGCATCGTAATCGATTTTGGTATAGTCCATCAGCGGCAGAAGCGACTGGATGGTCGCCTCTTCCGGCACCTGATAGCTGCCTGTGGTAAAGCCCCACGCCCGGACGATGGGATAAATGGAAAGGTCCAGCGCCCCGTCCGTGCGGCGGCACAGCTCCAACGCCTGGCCCATCAGCTCTGCGGCGGAGCCTGTGAGCTGGCCGAAGCCCTGATGGTCGATGGCGTAAATTTCGCTGTGCTCGTCCGTGACAGAGACGAGCTTTTCCAGTGACATGATCAGCGCTTCGGCCTCTTCCAGCGCTTTGGCGCTGCCGTATACGGTGAAGTCCATGGCCGTGTCCATGGCGAGGAAGGAAGCGGTCTCCGCCTGCGGGGCGGGGGAAGCGGCGGCGCAGCCGGGCAGCAGCGCCAGCAGGGAAAGCAGCAGGGGAAACAGCGGAGGGAAGGCGTGTTTTTTCATGGAAAAGGCTCCTTGATAAAAAATAAACAAATCGGGGAAATTTTGCGGCTTCCCGGATTGACAAAACCGGGGAAGCATGATACAGTACGTTCTGGCATCGGTTAGCAAGAGCTAACTGACAAAATACGACCGCGCGGCGGTTTTTCTTTTGCATGCAAGTTAGTCAAAACTAACTATTTCGCATACTCTGAAAAACTGGCTGCATTGTACCATAGAAAGGGGGCTCTTTCAAGACGGCTTTGGAAAACCGCAGGGTAAAAAACGGCACGCGCGGAGAGGAAGACGGCCTGCCGCCGCGTCCGCGCTGCGGGGCGCACAAACCATTTGACAAGGAGGACTTCATGAAGAACATTTGGAAAAAGCTTGGTTCCCTGTTCCTTTCAGCGGCCCTTGTGCTGTCCACGGCGGTAACGCCCGCCATGGCGGCGGACAAGACACCGCCGACAGAGGTGAAAGGGTGCACGGCGAGCGGACTTTGGGTGACGGAGTTGGATCTGACCTTTTCCGACGCGGACGACGCATGGCTGGACGCTGTGGACGGCGTCAGCGTGAACGGCACAAGCTATGAAAAGCAGGCCATCAACTCCTTTTCCAGCGACACAAGGGTCTGGAACGTTGGAAATGTAACGGGAGCCTATGGCAGCGAAAAGGCGCTGCAGATCGTCATTGACGCTGCGGATACGTTCCCCCTGACCGCGGTCGTTTCAGCCAGCGGCTATGCGGACCTGACCATCTCCATCACAAAGGAGCGCGTCAGCTATCAGGACGTTTACACCGCCACAGTCGTTGCGGGAACGAACTCCGGCGGCGGGGAAAACAGCGGTGAAACCGGAGGCGGCGAGACCCTGAAAGAGCCGCCCGCGTCCTTTACGTGCAGTTCGAACTTTGGCTATGACTTCAGGCTGACCTTTGTGGGGGCTTCCGACTGGCTGGCCGCTATCAGCGGCGTGCAGGTCAACGGAAGCGACTGGAGCAAGGGAAGCAGTTCTTACAGTGTGTGGAACAACCAGAGCTATTATGTGGACAGCTCTAACGGCTATGTCTACATCGGCGAGAACTTCTCCGATAACCCGGCCACCTGCGTGATCTCGGCAGAGGGCTATCTGCCCCTGATGCTCCGGCTGGATAAGACCAGCCACACCGCCGAAGTGGTGTCCGCGCCTGCGGAGACGACCTATGCCGTCACCGTGGCGGAGGACATTGCCCATGGCGTGGTCACGGTCTCTCCGGCCGCGGCCAAGGAGGGCGAGTCCGTCACCGTGACCGCCGCGCCGGAGGACGGCTATCAACTGGAGAACCTGACCGTCGACGGGAAAGACGTGACGGAGCGGGTGGAGAAGAACTCCTATACCTTCACCATGCCCGGAAGAAACGTGCTGGTCTCCGCCGTGTTTGAGGAAAGCACCCCTGCGGAGAGCGGCAGTATCCGCATTAGCTTCACGCAGGATCCGTTCGGCAGCGAATGGTATGTGACCTTCAGCGAAGCGGGCTTTGCGGGCAAGGTCACAGGCGTCAGCGTGAACGGCACGCCGTGGACGGAGAGCATTGCGGTCAGCAGCGGCGGCGTGTATAAAAAGGACACGTCCAACGACCGTCTGGTGTTTGCCGCGAAGGACTTCAGCCCCAGCGCCACGACCCCCATTCTGCGCAGCGGCGACGTGGTCACCATCACCGCACAGGGCTACACGCCCCTGACCTTCAAGCTGGTGATCGACACCGACGGCAATGCCTCCGCCGTGGAGGACGACGGCAAGGGCGACCCCTATGTGCTGCACGTGAAGCTGGAGGGCAGCTTCGAGGCCGCCATTGTGGGCCAGAAGGACTACGACGGCGTATCCAGCGCCAGCGTGGGCGGCGCTTCCAGCAATAAGAACAGCGCCGTGAAGGTATACGGCGCGCTGGTGGAACAGGATGCCGAGGTGGCCGACAGCGATTGGGAGGAACTGGACAACTTCTCCAAGGTCGATCTCAACGGCAGCAAGTGCGCGGTGCGCATCGTGCCGGACACGGCCAGCGGCACCCCGGAAACGGCTGACAGCGGTATGGAGGGCGTGTATCTCACCATCAGCAGTGACCTGACCTTAAGCGGTACGCCCAAGGATGTGGGCAGCTACCTCATCTCCGTCTCCGTGGAGGATATGCAGGGCCGGACGGCCACCAGCAACGCGCTGCCCTTCCGCATTTACATCGGGGAGGAAACGCTGGCCGAGCGGCTGGTGCCGGAGAATTTGAAGCGCTATGAAAGCGGCAAGTACGCGTGGAACATCATGGAGCCGTGGGCCATCAGGAACTTTGGCAGCAACGTGGCAGGCGAGGAAGAGAGCGTCCGCGTGTCCGCGGAAGTGGAGGCGTGGTTCGGCTCGCAGGAAAGCGGCACCTATGGGTACTTGGGCTATGACATCCCGTGGAAGCAGGTGGAAAAAGGCGACATTCCCCAGACGCTGTATATCCCCAGCGGCTGTGAGCTGACCTTTGTGAACATGGAGATCCTCAGCAGCGTCCGCATCGTTGTGGAAAACGGCGGCAAGCTTACGCTGTCGGATTCCGTGGTGCAGGGCATCATCGACGTGGAAAACGGCGGCGCCTTCTCCATGAACTATGACGGCTATACGGGCGAGTTTACCACGGGCGCGTCCCTGTGCGGCCAGCTGCGGCTGGCGGACGGCGCGATCTTGGAAAACGCCGCCATTTACTCCCACGCCAACTATCTGGCAAACGGCGATCTGGTGGACCGCACCACCCATGCGCCTGTGGTGACGGCCATGGGCAATGTGACGGTGCGCGGACAGGTGTTCATCGAGGGCGACGATGCCGGAGATGAGCAGGGCCAGACCGCCCTGCGGGTGGAAAACGGCACGCTGACGCTGGAAGACGGCGCAACGCTGGTGGCCTATGGCGGCAGCGGCACCGTGACGCTGTATTCCGACGGCGGCAGCGCCATTGAATTGGATAACGGAACCATCACCGGGCAGGGCAAGCTGGTGGCCATCGGCGGCCAGCCCCTCTGGGGCGACGGCGGCAGCGCCGTCACCGGAAACGGCACGGTCTCTGCCACGCAGGTCTATCTGCAGGGCGCAACGGCGTCCGCATCCCACCAAAAGACCCCCGGTAAGGCTTTTGACGGCAGCGTGACGGTCTCCAGCCTTTTGCACCATGTGGAAGACGGCACGCAGGACGTGACCGGAGTGGACGATCCCCTTGCCGCGCTGTATTGGAAGAGCGGCATTGAGCTGACGCCGCCGCTGGATCGGTTTACGATCGACGCTTCCGGCGGATATGTGCTGATGAACATTCCCTATGACCGCTTCTACGAGGCGGAGCAGTCCGGCAGTGAGACGCGGGCACAGGTGGACGCTGTGACCTCTGCCACGCTGAATAAGACCCGCAGCGCGCTGGCGGCCGGGTCGTACCACAAAAATGCCGACGGCAGCGATATTTCCGGCGTGATCTACCCGGTGTATGTGGCCGATCTCTCTGTGCTGCAAGGCTGCACGCAGGTGACGGACGCGGACTCCGTGCGCATCACGGTCACCCTGCGCGGACAGGAGACCACCACGGAATATCAGGGTAAGGACGCGCTGTTTGAAAACGGCGACTATGCCTACTATCTTCTGAAGGAAGAGCCTTCCTCCTGCAAGGAGCTGACGGTGGCCGAAGACGGCAGCTTCTCCTTTGGCCCCGCCACGGGCACGCCGGAGGAGCTTGTCGGCACGGTGACGCTGCAAACCGGAGGCCGCCACGCCTACTATGAAATGACGGTCAGCGGCCTGCCGGAGGACGTTGCCTCCCGGGTGGCGGCGGTGACGCTGCACACGCAGGACGGCGCGGTTTACGGCCTGCGCCATGTGGCGGAGATCTGGCGGGGCACCGAGCTGGGCTTTGGCAGCGACGGAGCCTATGCCGCCCTGCAGGGCAAGACCATTGACTGCATCACCTATTACCTCAGCGACGGCCCCATCCTCCGCATCGGTACGGAGACCTTGGTGCCCCGGGACCCCCACGCAAAGCTGACGGTCGCCAGTGCGTGGAATGTCTCTCACGCGGCGGCGGTCACTGCCGAGGGCCTGCCAGAGGACTTCCATCCGATCTGCACGGTCCGGCAGGGGGAGAACGACCTGAGCGCGTATGACTTCCATATGGAGGACAGTACGCTGGTCTGGACGGGCACGCCCGCCGCCGGAACGTATACCCTCCTGCTCACGGACGGTTCCGGCAAGTATGCGCCCGTCTCTGCGGTATTTACGCTGGAGGCTGCCGGAACGGTGGCCCGGTATGACGCGGACAGCAAGGCGCTGGTGAAGGCGGACGCGCAGATCACAGACGCGCAGTTTGCCGATTACCACCACGCCATCACCGCCGTGGTGGTGGACGGCAGCAGCTATGCCGCCGTGGGCGAGGGGGCCGTGCAGGTGGTGCGCGCTGATGGTGCCATCGACCTGACCGCTGCGCCCTTTACAAAGGGAGACGGCGCGTCCTACGCCCTGACGGTGCTTGCCGACGGCTATCCCACGCTGACCTTCACCGTTTCCACGGCGAAGCAGGATAACGGAAACACGGAGCCCTCCCAGCCCTCGAACGGTGGCTCCGGCGGCGGGTCTTCCACCAGCTCCGTCCGGCAGAATCCCACGGCGGGCGGCAGCGCGGAGACTCCCTCGGCTGGCAGCGGCTTTGGGGATGTTTCCGCAAGCGATTACTTTGCAAGCGCCGTGCAGTGGGCGGTGGACAGCGGGATTACCAGTGGTGTGACCAGCAGTGAATTTGCACCGTACAGCGCTTGTACCCGCGCGCAGATCATCACCTTCCTGTGGCGCGCAGCGGGCTCTCCCCTGCCGCAGAACACGGACACCCGCCTGACGGACGTGCAGAGCGGTATGTATTATTACAACGCGGTGCTTTGGGCTATGGAAAACGGGATCGCGCAAGGCATCAGCGAGACGGAGTTTGCTCCGGATGCCACGGTGACCCGCAGCCAGACGGTGGCGTTTTTGTACCGCGCCGCTGGATCGCCTGCGGCTTCCGGCCACAGCTTCAGCGATGTTCCGGCGGACACCTATTACCGTGCCGCCGTGCAGTGGGCGGTGGAGCAGGGCATTACGCAGGGCGTGAGCGCCGACCGCTTCGCCCCGGCTAATGCCTGCACCCGGGCCCAGATCGTGACGTTCCTTTACCGCCAGATGAGCGGCAAATAAGCACCATCATAAAAAAGTGCCCCTGCGCAGAACTTCTGCGCAGGGGCGGTTGTTTTATCGCTTATGGGGTTGGCGGAGCACTGGGGCCACCGGGCGGCTGCGTTTGGATCAGCAGCAGTTTCTGGGGGCGCTTCAGGCGCTTGATGGCGGCTTCCCGCCGCAGCGCGGCGGACTTGTCCGGCTGGGGCTCCTGATAGACCAGCGTCAATGGCAGGCGGCTGCGGGTGTATTTTGCGCCCCGTCCGGCCTGATGGGCCGCCAGCCGCCGGGATACATTGTCGGTGCAGCCCGTGTAAAGGGAACCGTCTCCACACAAAAGCATATATACATACCACGCCATCGCCGCACCTCCCGCCGTGATTTTCAGAATATCACACCGCGCTTTGCCGCGCAAGGGGCATAGGGACTTCCTTTTTCCGCATACGCTGGCGGAAGGAGGGGATGAAATGCTGTCTGCTGCACTGCTTCTGTTTGCCAACTCATTGCTGCTGTCCCTGCGGTTGTCCGGGGGCGGATCGTTTCCAAAGCCCCTGTCCGCCGCGGAGGAACGGATGTGGCTGGAACGCTGCGCTGGGGGCGACCCGCAGGCGCGGAACGTACTCATCGAGCACAACCTGCGGCTGGTGTCCCACATCATCAAAAAGTACTATGTGAATACTGCCGATCAGGAGGATCTGGTCTCCATCGGTACCATCGGCCTGATCAAGGGCATTTCCAGCTTCGACCCATCCAAAGGCGCTCGCCTTGCAACCTACGCGGCCAGATGCATTGAAAATGAGATACTGATGTACTTCCGCAGCCAGAAAAAACTGCAAAGCGAGGTTTCACTGTCGGATTCCATTGAATCGGATAAGGAGGGCAATGCCTTGCAGCTGATGGACGTGGTGGGCGTGGACGACACCATGCTGGAAGACCTTCACGACCGGGAAAACGCCCGGAAGCTCAGAATGCTGGTACAGCAGCGCCTGAACGCCCGGGAAGCGGAGATCATCCGCCTGCGCTATGGCCTGGGCGGCACCGTCCCCCTGACCCAGCGGGAAGTGGCCGCGTCCTTCGGCATATCCAGGAGCTATGTATCGCGCGGTGCTTAATGTAAGTGAAGCCCGGAAAGCTTTGAAAATACAGGCTTATCCGGGCATCGGTTATATTAGGATAGCGCCGCCGTTATTGTAAGCGGTGAGAAACTAGGATAAGCGGCCATTCATCAGCCTTATCAAAAGACTTTAAATGAGCAGATCACGAATTTGCAGGAACAAGTCGTTTTGCTCCGGCATCAGGAGGAAGAGAATAAAGTTACGCAGTTCTACCCTGCTTTGTTGAAAAGAGCACTATGGGAGGAACTATGTTTTGAAACGGTATTGTATCTAAACTCATCAGCACAATTTTGGACCATGTGGTTGTCTGTGAGGGGAGCAATCACAAGCAAGTCTATTTGGAAATCTATTTAAGACTGGGGCAGCAGGTTTCCGTCCATTTTTCCCGCGACCCATTTGTCCTTTGTGATATATCTTCTTTAACATGTGGTTCAAAGGCACAAAGAGCTTTTCTCTGCCCCATATCTTCCCTAAATATTGATACAAAAGATAGTGAAGAAACCTTGTCTGGTAATATGCGGTTCGACAGCTATAATCGTCACTTGGATATATTGTATAACACACATATTCTGTTGCCTACA
>CAKSVQ010000093.1 GCA_934504065.1 uncultured Dysosmobacter sp. | reverse complement strand
ACTTCGATCCCTCCGGCAAGTCCGACGCGGAGATCATGCGTTTCTGCCAGAGCTTCATGCAGGCGCTCTACCGCTATATCGGGCCGGATGTGGACGTTCCCGCAGGCGACATGGGCGTGGGTGCGCGGGAGATCGGCTATCTCTACGGTGAGTACCGCCGCCTGAAGGGTGCGTTTGAAAATGGCGTGCTTACCGGAAAAGGTTTCAGCTACGGCGGCAGCCGCATTCGTCCCGAGGCCACCGGCTTCGGCGCGGTCTATTATCTGGAAAATGTGCTCAAGCACGAGGGTGAGGACATTGCAGGCAAGACAATTGCCTGCGCGGGCTTCGGCAACGTGACATGGGGCATCTGCAAGAAGGCGGCACAGCTTGGCGCAAAGGTCGTAACCCTTTCCGGCCCCGACGGCTACATTTATGATCCCGACGGCGTGACTACGAAGGAAAAGATCGATTATCTGCTGGAAATGCGTGCCTCCGGCCGCAACAAGGTCAAGGACTATGCTGACAAGTTCGGCGTGGAGTTCCATCCCGGCGAGAAGCCTTGGGGTGTGAAAGTGGACATCATTATGCCCTCCGCCATGCAGAACGATGTGCATATGGAACAGGCCCAGCAGATTGCTGCCAATGGCGTGAAGTATTATATTGAAGTGGCCAATATGCCCACCACCAATGATGCATTGAAGTTCTTGATGGAGCAGCCCGGCATGATCGTGGCGCCCTCCAAGGCTGTCAATGCCGGCGGCGTGGCCACCTCCGCGCTGGAGATGGCACAAAACAGCGAGCGTCTGGTCTGGACGGAGGATGAGGTGGACAAGCAGCTCCACCAGATCATGAACACCATTTATCAGATGAGTGTGGACGCGGCTGATAAATACGGCCTTGGTTATAATCTGGTGGCAGGTGCCAACATTGCGGGCTTCCAGCGGGTGGCCGACGCTATGATGGCGCAGGGTATTTTCTAAGCGCTTTTCTGCCCGATCTTTCATACGCTCCAAGCAGCGCTGCGGCCAAAACCGCAGCGCTGTTTCTTTATGGCGTGATACTCGAAACAGATCTCGCTTTTTGTCAATCTCTGTGTTATACTTTTTAAAGAATAACGGATGGGAGAACTGTCATGCGAAAGAAAGAACTTCGGACGGTGGTCGCATTTCACACCACTGCTGCTGCCATGGCCGCTGAAAAGCTTTGCGGCAGCAAGGGACTGGAAGGACGTCTGATCCCCGTTCCGCGGAGCGTCACTTCAGATTGCGGGATCGCGTGGAGCGCCCCTTCTGAGCTGCGGGAACAGCTTGAGGTGCTCTTTAGCGAAGCCGGGCTGGAGATCTCCGGATTTTATCTGCTGTGATCTGTCCGTTATCGCACAATAAGGAGGAGAAAATGTAACATGAAAGAAAAACATTGGCTGAAAGATCATTGGCTCATCCTGCTCACTGGCGTGGTCGTGGGTATTGCCGCACTGGTTCTCACTGCCGCCGGAAACCCAAAAAACATGGGCTTCTGCATCGCCTGTTTTGAGCGGGACATCGCAGGTGCGCTGGGGCTTCACAGCGCCGCGAAGGTCCAGTACATCCGCCCGGAGATTATCGGCATCGTGCTGGGCGCATTTTTGACTGCCGTGGCCGCTAAGGAATTCCGCGGACGGGCCGGCTCCTCCCCTGCTTCCCGCTTTGTGGTGGGCATCTTCGTCATGATCGGCGCGCTGGTATTTTTGGGCTGCCCTCTGCGCATGGTTCTCCGCCTCGGTGGCGGCGACCTGAGCGCAGTCGCTGGTCTTCTGGGCTTTATTGCTGGCATTCTGATTGGCACAGCCTTCCTGAAAAAGGGCTTTACTCTGGGCCGTGCGTATCCTGTCCGCAGCGGTGACGGCATGATCCTCCCCGGTGTGATGGTCTTCCTGCTGGTTTTGCTGGTGGCGATTCCCCAGATGCTGAACTTCTCCGAGGAGGGTCCCGGCTCCATGCACACTTTCTGGCTGCTGTCCCTCATCGTTGGCGGCGTTGTCGGCGCCATGGCGCAGAAGAGCCGCCTCTGCATGGCTGGCGGCCTGCGTGATGCGTTTTTACTGAAAGACTATACCCTTCTGACGGGCTTTCTGGCCATTTGGATCACAGTCACTATCGGCAATCTGATCCTTGGCAACTATCACCTTTCCGCTCTTTCCCAACCCATTGCCCATAGCCAGTATCTGTGGTCTTTCCTCGGTATGACACTGGCTGGCTGGGGTTCCATCCTTCTGGGCGGCTGCCCGCTGCGCCAGCTGATCCTCTCCGGCGAAGGCAATGGCGACTCTGCTGTCACCGTGCTGGGCATGATTGTCGGCGCAGCCATGGCACATAACTTTGGTCTGGCTGGCAATGCGGACAGTGTGGTGGACGGCGTGTACAAGGTCGGCGGCATCGGCACCCACGGCATGGTGGCGGTCGTTCTGGGCTTTGTGGTACTGCTGGCTGTCTCCCTGCTCCATCTTCCCGGAAAGGAGGAAGCATAATGATCGACACACGCGGACTTTCCTGCCCCATTCCCGTCGTTATGGTACAAAAGGCGGTGAAAAACGGTGCTCCCGCAAAATTAGAGGTTTTGTCCGATGCCAAGGTTGCCGTTGAAAACATCACCCGATACGCCGGAACACAGGGCTATCAGGTGGCGGTGGATACCGTTGGAGAGGACTTTAAACTGACACTGACAAAGTGATATGAAAAGACTGCCGGACCATGGCCCGGCAGTCTTTTTATTTATAGAAACATTTCATTTTCTCTGGGCTCTTCAAAGTTCTTCTCCAGCATGGCGACGTGGGACAAGAACGCAGGATCGTCAAAATACTTTGCACCGCGGGTACAGCGGCGAATGCAACGCTGGCATTTGATACAGGTGCCCGGAACTTCAAAAACATTTTCCGGGTCGATGGCTCCCATCGGGCAAAGCCGCGCACAGGCTCCGCAGCCGGAACATTTGCCGACATCCGTTCGGGGCTTTGCTTTCAAAAACTTTGCGGGCTGACCGTCTGTTCCCTTCGGCACATAATAAGGTGCATCTGGATCGCCCGGCACTGCCAGCAACAGAGTATTTTCTGTATAGGTATTCAACTTTACAGTTATCTTTTTTGCAAAGTCTTTCATCTCCTGCTGGTCGCTGAAGCCGGGGCGGCCATACGCAAGGCAGTCCGTAAAGGCATGGCGGCCCACAAACGCGGCGGCAGCCACGGTCGAAAAACCGTCCGCCTGCAAAACCGCACACAACTCAGACAAAGCATTGTCATAGCTGCGGTTTCCGAAAGTGACAATCGCCACGGCTAACGCGCCATTTCCCCGCAGTCGGCTCTGAAAATCTGGCAGCAACTTATTGGGCATCTTCCCTGCATAGACCGGAGTGCCCACAACCACGAGATCAGAACTTGTAAAGTTATATTCCTTTTCACGCTCTGCAGGGAGTGTAAATCCAAGATGCTCCACTGGTATACCATATTCTCTGCTCAGGGCCTCGCCAATGGTGCGCACTGTTTTCTCCGTATTTCCGGTAGCACTATAGCAGATCGTCCAGATTTTGTTCATTCCTATCCCTCTCTTCCCTTGAAAAGCACAGGGCATCTTATCGAAAAAGCGTTTCGACAAGATGCCCGTTGATCCATCATGACAGTGAAAAATCAGACTCACTCAATTTTCCAGTGTTCAGCGTAGCCGGGCGGGGCGGCACGCGCTTCAAGGGATCATACTTAAAAGCGCGGCAATGATGCTCCACCGGGACGATCCCCCGCTTCACACAGGCCACTTCCCGCTCATTGATCTGCTGTCCCCGCTGACAGTAAGCACAACGGGGATCCATATCCTTGCGAAACAGCTTCATCTTCTCTCCCTCCGCCTGTTCACAGCGTATACAGCTTTACAGCGTCATCCTCCACCGTGGCTTTCACCTGCGTGATGGGATGCTCGTAACTGTCAATGATTTGAGTCGCCATGGGGTCCTCCAACTCCTTTTGGATCGTGCGGCGCAGATTCCGCGCGCCGTAGGTGCGGGAGAACGACTTATGGGTCAGGAAAGCGACCAGTGCACCGTCATAGGTAAAGTTGATGGCCTTTTCCTTGAGAGACGCTGCCAGCTCATCCAGCATAATGCGGGCAATGGCACAGAAGTTTTCTTCGCTGAGGCGGTTAAAGGTGATCACGGCATCCACCCGGTTGATAAACTCCGGGCGCAGGAACTGGCTAAGTGCCTTCATGGCCCGGTCGGCATCCTGCTCCTGCTGCGTGCGACCAAAGCCGACAGTGCCTTCCTTGGTAGAACTTCCCGCGTTAGAGGTCATGACGATGATGGTATTTTCAAAATTGACCCGACGTCCATGGGAATCGGTAATCTCACCGTCATCCAGAATTTGCAGCAGCACATTCAAAACGTCCGGATGTGCCTTTTCGATCTCGTCAAACAAAATCACAGCATAGGGCTTGCGGCGAATTTTCTCCGTCAGCTGCCCCGCCTCGTCATAGCCCACATATCCCGGAGGGGAACCGATGATTCGGGAAACCGAGTGCTTTTCCATAAACTCGGACATATCCAGCCGGATCAAAGCATCCGGAGTATTGAAAAGGTCGGTTGCAAGCTGCTTGACCAGCTCGGTCTTTCCCACGCCTGTGGGACCCACAAAAATAAAGCTGACAGGCTTATGCTTGGGCGAGATGCCCACCCGGTTCCGGCGAACGGCAGCCGATACAGCCTCCACCGCTTCATCCTGTCCGATAATGTGGCTTTTCAGCCGCAGTTCCAGCTGGCTCAAACGCTGGAACTCCTGTTCCCGGATCTTGGAGGCGGGAATTTTCGTCCAAAGCTCGATCACATGGGCCAGATTCTCCATGGAGAGCTGCGGATCGCCTTTTTCCAGCAGAACATCCAGTTCTGTATGCAGCTGGAGCTCCCTGCTCTTCAGCTCCGCCATGCGGGCATAGTCACCATCTTCCTTCTCCTCTTTTTCCTCCAGCATGGTGCGCTCTTTTTCGTAATCATCCAATTCCCGCTGGATCTCCATCCGTCTGGAAATATCCGGGTCCTTCAGATTCAAGTCGGAACAGGCCTCGTCGATCAGGTCGATGGCCTTATCCGGCAGGAATCGGTCCGTAATGTACCGCTCGCTCAGCACCACCGCCTGACGGATGATACCGTCCGAAATCCGAACGCCATGGAACTGCTCATAGTTCGGCGCAAGGCCCTGCAAAATTTTAATGGAATCCTCAATAGAAGGCTCATTGACGGTGACAGGCTGGAAGCGGCGCTCGAGGGCCGTGTCCTTTTCGATCGACTTGCGATATTCGTTAAAGGTCGTCGCACCGATGACCTGAATTTCCCCGCGGGACAGCGCCGGTTTTAAAATATTGGCAGCATTCATGCTTCCTTCGGCATCACCCGCACCCACGATGTTGTGCACCTCGTCGATCATCAAAATGATGTTGCCCAGACGCTTGACCTCGTCGATCAGCCCCTTCATCCGGCTCTCAAACTGGCCGCGGAACTGCGTCCCCGCCACCAGAGCCGTCAGGTCCAGAAGGTAAACCTCCTTATCCCGCAGCTTAAAGGGCACATTGCCATTGGCGATTCGCTGTGCAAGGCCCTCTGCAATGGCAGTCTTGCCAACGCCCGGCTCACCAATGAGGCAGGGATTGTTCTTTTGACGGCGGTTGAGTATCTGCACCACCCGTTCGATCTCCTGCTCACGTCCCACCACCGGGTCCAGCTTTCCATCCTTGGCCCGCTGGGTTAGGGAAATACAGTAGTTTTCCAAAAATTTGCGCCGATTGGTTTTATTTTCTTTCTTTTCCCGGCTTCTTCCGGCGGGAGCGGCGTTGTCCTCTTCGCTGTTTCTGGACACGTCGTTACCGGAAAACAGGCGGTTGAGGAACGGGAACGTGGCCGTTTTGCCATCTTCCTCCCCGTCGTCCTCTTCCCCATTCGGCAGATCTTCCATATTTTCCACGCCGTTCATGGCCTGTGTCATCTCATTGCTGAGATTCTCCAGATCCTCGTCAGAAATCCCCATGCGCTTCATCATTTCATCCACCTGAGGCAGCCCCAGATCTTTGGCGCACTTGAGACACAAGCCTTCGTTAACGGTCTTATCTCCCTCCAACTTGGAAATAAAGACCACGGCAATATTTTTCTTACATCTTGAACAAAGTGGCTGCATTTTGACCTCCATACGCACAAGGGCGTTTTCTTCTTGAAAATAACCGCTTTACTGCAAAAATGTCAGCACGCTCAACGGCGTGTGGGTGGTGAATACCGCCAGAATATGGGCCTGCGCATACGGCGCAGCGTCAAAGGAAACGCCCAGACGCCGCGCGGCCCACACCGCCAGAAACAGCAGCAGTCCGCCTTCCGCCAAACCCAGAATACCGCCGCCCAAAGCGTTCAGGCTCCGCAGCCCCGGCAGCTTTGCAAGCAGCCCCATTGCCTTGAACAGCACGTGGAGCAGCACCAGCAGCGCCACAAAGGACAGCGTGTACAGCACCCCATAAATCATGGACTGGGCCACGCTGGTGACCACTGCGGAAAGCACGGAAACGCCCGTCTCCCGCATGGTATCCTTTGCTTTATCCGCCAGAGATTCCCGCACCTCCGCGTCCAGACCCAGCAGGGCCAGCAGCCCATCGGCGCTGTCCGCATCCTGCTGCGGGGCCTGTTCCGTCTGCTGGGGCAGGGCGCTGTCAACCTTTTTTTCGATCTGCTTTTCGATCACCGGAGCGCTCAACCGGGCTGCCGGGCCGGAAAAGGTCGCGGCGATCATTCCGGCGCCTACCAGCGCCACTACCACGATCACCAGTCCAGCCAGTGTTTCCAGCAGTCCGCGCTTCACGCCTAAAGCTGTAAACCCAACTAAAATCAGTACAACGATCGCATCTATTATAACAGGTGCCGTCAAAATTTCCTACCTTCTCTCCTGTAAACGTTTTGTGAACTCCCTGCCAAATATTCTCATGGCAAAAACAGTTCTGCGGACTCCGAAGACAGCAGCAGTGCCGAGCCGTCAGACCGCATCAGGACATTTCTGGCCGCATCCGTGCCGTTCAATGTCGCATAGATCTCCAGTGCCTGATTGTATATGACCAGCCGATTTAAGTACAGCACCGCAAGGTACTTCCCCGCAGCAGAAATCCCCTGCACCTCGTCGCTGATCTCAAGACTGCCCAGTTCCGTTCCGTCGGCGGCCACCGTCACAAGTCTGCCGACGCTGCCGGACTGGTAACGGTTGAGCAGTACGGCGGCAAAGCCATCGCCGCCCAGATCGTACTCTCTCAGGTAAGCTCCGGCGTAGGAATATGTCCCGGCAATGCTGCCGTGGGTATCTGCAAAGGTCAAACAGGTATCTGACACCGTGGCCAGCTTTCCGCCTGTCCAGCCGATCGCGTCCACCAGTCCATCCTCCACGTTATAGTCCGCAGAGGGTGCCTCACTGGTCATATCATAAAGAACGATGTTGCTGACAAAGGTGCCATTTTCCTGCCCCAGCGTTACCGCGGCCATGGCGCTGCCCTTTTCAGCGACCCATGCATCCGTTACGAAACGGCGGGAGGAATTGAAGAGAAACACCTGCTCCATATCGGCGTCGTATACGCTGACGCGCCCTTTCACGCCCTTGGCCTTAGCCGTCACGGCCAGCCAGCCGTCGCTGTTGAGCGTGGCGGAAAGAAAGGGCTCTTCCTCCGTCGCCGTCAACGACATGACCTCTCCGTTCTGGTCTACCACATACAGCGCCGTGCCCCCCACATCATAGGCAACCGCCTTTCCGCCGCCGCTGTGCAGGGCCGGGGCGGTCATGTTCACCGCTGTGGACCACACTTCACCGCCATCGGCATTGAGCACGCGCAGCCGGGTGTCAGAAAGGACCACCAGGCGGTCTCCCAGCGCGGCAAAGCGGTTATTGGCAGAGGCATCATACGTATAAAGGGACGCGCCGCCGGACTTCTCCACGCTGCCATAGCTGAGATAGCGGCGCAGCACATCCATTCCCGTGCCCCCGCGGTACGCGGCGGCTACCACCACTGCCAGCACCAGCACAAGGATCAACAGGAAAAGCAGGATGCGATGGGGCCGTTTCCCCGATTTTTGCTCCTCTTCCCCGTCGGAATCGTTCCAAATATCCTTTGTCGTATCAGCCATGATTCAATCGTTCATCCTCATACCAAAGTCTTGTCAGATACAGTCCGCCGGGCGGAACGGTCGGCCCCGCGGCGGTGCGGTCGCCGCTTTCCAGAATCGCCGGAATATCCTCCGGCAGGAACTTTCCCTCCGCCGCATAGAGCACGGTCCCGGTAATGGCCCGTACCATATTATAAAGAAATCCATTGGCGCATACCTTCAGTTCCAGCAGGTCACCGTTGCGCGTGACATCGCACCAATAAATCGTGCGGACAGTGGATTTGGTTTCCGTTCCCACTGAGCGGACAGCCCGGAAGTCATGCATGCCCACAAACTGGCTGGCAGCCCGGTTCAAAAGCTCCTCATCCAGTTTCTTGGGGTAAAAATACGCCTGGTTGATGTAGAACGGATTTTTGAAACGGGAATTATAAATGCGGTAGGTATACTCTTTTTTGATGCAGGAGCCAATGGCATTGAAATCCTCCGCCACCTCAAAGGCCTCCTTCACCGCGATGTCCTCCGGCGTATGCGTGTTGACGGCAAAGGGCAGACGGTCAATGGGGATGCGGCTCTCCGTACGGAAGTTTGCAATATAGTGCTCCGCGTGCACGCCGGCATCGGTGCGGCCGCAGCCCGTCAGATGCACCGGAGCGCCAGTGATCTGCTCCAGTGCTTTTTGCAGCGTTTCGCAGACGGTAACGGCATTTTTCTGCACCTGCCAGCCGTGATACGCCGTTCCGTTATACATCAGCTTCAAAGCAATGTTTCGCATGAGCTCTTCCCTCTTTTAAAGCCCCCAGTGTCCCAGCAGAAGTA
>CAKSVQ010000092.1 GCA_934504065.1 uncultured Dysosmobacter sp. | reverse complement strand
GATCTGGACGGGTTCCTGAACGCCTACCTCACCCAGCTGGCCACCGGGGAACTGAAAAAGTAAATGTACGAAAATGTACGAAGCGGCGCGGCTTTTTGGCCGCGCCGTGTAATATGTCAAAGAGATATACCAGAAACCGATGCGGTTTCGATTTGAATTTTCAATATGAAAAGTGAAAAAGAAAGGATTGGATATATGAACGATCAGAATACTCCACGGCAGGAAAATAAAATGGGCGTGCTGCCAGTGGGACGGCTGCTGGCCGGGATGGCGATCCCCATGATGATCTCCATGCTGGTGCAGGCGCTTTACAACGTGGTGGACAGCGTGTTCGTGGCCAAGGTCAGTGAGGATGCCCTCAATGCCGTGTCGCTGGCATTCCCGCTGCAAAACCTGATGATCGCCTTTGGCGGCGGTACTGCCGTGGGCATCAACGCCCTGCTCTCCCGGTCTCTGGGAGAAAAGAATCAGGATATGGCGGACCGGGCAGCGAACACCGGAATTTTCCTCTCACTATGCAACTTTGTGGTGTTTGCGGTGATCGGCGTGTGCTTTTCCCGCACGTTCTTCCAGCTGCAGGCGGGCGGGGAAGAGATCATTGTGGAGTACGGTACGCAGTACGCCACCATCTGTCTGGGGTTGTCCATCGGCATTTTCAGCCAGTTCTGCTTTGAGCGGCTGCTGCAATCCACGGGCCGCACCACGCTGGCCATGTGTACGCAGCTGGTGGGTGCACTGACTAACATCGTGCTGGACCCCATTTTGATCTTTGGCCTGTTCGGCTTCCCCCGGCTGGAGGTGGCCGGGGCGGCCATTGCCACGGTGGCGGGGCAGATGTTGGCGGCGATCCTTGCGATCATCATGAATTTGAAGAAAAATCCCGATGTGCATATCATCCTCCGGGAAATTCGCTGGAACCGTGCCATTGCCGGGGAGATTTACCGGGTGGGTTTTCCCTCCATCGTCATGCAGTCCATCAGTTCCATCATGACCTTCGGCATGAACAAAATTCTCTTTGGCTTCACCAAGACCGCCACGGCGGTATTCGGCGCGTACTTCAAGCTCCAGAGTTTCGTCTTCATGCCAGTGTTTGGCCTGAACAACGGCATGGTGCCCATCATTTCCTATAACTACGGCGCGGCGCGGATGGACCGCGTGAAAAAGACGGTGCAACTCACCATTGCCACGGCCATCTGCATTATGTGCTGCGGCCTTGCGGCGTTTCAGCTGGCACCGGAGACGCTGCTGGGCTTTTTCAGCGCATCGGACGAGATGCTGTCCATCGGCAAGGTGGCGCTGCGGATCATTTCGGTCCATTTTCCGCTGGCGGGTTTTGCCATCATCGCGGGTTCGGTGTGTCAGGCCATCGGCAATCCGCTGTACAGCCTGGCCGTTTCGGTGTGCCGCCAGCTGGTGGTGCTGCTTCCGGTGGCGTGGCTGCTGGCAAGGACCGGGCGGCTGGAGCTGGTGTGGTTCGCTTTCATTGTGGCGGAGATCGTGTCTTTGATCCTCAGCGCCATCTTCCTTGGCCGCACCATGAAAAAGGCGCAGGCAGTGCTCTCCGGCCGCGGAGATTAAACGGAATATGAAAAGAGACCCCTGTCCGTGATCGCGGACAGGGGTGTTTTCATGATTTTCGGTCCAGCTTGCGAAGCTGTTCCAACGCTTCGCTCAGTTCCTCCCGGACATGGGCGGTGGGGTTGGAGCGCAGGATGCGCAAAGAGCGGCGGTAGGTGCGCTCGGTGCGGGAGCGGATAGCGGCCTTGCGGTCGCGGATCTTTTCCAGCGCTTCCTTCAATTCGGCGCGGCGGGCCTCCATGGCCTCGGCGGTCAGATCGGGCAGCTCCGCCACATGGTCCAGCGCGTTTTGCAGTGCGCCGGAGATGGTGTCCAGCACTTCCAGCTTGGCGGCGGTGCGGCGGCGGAGCGTCTGCTCCACCCGCTCCTGCCTGCGCTGGCGGCGCTGGGCAAGCTCCGTCTCCACCCGGGCCTGCAGAAGCTGCTTTTCCAGCGCCGTCTTTTCCCGGAAGCGGCGCAGGTCATCCTCGGCAAAGGCGGAGACCACCTCCGCCCGCTTGGCGAGGCGGCGGACCTCCTCATTTTCCTCGGTCAGCTTGGCGAGCATTTCCTTGAGGTCCAGAGCAGCCTGCACCGACTGCACCACGTCCACGGTGAACGCCGCCGTCAGGGCGAAGGCCAGCGGATCGACCAGCCAGGAGGGAATGTCGGAGAGCAGCTTGGCAATGGGCGGGTGCACGAAACGCACCAGCAGAATGGAGAAAAATCCCCACGCGATGGAGCTGGTCAGGCAGATGTGGCCGTTGAGGTTAAAGGGCTGGTTGGAATAGTCCCAGTAGCGCACCTTGAAGATGGCCTCCATGGCCTCTCCGGTGGCGTATTCCAGCACTGTGGCGGCCAGCATTCCGAAAAGCCACACCAGCGGCAGACTGTCGGCCACTGGAAGCGTGGCGAAGAGAATGATGATGGCGCCGGAGCCGTAGATCGGCAGCAGCGGCCCATGAAGAAAGCCCCGGTTTACCCAGTGGCGCTTGCGCAGGGAGACATAGCAGCTCTCCCACACCCAGCCGCACAGGCAATAGAAAAAGAACAGCAGTACCCACTGCCCCGCAGAGTAAATGTGCATGACGCGCTCCTCTCTCAGTCCAGATTTACCCGGAAATCGCCCCGGGCGGCAGCGTCGGCCCGGCGCTGCTTTTCCGCGGCCATGGCGTCCAGCATCCCACCGATGATCTGGTTGGATACCAGAAAGCCCCGGGGCGTCAGGTGCCAGCGGCCGTCGTTCTCCACGGCGTAGCTCGCCTGTTCGCATTCCCGGAGGAACGGGAGAAAGCAGGTGAAGCGGCGGCGGAATCGGCGCTCATAGTCCTGCGGGTCCAGCCCCCGCACGGTGCGCAGCCCCAGCATGATCCATTCCGTGTCCCGGTCCATATCGGGGATGCGCTCGCTTTCCGAAAGCATGGCCGTGTGCTCCCGCACCCCGCGGATATAGCCCTCCAGATCCTTTTCATAGGCGTAGCGCACGCCGCCGAAATCCGAATGGGCGCCGGGGCCGAAGCCCGCGTACTCCCCCAGCGTCCAGTATTTCAGGTTGTGCCGGGATTCCCGCCCGGTGCGGGCGAAGTTGGAAATTTCATACTGCCGATAGCCATGGCGGGTGAGATAGTCCACCGTCCAGAGGTACATATCGGCCTGCAGGTCGTCCCCCGGCAGGTCGGCGTCGGCCCGGCGGGCATAGAGGGGGGTGCCCTCCTCTACTTTCAACCCGTAGCAGCTCAAATGTTCCGGGGCAAGGTCCACGGCGGCGGTCAGGTTTGCCTGCCAGCGGGCCATGTCCTGCCCCGGCAGGCCGTAGATCAGGTCCAGAGATAAATTGCCGATCTTGGCCTTGCGGGCGGCTTCCACGGCGGTGCGCAGCTGGGCGGCGGTGTGCACCCGGCCGATGGCGCGCAGCTCCTCGTCGCAGGCGGACTGCATCCCCAGCGACAGGCGGTTCACCCCTGCCCGACGCAGGGCGCGCAGCGCCTTCCAGTCCCCGGCGGAGTCGGGATTGGCTTCCAGTGTGATCTCCGCGTCCCGGGAGAGGTGATAGCGCTTGCGGACAGTCTTTAAAATCTGGACGAGCCGCTTTTCTCCCAGATAGCTGGGCGTGCCGCCGCCGAAGTACACGGAATCTACCGTGTGGGCGGCGGCAAAGGGTGCAGTCTCCGTCAAATGGGCGCACAGGGCGGCGGTATAATCGTCCATGCGGCTCTCATTTCCAGCCAGAGAGTAAAAGTCGCAGTAAATGCATTTGCTTTTGCAGAAGGGAATGTGGATATACAGCCCCAGGGGCTTTCCGGCAGCTTTCATGGCGTGCCCTCCAGAGAAAACAATTTGCCAACAGTTTAACGCATTTCCCGCGCATTTGCAAGAATCTGCCCGGGAATATTCTGGCGCTGAAGAGGGCATACTAGCAAAAACTTCCGGGGAGGGATGCATATGGATATGACGCCGGCGGAATATCAGGCGTATGTGTTGAAGCGGGCGAAGCCGTCGCCGATTTGGAAGGACACGGCACTGGCCTTTGTCATCGGCGGCGGCATCTGCGTGGTGGGACAGGCGGTGATGAACGGCTGGGCTGCCGCGGGGCTGAACAAGGACGACGCGGGAACGGCCACCTCCATCACCATGGTGCTGCTCTCGGCGCTTTTGACGGGGCTGAATCTTTATGGCAAGCTGGCCCGCTTCGGCGGGGCGGGAACGCTGGTGCCCATCACGGGCTTTGCCAACGCCGTGGTCTCGCCCGCCATCGACTTCAAGAGCGAGGGTCTTGTCACGGGCATGGCAGCAAAGATGTTCACCGTGGCCGGACCGGTCATCGTGTTCGGGACGCTGGCAAGCGTGGTGTACGGCGCGGCGCTGATGCTGCTGGGATAAGGGACACACGAAAAAACACGTTCTGACATGAGTCGGAACGTGTTTTTTGCTTTCGAACAAGTGGCGCGCCACTTGTTCGAGGAAGATTTGCTTCACTCTGCGCCTCGGTTGGCCGCAATGCGGCCAATTCGACGCTCATTCCGCGCAGAATGTGTTCTGCCACGCACGGGTCGCGGCAGAACACGGATTCCGCAGCTTTCGCGCCTGCGGGCGCGAAACTCTGCGAGGCTTTTTATCATTACAGGGTGCCGCGCCTGTGGCTGCGGAGCTTAAAGATGCAGCACGTGGGAGGCAAACTGGAAGTAGATCAAAAGGGAAATGGCATCGACAATGGTGGTGATGAAAGGCGAAGCCATCACGGCGGGGTCGAAGCCCACCTTTTTGGCGAGCATGGGCAGCGTGCAGCCCACCAGCTTGGCGCACAGCACCGTGCACACCATGGTGCCGCAGATCACCAGTGCCACGGGGATGGTGATGGGGTTGTGGAACAGCAGCCGATCCACCAGCATGAGCTTGACGAAGTTGCACGCGGCCAGTGCGCCGCCGCAGATGACGGCCACCCGCAGCTCCTTCCAGATGACCTGAAACAGGTCGGAAAACTCGATCTCATTCAGGGAAATGCCGCGGATCACGGAAACGCTGGCCTGCGAGCCGCAGTTTCCGCCGGTGTCCATCAGCATGGGGATATAGGCCGTCAGCACCGCGGCGGCGGCCAGCGCGTTTTCAAAGCTGGAGATGATCTGCCCCGTGAAGGTGGCGGAGACCATCAGCAGCAGCAGCCACGGGATGCGGGCCTTAAAGGTCTCGAACGGCCCGGTTTTCAGATACGGCTTGTCGGAGGGGAGGATAGCGGCCATCTTTTCAATATCCTCGGTGACCTCTTCCTGCAAAACGTCCATGGCATCGTCAACGGTGACGATGCCCACCAGCCGATTTTCCGTGTCCACCACCGGGAGAGCCAGAAAGTCGTACTTGCTCAGCATCCGGGCCACGGATTCCTGATCGTCCAGCGTCTGAACGGAGATGATGTGGGTCTCCATGATGTCGCCGATCACGTCGTCCTCCTCTGCCAGCAGCAGCGTGCGGATGGAGAGCAGACCGATCAGGTGCCGCCCGTCGTCGATGACATAGCAGATGTTGATGGTCTCCTTGTCAGGCCCGGTGCGGCGGATACGCTTGAGGGCGTCCCCCACTGTCATGGTGGCCTTCAGGTCCACAAACTCCGTGGTCATGATGCTTCCGGCGGAATCGTCGGGATATTTCAGAATATCGTTGATGCTTTTTCTTGTCTCGGGGTCGGAGTGCTTCAAAATGCGCTTGACCACGTTGGCGGGCATTTCCTCCACGATGTCCACGGTATCGTCCAGATACAGCTCGTCCAGCACCTCTTTGAGCTCCGTGTTGGAAAAGCCGCGGATCAGCATTTCCTGCTCGTCGGAGTCCAGCTCCACGAAGACCTCCGCGGCCAGCTCCTTCGGCAGCAGCCGAAACACCAGCGGCAGCCGCTCCTCGTCCAGCTCGCTGCAAAGGGCCGCAATGTCCGCCGCTTCCAGCGGCAGCAGCAGGTCTCGCAGCTGGGCATAACGTTTTCGCTGGATCAGATCCTCAATTTGCTCCAACAGCTTTGTCCGTTCATTTTCCAGTTCAAACATTCCTGCGAAACCTCCCTTCCGGTGTCCGGCACGAAAAAAAATAAGGCTCTCCCATCCACCGATCCGGTGCCATGGAGAACCTCAAAAAAGCCGAAAAGCGGCGCGCCGCTTTCCCGACCGTTCAAGCTTTAGCATCACAAGGCGGTGCAGTTGCGTTAGATGATACCTTCGTGTTCGATATCGCCTGTTCAAACCCTCTCATGATGTCTCCATCATTTTGCGGCAGCAACCCATATCCTTGTGGTAGCCTTACCTACCGGACGTATGAATCATTTATCTCTGCCACCTATACTATGCCAAAAATCCGGCGGTGTCAACCCACTGGATGAGATTTTCAAAATTTGGCGAAAAATTGGGGATAGGATCACTTTCTGCGGAGAAAATGATAGAACAAACGTTGTATTTTACAAATGCGGATGCTACAATAGTCCTTGAGGGTCGGGGGCGTGTGTGGTATAATACCCTGACTGATTTTCGGCGGCCAGAACGGAAGGGGGGCGCGGCGGTGGGCATTCATGACGGGCACCGGGAGAAAATGCGGCGCAGGTTCCTGCACGGCGGGTTGGACGCCTTTGCCGACCATGAGGCACTGGAGTTGCTGCTGTACTACGCCATTCCCCGGAAGGACACCAACGCCATCGCCCATGCGCTGATGGAGCGCTACGGCTCGCTTTCCGCCGTGTTCTCCGCCCCGGTGGAGGACCTGCAGCGGGTGGAGGGTGTGGGCGAGAGCGCCGCGATCTTGCTGCGCCTTGCCCCACAGCTTTACCGCAAGGCCCGCCTTTCCGACGCGGAGCAAGAAACGGTGCTCACCAGCGTGGAGCGGGTGGGGGCTTATTTGCTGGAACGCTTTGCCGGGGAGAAAAACGAGATCGTTTACCAGCTCTGTCTGGACCGGAAGGGCAAGCTGCTGGCCTGCAAAAAGCTGGGGGAGGGCAGCGTGGCCTCGGCGGAGCTGGACATCCGGCGGATGGTGGAAAACGCCCTGCTCACCGGGGCGAGCACGGTGATCCTCTCCCACAACCACCCCAGCGGTGTGGCGCTGCCCTCGCAGGAGGACTATATTGCCACCAGCCGGGCCAAGGAGGCTCTTGCCATGGTGGGCGTGGCGCTGAGCGATCATGTGGTGGTGGCCGACGGGGACTTTGTTTCCATGGCGGAGAGCGGATATCTTTAATGCAAAAAGCAGAGCTTTTTGCATTAAAAAACGCTCCGGCGCGCGCACTCGCTGCGCTCGCACACTTGCGTAGCGAGAGGAGTTTTTCCGACGTACATGCCGCCGAAAAAACAAATTTACAAGTTTGATCGTGTCGGGACGCGAGGGGGGTGTGCGCCCAATGGCGCACAGGTCGAGGTATTTTCGGCAGGCGCATGTCCTGCCGAAAATGAATTTGAATTGATTGCGGTGATGGCAGACTTACGGCCACGCCGGAGGGAGGCTTCGATGCCGGAATTTCAGGTTGTTTCAGACTATCAGCCCAGCGGCGATCAGGGGCAGGCCATTGCGGCGCTGGCCGGCGGGATCGAAAACGGGCTGAAGGAGCAGGTGCTGCTGGGCGTGACGGGCTCTGGCAAGACCTTTACCATGGCCAAGGTCATTGAAAAAATTCAGCGGCCCACGCTGGTGCTGGCCCACAACAAAACGCTGGCCGCCCAGCTGTGCGCGGAGTTCAAGGAGTTTTTTCCCAACAACGCGGTGGAATACTTCGTCTCTTATTACGATTATTACCAGCCGGAGGCGTATATCCCCCATACGGATACCTATATCGCCAAGGACGCCTCTACCAACGACGAGATCGACCGCCTGCGCCTGAGCGCCACCTGTGCCCTGCTGGAGCGGCGGGACGTGATCGTGGTGTCCTCCGTAAGCTGTATTTACGGATTGGGCGAGCCGGACGACTTTGCCAAGCTGGTGGTCTCGCTGCGGGTGGGTGCGCAGTGGGACCGGGACGAGCTGCTGCGCCGACTGGTGGAGATCCGCTACGAGCGCAACGACGTGGCGTTCGAACGCAATATGTTCCGCGTCCGGGGCGACACGGTGGAGTTGTATCCCGCCTATTATAAGGACCACGCCATCCGGGTGGAGTTTTTCGGGGACGAGATCGACCGCATTTCCGACTTCCACCCCGTCACCGGGGCGGTGAACCGGGTTTTGAACCATGTGGCCATCTATCCCGCCAGCCACTATGTCACTACCAAGGAAAAAATGGACAAGGCCATTGCGGAGATCCGCCGGGAGATGGAAGAGCAGGTCAAGGTCTTCACGGATAACGGCCAGCTGGTGGAGGCCCAGCGCATCCGCCAGCGGACAGAGTACGACATGGAGATGATGACGGAGCTGGGTTATTGCTCCGGCATTGAAAACTATTCCCGCATTATTTCCGACCGTCCGGCGGGCTCCGCGCCCATGACGCTGCTGGACTTCTTCCCGGACGACTTTGTGCTCTTCGTGGACGAGAGCCATGTGACGCTGCCGCAGGTGCGGGCCATGTACAACGGCGACCGCGCCCGGAAGGAGAGCCTTGTGAAATACGGCTTCCGGCTGCCCTGCGCCTTTGACAACCGCCCCCTGAAATTCGAGGAGTTTGAAGAGCGGATCGGGCAGGCGGTGTTCGTCTCCGCCACCCCGGGACCCTATGAGCGGGAGCGGGCGGACAACATCGTGGAGCAGGTCATCCGCCCCACCGGGCTTCTCGACCCCCGGGTGGAGGTGCGGCCCGTCACCGGGCAGATCGACGATCTGATGGATGAGATCAAGGCCCGCTCCGCCCGCAATGAGCGGGTGCTGGTGACCACGCTGACCAAGAAAATGGCGGAGGACCTGACGGAATTTTTCAAGAACGCGGGCATTCGGGTGCGGTATATGCACTCCGACGTGGAGACCATCGAGCGCATGGAGATCATCCGCGACCTGCGGCTGGGCGAGTTCGACGTGCTGGTGGGCATCAACCTCCTGCGGGAGGGGCTGGATCTGCCGGAGGT
>CAKSVQ010000091.1 GCA_934504065.1 uncultured Dysosmobacter sp. | reverse complement strand
TTCTCCTTCGGCACCAACGACCTCACCCAGATGACCTTCGGCTTCAGCCGTGACGACGCCGGCAAGTTCCTCGGCGCTTACTACGACAAGAAGATCTACGAGAACGATCCCTTCGCCAAGCTGGATCAGGTCGGCGTGGGCAAGCTGGTGGACATGGCCTGCAAGCTGGGCCGCAGCACCAACCCCGATCTGCATCTGGGCATCTGCGGCGAGCACGGCGGCGACCCCTCCTCCGTGGAGTTCTGCCACCGCACCGGACTGGACTATGTTTCCTGCTCTCCCTTCCGCGTGCCCATCGCCCGTCTGGCCGCCGCACAGGCTGCCATCAAGGAGCTGTAATTTTTCGCTCCAGTGCTTATAAAATACCTGACAGCACGCACCCGGCCAATGGCCGGGTGCGTGCTGTCAAAAAGGTGGTATAGTGCAAACAATTAGCTTCATATACGGATCGTTTTGCAAACTTTGATTGATTTAGCTAAATCGGCAGGATGTTATTTGCTTAATCAGCAATTGTGTTTGCTAATTTATTAAAAATTTTGATAAATCAGCAAAACCTATTTGTAGATCGTATAATCGTTATTGTCTCGGTCTCCTTGGAGACACAGCGGCATGATTGCCGCAATCCCCCGGCCAGATAGCCGGGGGATTGTGTTTTGCGGGGAAGCATGGTAAAATCATACATCATCAAATTTTCACATATGGAGGCAGCAGGTATGACCGTCGCACAGATCATGGAAAAAATGATTGCCTTTTCCGAGGGCAATCTGCACGATATTGACCATTTTCTCCGGGTGTGGAGCTATGCCAAAACCATTGGCGAGTTGGAGGGGCTGGACACCGAGACGGAGTTCATTCTGGAAGCTGCCGCCATCGTTCACGACATTGCCTGCCCCCTCTGCCGCGAGAAATACGGCAACACCAACGGAAAACATCAGGAGACGGAGGGCATCCCTCTGGTGCAGGAATTTTTCCGCGGCTCCGACCTGACGGCGGAGCAGATCAACCGCGTGGCCTTTCTTGTGGGCCATCACCACACCTTCACCGGGATCGACGGCATGGACTACCAAATCCTGCTGGAGGCGGACTACATCGCCAACGCCTCGGAAAACGGATACGGCAGGGAAAACGTGGAAAACTTCCTCCGCAGGAGCATGCGAACAGAGCATGGAAAGAAGCTGGCGCGGGACATTCTTCTCCCGGAAGCCGCGCCCGGCCGCGCATAACGCGCGGCCAGACGGGCTGTGAGGTGACGCTGTGGCACTGGACAAAAAACGGATCTTCAACATCATCCAGATCGGGAGCAAGGAGGACTTCCCCAGCCGGGCCTTCGACCTTTTCATCGTGCTCACCATTCTGGTAAATATCGCAACGCTGTTTTTAGAGACTTTCAGCCAGCTATCGAGGTGGCAGCCGCTGTTTCAATGGCTGGAAGCGGGCACGATCCTGATTTTCTGTGTTGAATACGCGCTGCGGATCTGGACGGCAGAATACCTGTACCCCGATAAACCCCGGTGGCAGGCGGTCCTCCGCTTTCTCATCTCCTTTGACGGGATCGTGGACCTGTGCACCATTCTGCCGTTTTTGTTCCTTTCCGGCTTTATCGCCTTTCGGATGCTGCGGGTCGTGCGCATTTTGCACCTGTTCCGCATCAACACCAACTATGATTCCTTCCACGCCATTACCTCGGTGCTGGTCAAAAAGAAAAACCAGATCATTTCTTCCCTGTTTATCCTGCTGGTTTTAATGGTATTTTCCTCTCTGGGGATGTACAGCGTGGAGCATGAAGCCCAGCCGGAGGTTTTTAAAAATGCATTTTCCGGCATCTGGTGGAGCATTTCCACCATTCTGACCGTGGGATACGGCGACATTTACCCCGTCACCTTTCCGGGCCGGGTCATGGCTATTCTGATTTCCCTGCTGGGCGTGGGCGTAGTGGCCATTCCCACGGGCATCATCTCCGCGGGCTTTGTGGAGCAATACACCGAATTGCAGCGGCAAACGCCCTATTCCGCCCATCCCCATCGGGAGGTTGCCACCATACGGGTGCACAAAGACAGCAGCCTTCTGCATCAGAAGACCGCCGCCTTTGAAAACCAGAGCGGCCTTGCCGTTTCCCTCATCATCCGAAACGGCGAGGTGCTGCTCCCCATGCCAAATACCCGCATGGAGCTGGGCGACCTGATCGTCTATCAGCGCGCCGCAAAACCGGAGTAACGCCGCAGCATCTGTCAGGTGCGGCGCTTTCTTTCCCATCGGCCAATCAGGAAGACGCCCATATCCACCAGCAGGATCGTCACCGCCCAGGAAAAGGGAAACGCGCGATACAGCGTGGAGAGGGTATGGCTTTTCCGAAAGGCCGTGCACAGCCAGACGATGCGGAACACACAGGTCCCCACTGTGGTGCAGACAGCCGGATACAATGCGTGCCCGCTGCCGCGCAGGCTGCCTGCCGGAACTTCATACAAATTGCAGACGGGCTCAAAGAGCAATATCCCCAGCATCCGCGCAGTGGCGCTTTCGATCACGGCCTGCTCCGGCGTGAAAAGTCCCGCGAAAAAGGTGCGGAACAGAACCAGTGTGAAGATCGGCACCCCGCTGCAAAGGGTGAACAGCCCCAGACACAGCCAGAGGACTTTTCTGCACCTTGCCCACTGCATGGCGGCGTGGTTCTGCGTGGTGAAGGTGGTGGCCGCCTGCCCGAAGGCGGTTATGATGTAGTACGTGAAGTACTCAAAATTCATGGCAATGGTATTGCCCGCAATGACCGTTTCGCCAAAGCCGTTTACCGCCGCCTGCACAAAGAGATTGGCCCCGCAGAACACAGCCCCCTGCACGGCGGCGGGAAGCCCCACCTTTAAAATCTCCCCCGCAAAAGAGAGACCGCCACGGGAGCTTCGGACAGCCGGACGGAACGGATGCTCCCGCGTCAGGCATCCCAGGACCATCCCGGCGGAGAGCAGGTTGGAAAGGTCCGTGGCCACCGCCACTCCGGCCACGTCCATCCGCAGTGCCGTTACAAAAAACAGATTCAGCCCCACGTTGACCACGCCGGAAAACGCCAGCGCCAAAAATGGGTCGCGGCTGTTGCCCCGGGCCCGGAGCACTGCGGCGCCGAAGTCATACACCAGCAGGCCCGGACAGCCCAGCAGGTAAAGCCGCAGATACGTCTCCGCCCCACGGAAGATCCGCTCCGGCGTCTGGATGGCCCGCAGCAGCGGCCTTACGGCCATCTGCCCAAAACCAGCGGCCGCGGCGCCGAGAAGCACCGCCAGCAAAAGAGCCGCCCGCACAGCTGCCGCCGTTTCGCTCTGTCGCCGCGTCCCGATCTGGCGGGCGACCAGAACGTTTGCCCCCACCGCAAGACCTGCGGACACCGTGACGATCAATGCCGTGGTCTCGGTATTGGTCCCCACTGCCGCCAGCGCATCTGCGCTGGCGAAACGGCCCACAACGGCGGTATCCGCCGCCTGAAACAGCTGCTGCAAGATACTGCTCAGGGCAATGGGAAGCGTATAGCGCAGCAGCTTTCCGCAGAGCGGGCCGTGCAGCATATCGATCTCCGGTGCTTGAAACGCAGCCATGACCCCATCCCCTCTTTTCAAATCGTTTCTGCACCAGTATAATGGACGCATTTCAATAGAAAAAGCGAATATTATAGATGTGCTGCATCGAGAAACGGAATGATACTGCTATGGAAAACCCCTTGCTGAAATATCTTGCCTTTGTCAAAACGGTGGAACGGGGCAGCTTTACCCGCGCCGCCGAGGAACTGAATTACGCCCAGTCCTCCGTCAGCAAAATGGTGGCCGATCTGGAAAAGGAATGGGGCATGACGCTGCTGGAACGGAGCCGCAGCGGTGTATCTCCCACCTCCGCAGGCACGCAGCTTCTGCCGCTTCTGCGCAGGCTCCTGCAGGATCACCACAGTCTGGAGGGGCAGATCACCCGCATGCATGGCATGGAGACCGGGATCGTCCGCATCGGCACCTTTTCCAGCGTGGCAATCAACTGGCTGCCAATATCTTTGCGCGGCTGCAAGCGGACTACCCCGGCATTGAGTGCGAAATGCTTCTGGGGGATTACGACGAGGTGGAGCGCTGGATCGACGAGGGCCGGGTGGACTGCGGCTTTCTGCGGCTGCCAACCCTGCCGAAATTCGACGCGATACCGCTATGGCAGGATGAATACAAGGTCGTGCTGCCCCCCGGCCACCGCCTTGCCGAGGGCCAGACCGTGGCCATCGAGACGCTGAATGGCCTTCCCTTCCTGCTGCTGGAGCACGGCGGGAAAACCGAGGTATCCGACCTGCTGGAACGCTTCCATGTCCAGCCCGACATCCGCTTTACTACATGGGAGGATTTCGCGGTCATGGCCATGGTGGAAAAGGGGTTGGGAGTGGGCATCCTGCCGGATATGATCCTGCGGCGCATCCCCTATCAGCTGGAAATCCGACCCCTGAAAGAACCGTATTACCGGACGATCGGCCTTGCGATGAAGGACAAGGCACACCTCGCCCCCGCCGTTCAGAAGTTCATGGAATACCTCCCCTTTCGGGACGCGGACGAATAAAGAAACGAAGAACTCCCGTGCAATGCACGGGAGTTCACAGGCTATCAAAAAAGTCTATATAGACTTTTTTGATAGCCTTTCTAATGCCTCGCTTTTTTGTCTGCTGTGCAGTCCAAAAAGCTGCCGCTGCGCGGCGCAAACGCCCGCGCTTGCGGGCTCTTTGCAGGCATTCGATCCAACACGAAGGGGCTCCCGCCCCCTCGTACTTCCCCTGCTGCATAGAATCTTTTTTCTATTTAGCAGAGGTTTTTCGACAAGCTGAGAACTCCCGTGCAATGCACGGGAGTTCAAAATACCAAAAAGCCTCGCAGAGTTTCGCGCCCACAGGCGCGAAAGCTGTGAAATCCGTGTTCTGCCGCGACATGTGCGTGGCAGAACACTCCTTACGCGGAGCGTGTGTCGAATTGGCCGCATCGCAGCCAACCGAGGCACAGAGCGCATCGAAACCTCTTCGAACAAGTGGCAAAGCCACTTGTTCGAAAAGCACTTATGTGCGCACGATCTTCCACGCACACCAGACCAGCAGCAGCGCCATGACCGTGTTGACGGCCACGGCGTATTTTTGATACAGGGGGAAAAGCAGCGACCCCAGCGTGGCCCAGATGAGGTTGCCCGTCCCGGCGCACAGCGTCATGATGACGGCAAAGGCCAACGTGTGCCCCGGGTGGAAGCCATAGGGCAGGATATAACCGGAGTAAAAGGCGATACCCAGCATCAAGATCTTGATGTTCAGGAATTGCAGCAAAAACCCGTTGGTAAACGTCAGCGGGCGGGAGGTCTCCGCCTCGCCGCTTCCCGTCCGGCGGGTAAGGGTCTTGTAGGCCAGATACAGCACATAGGCCGCGCCCACAAATTTAGCCACGGGGACGATCTGGGGGACCAGCCCGCCCAGTACGGCGCAGCCGAAGCCGCAGATCAGCATCACCGTCAAAAGTCCCGTCCAGATGCCCAGAAGCAGCGGGCGGCACTTGCGAAAGCCGAAGGTGCTGGCGCTGCTGAGCAGCAAAATGTTGTTCGGCCCCGGCGTGAACGTGGTGGCGCAGGCCGAAAGCGCCAGTTCCCAGAAAACGGCTGCACTCATGCTTTCCTCCCCCCTCTGATCAGGTCGGCACTCCGGCCTTGCACAGCTCGATGAACTGCTTGGCCACCCGTGCGCTGCGTCCACCCATGCGGATGGCAAAGGCCTCGCTGCGGACATTGCGCTCCCGCTCGTCCATCTCCAACCCATACTGTTTGGCTAGCTCCGCGACGATATAGAGATAGCGGTCGCGGTCGGGGCTTGCAAAGGTCACCGTCAGTCCGAAGCGAGCGGACAGGCTCATCAGCTCCTGCCGGGTATCGCTTTCGTGAATATCGTCGCCGCTGCGGTCGGTCAGGGTCTCTTTGATGAGGTGGCGGCGGTTGCTGGTGGCATACACTGCGATGTTCCGGGCCCGGCCGCCCACGCTGCCCTCCAAAATGGCCTTGAGGGCGGCAAAGTTATCATCGTTGGCGGTGAAGCTCAGATCGTCGATAAACAAAATGAACTTCAGCGGATTGGCCGCCAGCGCGTCCATCAGGTCCGGGATCTGGTAGAGCTGGTTTTTCTTCACCTCCACCAGCCGCAGGCCCTGGGGCGCAAAGGCGTTGGCAATGGCCTTGATGGCGCTGGACTTTCCGGTGCCTGCGTCGCCATAGAGCAAAACATTGTTGGCGGGCCGCCCTTCCAGCAGCGCCCGGGTGTTGGCAATGACCTTTTCCCGCTCTTTTTCATAACCGGGAAGCTGTTCCAGCGCCTGCGGGTCCGGGTGCTTGACGGGGACCAGCCGCCCCTCCTCCACCGTAAACATATGGTGGCGGGCAAACATTCCATAGCCCTTGGAGCCGATGCTACGCAGCCGCTCCTGATAGTCCCCGGCGATGGAGACCGGAGAGGTCTCCCACCCCTCCAGAAAATCCGGCGGGTCGGAAAGGCCCTCGCACAGCTTCTCCAGCCGCAGCGCCGCCAGCGTGTCCAGAAACGCCAGTTCCTTTTGCAGGCTCCGCTCCAGCACCGGGGAAAGCCCGCCTGCGGCATAGCTCCGGACGCATACATTGTCGCTTTCCATCACCGCGCTGTGGAGATAGCGGCTCCAATCGTCGTCCACGGCGAAGAGGCGGCTTTCGAAGGCGGCGCAGCAGGCGGTAAAGCGCGATCGATCTTCGCAGCGGGCGCGGAGCATCTCCAAAAAGGCGGACACCACGCCGTCATCCAGCAGCCCCCGGAAGACCACAAGGCCCTCCAGACGGCGCAAGGTCTTTTCAAACTGCACTTCCATCACTTCCCTGCTGTGTATTTTTACCGCAGCACCGCGCCCTCGTCGGCGCTGGTGACCATGCGGGCATAGCGGCTGAGCCAGCCTGTGGTGATATTGGGCTCCGGCTGGACATAGGCGGCCCGGCGGGCAGCCAGCTCTTCCTCAGAGACCAGAAGCTGCACGGAGGCGTTGGGAATGTCGATGGCGATCTGGTCCCCCTCGCACACAAGACCGATGGGGCCGCCGGAAGCGGCCTCGGGGCTGACATGGCCGATGGACGCGCCCCGGCTGGCGCCGGAGAAGCGGCCGTCGGTGATGAGGGCCACGGTCTTGTCCAGCCCCATGCCCGCAAGAGCAGAGGTGGGGTTGAGCATCTCCCGCATACCGGGGCCGCCCTTGGGGCCCTCATAGCGGATGACCACCACGTCGCCGGGGACGATCTGGCCCGCGTAGATGGCGGCAATGGCGTCGTCCTCGCTGTTGAACACCCGGGCAGGCCCGGTGTGGCACTGCATCTCGGGAGCCACGGCGCTGCGCTTGACCACGCAGCCGTTGGGGGCCAGATTGCCCCAGAGGATCTGCAAACCGCCCGTGGGGCTGTACGGATCGTCAATGGGACGGATGGCGTGGTGGTTCAGGTTCTTTGCGCCCTGAATGTTCTCGCCCACCGTCTTGCCCGTCACGGTCATGCAGTCAAGGTCCAGCAGGCCCTTTTTGGCAAGCTCGGCCTGCACAGCGGGAATGCCGCCTGCGGCGTAGAGGTCCGGCATATGGGTGGGACCAGCGGGGGCCAGATGGCACAAATTGGGAGTCGCGGCGGAAATTTCGTTGAACAGCTTCAGATCCACCGGAACGCCCGCCTCATGGGCAATGGCCAGCAGGTGCAGCACCGTGTTGGTGGAGCAGCCCAGTGCCATGTCACAGGTCAGGGCATTGCGGATGGAGCGCTCGTTGATGATGTCCCGGGCGCAGATGTTGCGGCGCACCAGCTCCATGATGGCCGCGCCTGCCCGGCGGCCCAGCTGAAGCCGCTTGCTGTAAGGCGCGGGGATGGTGCCGTTGCCGGGCAGGCCGATGCCAATGGCCTCGCACAGGCAGTTCATGCTGTTGGCGGTGTACATTCCCGAGCAGCTGCCGCAGCTGGGGCAGCAGTTCTGGGTACACTCTTCCAGCTTCTCCCCGTCGATCATTCCGGCCTTGTAGGAGCCCACGGCCTCAAACATCTTGGAAAGGCTGACCTCCTGCCCGTCATAGGTCCCGGCCAGCATGGGGCCGCCGGAGCACACCACGGCAGGCACATTCATCCGCACGGCAGCCATCACCATGCCAGGGACGATCTTGTCGCAGTTGGGCACCAGCACACAACCGTCGAACTGGTGGGCCATGAACATGGTCTCCACACTGTCGCAGATCAGTTCCCGGCTGGCGAGGGAGTATTTCATGCCCACGTGGCCCATGGCGATGCCGTCGCACACGCCGATGGCGGGCACCATGAACGGCGTGCCGCCTGCGGCCTCGATGCCGGCCTTCACCGCGTCGGTGAGCTTATCCAGATTCATGTGGCCGGGAACAATGTCGCTGTGGGCGCTGACCACGGCGATCAGGGGCTTTTCCAGATCCTCCGGCGTGTAGCCCAGCGCATAGAACAAACTGCGGTTCGGCGCCCGCTCGGGCCCTTTCGTCACATTATCGCTTCGCATTGCGTCTTCCTCTTTCCCTTTTCCAAATTCGCGGGGCAGGCCGGGAGCCTCTCTACCCCCGGCCTGCCTGTATGATCGCTGCGGATGCTTACTTCTTCAGCCAGCTCATCATCTGGCGCAGCTGCGCGCCCACCTTCTCGATGGGATGCTCGGCAGCCATGCGGCGCATGGCCAGGAAGTGGGTCTTGCGGCCGCCGTTGGGGTTCATCTCGGCAAGGAACTCAGAGGCGAAGGTGCCGTCCTGAATTTCCTTGAGGATCTGGCGCATCTCCTTGCGGGTATCCTCGGTGATCAGGCGGTTGCGGGTGCGGTAGTCACCGTATTCCGCGGTGTTGGAGATGGAGTAGCTCATCTTGCCAAAGCCGCCCTCGTTGATGAGGTCGATGATGAGCTTCATCTCGTGGCAGGTCTCAAAGTAGGCCATCTCAGGCTCGTAGCCTGCCTCCACCAGCGTCTCAAATCCGGCTTGGATCAAGCCGCACACACCGCCGCAGAGAACGGCCTGCTCGCCGAAGAGGTCGGTCTCGGTC
>CAKSVQ010000090.1 GCA_934504065.1 uncultured Dysosmobacter sp. | reverse complement strand
CATGTTTCCTCAGCGAACGATGTTGCGCAGGGTGCCGATGCGGGAAATGGTGCACTCCACCACGTCGCCGGGCTTTAAGAACCGGGGCGGGTCAAAGCCTATGCCCACGCCAGCGGGGGTGCCCGTTGCGATGACGGTGCCGGGCAGCAGCGTCATGCCGGAGGAGAGCTCCGCAATGATCTCGGCAATGGGGGTGATAAGCTGGTCGGTGAAGGCATTTTGCCGCAGCTCACCGTTGACGTGGGAGGAAATGGCCAGCGTCGGTGGGAAGGATACCTCGTCGGCGGTGAGGATGCAGGGACCCATGGGGGTGAAGCCGTCCAGCCCCTTGCCGAAGTACCACTGCTTATGGGCGGTCTGCACATCCCGGGCGGAGACATCGTTGAGCACAGTATAGCCGAAGATGTATTCCGGCGCGTCAGCAGCGGAGACGTTTCTGGCTGCCTTGCCAATGACCACGGCCAGCTCGGCCTCATAGTCCAGCCGCTGCACCAGCTGGGGATGGCTTTCGATATAGCCGTCGGGGGCCACGGCCTCATTCACCCGCTTGGAAAAATAGATGGGGGCGGGACGCTCGCCGCCAAAGGCCCCGGCGTCATAATGGGTGGACTCCTCGGCGTGGGCCAGATAGTTGATGCCAAGGCAGATCACGTCTTGCCGGGGGCGGGGGATGGGAGCCAGCAGCTCCACGGCGGAGAGGGGAAGCGCTTCCCCGGCGGCGTCCAGCGCGGCGGAAAGCTGCGCCCGGGGCGCTTCGATCAGGGTGTTCATATCGGCAAAGGGCAGGGGACGGACGGCGCTTTCGTCGCCGGAGAGCACGCCGACGCGCTCCTGCCCGCCGTGCAGGAAAGAGATCAGCTTCATAAAAAGACTCCTTATTATTATAATAAAGGTAATAGAAGAATCGTGGGTGAAACAAGGCGGACAGGATTTTCCTGTCCGCCTTGTTGGTGATAAACTGTCAGCGCGTCAGGAGAGCAGCAGTTTGTCGTCGGCTTCGTCCGAGCCGCTGACCTTGCTGAACAGCTCCAGCAGCTGGGGCACCGTCAGCTTTTTCTTCTCTTCACCGGAAACGTCGATGACGATGCGGCCATTGTACATCATGATGAGTCGATTACCATGGGCAATGGCATCTTTCATGTTGTGGGTGACCATCATGGTGGTGAGGTGGTTTTCCTCCACGATGCGGTCAGAGAGCTCCAGCACCTTGGCGGCGGTCTTGGGGTCAAGGGCGGCGGTGTGCTCGTCCAGCAGCAGCAGCTTCGGCTTTTGCAGCGAGGCCATCAGCAGTGTCAGTGCCTGACGCTGGCCGCCGGAGAGCAGGCCCACCTTGGAGGTCAGCCGATCCTCCAGCCCCAGGTCAAGACCGTGGAGCATTTCCTGATAGCGGGCCTTTTCTTCCTTGCCAAGGCCCCACTTCAGCCCCCGGCTCTGGCCGCGGCGGGCCGCCAGAGCCAGATTTTCCACGATCTGCATGGTGGGCGCGGTGCCCATCATGGGGTCCTGAAACACGCGGCCAATGAACTTGGCCCGCTTGAATTCCGGCAGGCGGGTCACATCGGTGCCGTCGATGGAAATGGTGCCGGAGTCCACGGGGAAGGTCCCGGCCACGGCGTTGAGCATGGTGGACTTACCTGCGCCGTTGCCGCCGATGACGGTGCAGAAGTCCCCGTCGTTCAGCGTCAGGTTCACGCCCCGCAGGGCCTGCTTTTCGTTGACCGTTCCGGCATTGAAGGTCTTCCAGATTTCCTTGATCTCAAGCATGGGGGGACGCCTCCTTCTGTTTTTTCACGTCCACGCGGACATATTTGTTCTTCCAGTAGGGGATGGACAGGAAGAGGGCCACCACTGCGGCGCTGAGCAGCTTGAGGTAATTGGGGTTGAGGCCCATGGCCAGCACCGCCTGAATGACAATGTAATAAATGATAGCGCCGATGGAAACGCTGAACAGCTTCAAGCCGAAGTTGTGGAACAGCTTGGAAAAGCCCACCTCGCCGATGATGACGGCGGCAAGGCCGATGACGATGGCGCCGCGGCCCATGTTGATCTCGCTGGCGCTGTTATACTGGGCCAGCAGCGCGCCGGAAAGGGACACCAGCGCGTTGGAGAGCATCAGCCCCAGAACCTTGCACCAGTCGGTGTTGATGCCCTGCGCCCGGGCCATGTTCTGATTGGAGCCGGTGGCGCGCAGGGCGGAGCCCAACTCCGTGCCGAAGAACCAGTAGAGGATCAGGATCAAAACGGCGGTGAACACGCCCACCACAAAGATGGGGTGGCGGTAAATGGGGCGCGCGCCCTTGGCCACGTCCTGCACGAACCGCAGGGAGACCAGCAGCTTGTCCAGCAGCTCCGGCGTGGAAACGTTGATGGCGACGGTGGCTTTCATGCCCATCACGGCCATGTTCACCGACCACAGCCCCAGCTGGGTGAGGATGCCCGCGAGAATGGCGGGAATGCCGCAGAAGGTGTGCAGCACGCCGGTGGCAAGGCCTGCCAGCATACCGGCCAGCGTGGCGGCCACCATGGCAGCGGCCAGCCCCGTGCCCCCGGTGTAAAGCACCACGAACACGGCGGCGCCTGTGCAGAAGGAGCCGTCCACCGTCAGGTCAGCAATGTCCAGAATTTTGTAGGTGATGTAGACGCCGATGGCCATAATGCCCCAGATCAGGCCCTGGGACACGGCGCCCGGCAGCGCGTTGATGAAGTTCAGCATAATCGTGCGTTCTCCCTCTTTTGTAATAGAAATCTGCTGCGAAAAGGCAATAGACTTCAATAGTATAGCGCAAATCAGCGGAAAAGGAAAGACCTCTTCCGCTGATTTTTATGCGTTTGAAAGTGGGCGATCAGGCGATGGCCTCATAACCGTCGGGCACGGTCAGGCCCAGATCGGTGCAGATCGTCTCGTTGTACTTCTTGGTGAACTGGGGAGCGTACTCAATGGGCATGGAGGAAACGTCCGCTTCGCCCGTGAGGATCTTGGCAGCCATCTTGCCGGTGGCAACGCCCAGATCATAGTAGCTGATGGACAGCGTGGCCACGCCGCAGCCGCTGCAGATGCCCTCTTCGCCTGCGATGACGGGCACGCCTGCGGGACGGGCAATGTTGTCGATGATGCCGGTGTTGTTGGCGCAGGTGTTGTCGGTGGGGACATACACCACGTCGCTGTTGTCCACGGCGCTCTGGGTCACGGAAGCCATGTCATTGGTGTCAGAGAAGGGATACTGGGTGCACTGCAGACCCAGCGCTTCCAGCGCGGCCTGCACGGTATCCACCTGATACTGGCTGTTGGCCTCGGCAGAGCAGTAAAGCAGGCCCACGGTCTTGGCCTCGGGGAACCACTCGGTCACCATGGCGGCCTGCTGGTCCAGAGGAGCGAGGTCAGAGGTGCCGGAGACGTTGGTGCCCACGGTGCCGCTGAAGTCCTTGATGCCCAGCGCCACGCCATATTCAGTGACGGAGGTGCCCAGCACGGGAATGTCGGACGTGGCGGCCACGGCAGCCTGCAGGGCGGGGGTGGCGTTGGCCATGATGAGGTCCACATTGGCGGAGACGAAGCCGTTGACAATGGTGGCGCAGGTGGCGGACTCACCGGCGGCGTTCTGCTCGTCGAAGGTCACCTGACCGGGCAGCGCCTCTTCCAGCGCGTCCTTGAAGCCCTGCGTGGCAGCGTCCAGCGCGGGGTGGGGGGCCAGCTGGCAGATGCCGACGGTGTAGGACGCGGCAGGGGTCTCAGCGTCGCTGCTGGTGTCGGCAGGGGTCTCGGCGGGGGCATCCGCCTTGGAGCCGCCGCAGGCGGCAAGGCTCATGGTCATCACAGCGGCCAGAGCAAGAGCAAGCATCTTCTTTTTCATCACAATGATCTCCTTTTGATTTGGAACATCTTTTTATAAAAAGCGGCTCTGTCCGTCCGAACAGAGCCGTCTTTCATACAACTTCTGTCATGCGGACACGATCCGTTTTCGCGCAGGATAAAATCGGCCCGCAAAGCGGACCAGCAGGCCATCATAGGAGTGGGCGCAATCGTGCATCGTGCTCATCATAATGGACCGCTCCTTTCTTTCCCGCCTTATGCTTTTACAGCATACAGCTTTAAACAAGTAAAGTCAACCGTCATTTTCCACAAAAACCGACCTGTTCACGCCCGCTTCGTGGACGCATGCGGACTGCGGCGGCAAAAAAGCGGCGAAAGGACGGCGGATGCGGCCTTTGTGCGAAATGCGCTTTCCGAAAAGCCGTCCCCAAAATCTCCCGTTGACAAGGAAAAACCGGGGTGATATAGTGAAACAGTATTTTTTGGAACGCTTTTGAGCGGCGGTTTGCGGCATTTGCCGCAGAGCGACAATCGAACACAAAGCGACACCGCGGATCGCAGCTGAAAGTCCCGAAAGAGACGGGGACTTTTAGCCGCAAAATCGGTCCGGCGGTGTTTTTTGTTTTTCAAAAGTGGAAGAATATGTCTGTATCTGGCGAACACCCCGGCATTCGATGGGCGGCCAAAGCAATCAGACAGGAACAAAGGTAAGGTGAGAGGAATGTCAACAAAATTCGTATTTGTGACCGGCGGCGTGGTCTCGGGCCTTGGCAAGGGCATCTGCGCGGCGTCTCTGGGACGGCTGCTCAAGCAGCGGGGCGTCCGGGTGCGCAACCAGAAGTTCGACCCCTATATCAATGTGGACCCCGGCACCATGAGCCCTTATCAGCACGGCGAGGTCTTTGTGACCGAGGACGGCGCGGAGACCGATCTGGACTTGGGGCACTATGAGCGCTTTGTGGATGAGAACCTCAGCGGCAACAGCTCCGTCTCCTCCGGCAAGATCTGGTGGTCGGTGCTCAACCGGGAGCGCCGGGGCGATTATCTGGGCGCAACGGTGCAGATCATTCCCCATATCACCAACGAGATCAAAAGCCGGGTATACTCCATGGCCGCGGAGGACGTGGACGTGGTCATCACGGAGATCGGCGGCACCGTGGGCGATATTGAGAGCCAGCCCTTTCTGGAGGCCATCCGGCAGGTGGCGTCCGAGCGGCCGCAGGGCGACGTGGTGTTCATCCACGTGCCCCTGATCGTTCAGATCCCCGGCAGCGGCGAGCTCAAGTCCAAGCCCACCCAGCACTCCGTCAAGGAGCTTCTGAGTCTTGGCATCCAGCCGGATATTCTGGTGTGCCGCTGCGACACGCCCATCACCGAGGACATCCGCAAGAAGATCGCCCTGTTCTGCAATGTGGAGCCGGACTGCGTGATCCAGAACGCCACGGCGGAGACGCTTTACGAGGTGCCGCTGCTGATGGCGAAGGAGGGACTGGATGAGGTGGTGTGCCGCAAGCTGGGCCTCATCACCCACCAGCCCGACCTGCGGGAGTGGAGCGCCATGGTCAAGCGGGAAAAGGGCGCCCACAAGCGGGTGCGCATCGCGCTGGTGGGCAAGTATACCCAGCTGCACGACGCCTACCTCTCCGTGGTGGAGTCCCTCAACCACGCCGGAACTGCCAACGACGCCATTGTGGAGATCGAGTGGGTGGATTCCGAGGGGCTGACGGACGCCAATGTTGCCCAGCGTCTGGCCGGGTGCAGCGGCGTGCTGGTGCCCGGCGGCTTCGGCGACCGGGGCATCGAGGGTATGATCGCCGCCTGCCGCTATGCCCGGGAGGAGAAAATCCCGTATTTTGGTATCTGCCTTGGCATGCAGATGGCCGTGATCGAGTATGCCCGCCACGTGCTGGGCTGGGACGACGCCACGTCCTCCGAGTTCTCGGAGACGACAAAGCACCCGGTCATTGCCCTGATGCCCGACCAGATCAACGTAACGGAAAAGGGCGGTACCATGCGCCTTGGCAAATATCCCTGCGTGCTCACCGAGGGCAGCCGCAGCCGCGCACTTTACGGCGAGGAGACGATCTCCGAGCGCCACCGCCACCGCTTCGAGTTCAATAACGACTTCCGTGAACAGATGCAGCAGGCGGGAATGCTGCTGGCGGGCCTTTCCCCCAACGGCCACCTGGTGGAGATCGTGGAGCTGCCGGAGCACCCGTGGTTCGTGGGCGCACAGTTCCATCCGGAGTTCAAGAGCCGCCCGGACCGCCCCCATCCCCTGTTTTACGGGTTTGTCAAAGCGTCGCTGGAAAAGGCGGAGCAGGCGTAAAGCGCCCTTCGCCGGAAAGGAACGACATGAATCATTTTCAAAAGATCGCCGCCCAGCTGGAAAGCCATGATCTGGACGCCGTGCTGCTGACAGGGGAGGCCAACCGTTTTTACGGCTCCGGCTTCCACTCCGCCGGAACGGACGGCGTGGCCATGGTGACGAAAAAGCGGGCTTACTATTTCACGGATTCCCGGTATACCGAGGCTGCGGGGCGCTGCCTTGTGGGCGCGCAGCTGCGGGAGATCGGCCGGGGCCGGGGATATGCCGAGCTCATCGAAGAGGTGGTGCAGGACGAGCACTTACGCCGGGTGGGCTTTGAGGATGCCTATATGACCGTGCGGGAGCATGAGCATTACCGCAAGAGCCTTTCCTGTGACCTTGTGCCCGCCACCGCCCTGCTGTGGGAGCTGCGGATGGTGAAGGACGACGAGGAGCTGGAGGCCATGGTGGCTGCCCAGCGCATCGCCGAGCGGGCGCTGACCGATATTCTGGAAGAGATCCGCCCCGGTGTGACGGAAAAGGAGATCGCGGCGCGGCTGCAATACCTGATGCTGCACTACGGCGCGTCGGATATGTCCTTTGACCCTATCGTGGTCTCCGGGCCCAACGGCAGCCTGCCCCACGGCGTCCCCTCCGAGCGGGTCATCGGGCAGGGCGAATTCGTCACCATGGACTTTGGTTGCATTTACCACGGCTACTGTTCCGACATGACCCGCACCGTGGCGGTGGGCTTTGCGACGGAGGAGATGCAGCGGGTCTATGCCACTGTGCTCTCTGCCCAAAAGGCGGGCATCCGCGCGGCCCGGGCGGGCATCTCCGGCCGGGAGGTGGACGGCGCGGCCCGGGCGGTCATCAACGCCGCAGGCTACGGTGACTATTTCGGCCACAGCTTCGGCCACGGCGTGGGCGTGGAGATTCACGAGTCCCCTAACGCTTCGCCTGCCAATATCCAGCTGCTGCCTGCCGGGGCGGTGATCTCCGCCGAACCGGGCATTTACCTGCCGGGCAAGCTGGGCGTGCGCATCGAGGATGTGATCGTGCTGACGGGGGACGGCTGCCGCAACCTGACCAAGGCACCGAAGGAGCTTGTCATCCTGTAAAAATTTCGAAAAACTTCGGGGAAACAATCGTTTCCCCGAAGTTTTTTGCACAAAGGTGACATTGACAAACCCGACGGCGGCGAAGCATAATAGAGCCATGGAAAAAAATCCAAAAGGAGAACATTCATGGATACAGTTTATATCACCGGCCACCGCAACCCGGACACGGACTCCATCGTGTCCGCCATGGCTTACGCCGCGCTGAAAAACGCGCTGGGCCAGCGGGAATACCGCGCTGCCCGGCTGGGGCAGATCAGCGACGAGACGCAGAGCGTGCTGGACCGCTTCGGTTTCCCGCCCCCCATGCTCATCAGCGACGTGCGCAATCAGGTGCGGGACCTGGATTACGATACGCCCCCCGCGCTGGACGCCTCGGCCACCATCAGCCGGGCGTGGCAGACCATGCAGGCCGACAAAATTTCCGCCATCCCCGTCACCAATGAAGACGGTACGCTTTACGGCATGCTGTCCGCCGGAGACGTGGCCAACTACGATATGACCTCCGTCCGGGACCCCAAGGTGCAGAACATCCCGGTGTATAACCTGCTGTCCGTGCTGGAGGGGCAGATCCTCAATGTGGGCGGCGAGCTCTGGGAGGAGGTCTCCGGCGCGGTGACCATCGCCGTGCCCGCCGGGCGGGAAAACCTGATGTTTTCCGGCCGGGACGTGATTTTGGTGTGCGGCGACCAGCCGGATATGATCCGCCGGGCGCTGGAGCAGGAGGTCAACTGCGTGCTGGTGTGTCAGGCCGAGGTGAGCCATGAGTTCATCGAAATGGCCAAAAAGACCTGCATCATCTCCACGCCGTATGACGCTTACCGGGCCGTGCGCCTGATCCACCACGCCCTGCCCATCAGCAGTATCTGCAAGACCCGGGAAATGGTCTGCTTCCATCTGGACGACTATATCGACGATGTGCGCGATACCGTGCTGGAAAGCCGCTTCCGTTCCTATCCCATTCTGGACGAGCAGGAGCGGGTGGTGGGCACGCTGTCCCGTTTCCACCTGCTGCGCCCCCGGCGCAAGCGGGTCATCCTCATGGACCACAACGAAAAGGCCCAGTCGGTCATCGGTCTGGAGCAGGCGGAGATTCTGGAGATCGTGGACCACCACCGTCTGGCGGATATTGAGACGACAAACCCCATTTACGTACGCAACGAGCCGGTGGGCAGCACCACCACCATTGTGGCGGGAATGTATCAGGAAAAGGGACTGATGCCCACGGCGAAAATGGCGGGCATCATGGCGGCGGCCATCGTGTCGGACACGGTCATGTTCAAGTCCCCCACCTGCACCCAGCGGGATATTGACATGGCCAACCGCATGGCCCGCATTGCCAACGTCTCGCTGGACGAGCTGGGCAAGGCCATTTTCTCCGCCGCCTGCGGCGACGACAAAACCGTGGACGCCATGCTGAAAACAGACTATAAGGAGTTCCACATCGCGGGGCACGATCTGGCCGTCAGCCAGATCACGTGCATGGACTCCGACCGTCTGCTCCAGCGCAAGCAGGACTTCCTTACGGCCATGGCCGCCATCCGCAAGGCCCGGGGGTTGGACACCGTGGTGCTGATGATCACCGACGTGCTGCTGGAAGGCAGCCAGATTCTCTTCACAGGCGACGAGGATACCATCCGGCAGGCGTTCAACATCAAAACGGACGATAACTGCGCATTCCTGCCCAAGATCATGAGCCGGAAAAAGCAGGTCATCCCCACCCTCTCCGGCCTTTGGGGATAAAAAATTCCATAAAAGAGCAAGCGAGCCGGGCGGAAAAGATATTCCGCCCGGCTCTTTACTTTCGAAAGAGAAAGGCAGGGAGCCTCAATAGAGGTCCCCTGCCGCTTGGGTACTTATTATTTACCCTGATAAGCTCTGTAAAGGAAAGTAACGATTTGTGCGCGGGTGCAGCTATTGTCTGGCCCGAACAGGCCATCACCAATGCCGTTTGTGACGCCGTTCTCCACGGCCCA
>CAKSVQ010000089.1 GCA_934504065.1 uncultured Dysosmobacter sp. | reverse complement strand
CAATGTTCTTCTTTTCACGGCGGCGGCGAATGACCTTCTTGCCGCCGTTAGCCTTTGCAGTTGCCATAAAAGTTCTCCCTCCTTACTTCTTCTTGTTCGCAATGGTCTTCTTGGGACCCTTGCGGGTGCGGGCGTTGGTCTTGCTGCGCTGACCGCGGACAGGCAGACCTTTGCGGTGCCGGATGCCGCGATAGCAGCCGATCTCGCTCAGACGCTTGATGTCCAGTGCGGTCTGGCGGCGCAGGTCGCCTTCGACGGTATAAGCGTCGATGGCGTCACGGAGCTGCTGCTCCTCGGCGTCGGTCAGATCCTTGACGCGGGTGTCGGGGTTGATGCCCGTCTGCGCCAGAATGTCCTTGGCGCTCTTTCTGCCAATGCCGTAGATATAGGTGAGGCCGATTTCGATACGCTTATCCTTCGGCAGGTCAATACCGGCAATACGTGCCATACTCTTAAAGCACCTCCAATTAAATGTTAGCCCTGTCTCTGCTTATGCTTGGGGTTCTCGCAAATGACCATGACACGGCCTTTGCGGCGAATGACCTTGCACTTTTCGCACATGGGCTTCACGGACGGTCTTACTTTCATAGTTCTAAACCATTCCTTTCAGCGATTTGTGTCTTTTTCTTTCGCCCGGCTCATTTACTGCGCCAGGTGATCCGGCCGCGGGTCAGGTCGTACGGGGACATCTCCACCGTCACCTTGTCGCCGGGCAGAATCCTGATGAAATTCATTCTGAGTTTTCCGGAAATATGCGCTAGGATCGTGTGTCCATTTCCAATGTCAACCTGGAACGTCGTGTTGGGCAGGGCTTCCACCACAACACCTTCCACTTCGATCATATCGGATTTTGCCAAACGTTATCCCTCCTGGTCCGGTTGGACTTCCGAGCGGTAAGCCGCCAGAGTCCTGCGAAGCTCACTGTTGGTGATCTTCTCGCTGCTTTTGATCTTTTCGGAAAGCCGCGTCGCGTCCGAGGCAACAAACAGCACATGTCTGCGCTTTTTTCGCTTGGGCGCTTCGACCTTCCGTCCTTTTCCGTCCGCCAGCAGGAGGTACTCCCCCTCCACCGCAAGCACGGCGAAGAGCTTTCCCTTGTCCCTGCCGGCGTCGGATCGTACAATATCAGATTTTGCAATTTCCATACATACTTCTTACGTTCAGATGGCGGGGGATGTTAAAATCTCGGGCTCACCATCGGTAATCAGAATTGTATTTTCATAGTGCGCCGCCCACTTTCCATCCAGCGTGCGGACGGTCCAGCCGTCGCTCATCTGCTGAATGGCCGCGGACCCGGCATTCACCATGGGTTCGATTGCAAGGGTCATCCCACGCAGAAGCCGGGGTCCCCGGCCGGGATGGCCGTAGTTGGGGATCTCCGGCGACTCATGCATCTGGGCGCCGACACCGTGGCCGACGTATTCCCGGACGATGGAGTAGCCGTGGCTTTCCACATAGGCTTGGATGGCTGCGGAAATGTCGAACAGCCGATGACCTTCCTTTGCAAACTTGATCCCCTCGAAAAAGCTCTGTCTGGTCACATCGATCAGATCCTGAGCCTCGGGAGAGATCTTGCCGCAGGCGAAGGTCGCCGCGCAGTCCCCGTGAAACCCTCCGATATACGCGCCCACATCCACACTGACGATGTCGCCCTCGGCAAGCACCCGTTTACCGGGGATGCCATGGATGATCTCATCGTTCACGCTGATGCATGCGCTGGCCGGGAAGCCGTTATAATGGAGGAACGAAGGAACCGCGCCCTGTTTGCGGATGAAATGCTCCACTGCGCTGTCGATCTCCTGGGTTGTTACGCCGGGTCTTACCATTTCCCCTGCAAAAGCACGGGCAGCCGCGGTAATTTTCCCGGCCCGGCGCATCAGTTCGATCTCATGGGGGGATTTCAGTGTGATCATATCACTTATCTCCCCAGCGCATGGAGGATGACCTTGGAGGTCTCCGCCACAGTGGCCTGATTTTCCACAGATTTCAGAAGGCCGCGCTGCGCGTAAAAGTCCTTCAGCGGCTCGGTCTCCTTATGATAGACCTCAAGACGCGCTTTCACGGTCTCGGGGGCATCATCCTTCCGCTGAACCAGCTTGCTGCCGCACTTGTCGCACACGCCCTCCTGCTTGGGGGGGACAGCCACCAGATGGTAGCTGGCACCGCAGTGCTCACACACTCGGCGGCCGCTCATGCGCTCCATGATGGTCTCATCGGAAATCTCAATGGAGACTACGGCGTCAAACTTGATCCCGGCCTTTTCCATGGCTTCCGCCTGGGCGATCGTGCGGGGCACGCCGTCCAGGATATAGCCGTTCTTGCAGTCGTCCTCAGCCACCCGCTCGGTGATAATGCCGATGATGACATCATCGGGAACCAGCTTGCCCTCGTCCATGTAAGCCTTGGCCTTCAGGCCCGTGGGCGTGCCGTTCTTGATGGCAGCGCGGAGGATGTTGCCCGTGGAAATGGTGGGAATGTTCAGCTCTTTGCACAGGATGTCGGCCTGTGTGCCCTTTCCGGCGCCGGGGGCGCCCAAAAGAATCAGTTTCATCTAGAAACGCCTTCTCTCTTATTCCAGAAAACCCTTATACTGACGCATCAGCATCTGGTTTTCCAGCGCCTTCACAGTCTCCAGCGCAACGCCCACAACGATGATGACGGAGGTACCGCCGATGGCCACGGAGGAATTTCCGATGACCTTGCCAACGATCAGGGGGCAGATCGCAACGATGCCAAGATAGATGGCGCCGAAGAGGGTGATCTTGCCCAGAACCTTATTGATGAAGTCCACAGTGGGCTTGCCGGGACGGAAGCCCGGGATGAAGCCACCCTGCTTCTTCAGGTTGTTGGCGATCTCAATGGGGTTGAACTGGATGCTGGAATAGAAGTAGCTGAAGCCGATGATCATGATGAAGTAGACCACCAGATAGATCACGGACTTCGTATCGATGGCATTGTAAATTGCCCGGGAGACGGTATCCTCGGCAGGGATGCCGATGAAGCTCCACACCGTGATGGGCAGAGAAGCAATGCTCTGGGCGAAGATGATGGGCAGAACGCCGGCCATGCTCACCTTCATGGGCAGGTTGGTGCTCTGGCCGCCGTACATCTTGCGGCCCACCTGACGCTTGGCATACTGCACGGGGATACGGCGCTCAGCGTCGTTGATGAAGACAATGAACACGATCAGGGCCAGAATGCCGACCACCAGCAGTACAACGCCCCACGGAGCAATAGCAGAGTTCAAAACCTGCTGTGCGCTCTCAGAGCTGTATCCGGCAGAGGTCAGGTTGTCCAGCGTCAGCGTGCCGTTCTTCACGTTGGACCACCGCTTCACGCCGTTGACCATGCCGCTGACCATACTGGGCAGACGGGAGAGGATGCCGGCGAAAAGGATGATGGAAATACCGTTGCCCACGCCGAACTCCGTGACCTGCTCGCCCATCCACATCACGAAAGAGGAACCGGCGATCAGCGTTACGATAATGACCAGAGCGGGCCAGATGCCGTCCGCACCCGTGGCCAGCAGGCTATACCGCTTCATCATGAAGTAGTAACCCACAGCCTGCAGGATGGCGATGGCCACCGTAGCATAGCGGGTAATGGACTGGATCTTCTTCTTACCTTCCTCGCCACCATCCTTCGCCAGCCGCTCCAGAGAGGGAATGGCGACGGTCAGCAGCTGGATGATAATGGAGCTGTTGATATAGGGCTGGATGCTCAGAGCGAAAACGGTGGCCATGGAGAAGGCTCCGCCGCTCATGGCGTTGAGCAGGCCGAAATAGGTCGTGCCCATCATATCCAGCTGGGTCTTCAGCGCAGAGGTGTTAATATAAGGTACGGTGATGGCGTTGCCGATCCGAAAGATCAGCAGGATGAGGAGTGTAAAGATGATCTTCTTCCGCAGCTCGGGAATACCCCACGCTTTGCGAATGGTCTGGATCACGTTACTTCACCTCTGCCTTTCCGCCTGCTGCCTCGATAGCCTCCTTGGCAGAAGCGGAGAAAGCAGAAGCCTCCACGTTGACCTTCTTCGTGACCTTACCGTTGCCCAGAACCTTGAAGCCATACTCGCACTTGGCGAGGATGCCCTTGGCCAGCAGCGCCTCAGCATTGACAGTCTCACCGTCCTCAAAGGCGTTCAGGGCGTTCAGGTTGATGATCTCCAGGGGCTTTGCAAAGATGTTGTTGAAGCCGCGCTTGGGGATGCGGCGGGCCAGAGGCATCTGGCCGCCTTCAAAGCCGATACGGATCTTGCCGCCGGAACGGGCCTTCTGGCCCTTGTGGCCGCGGCCGCCGGTCTTACCGTTGCCGGAGCCTGCGCCCCGGCCCTTGCGGTAGGCCTGACGGACAGAGCCCTCAGCGGGAGACAGTTCGCTCAGTTTCATAATTCCGTGCCTCCTTACTTCACTTCAGTGACCTGCAGCAGATAGCCGATCTTGGCGATCTTGCCGCGGGTCTGGTCGTTATCGGGCTGCACGGTGACATCACCGATCTTGCGCAGACCCAGAGAATGTGCGGTGGCGACCTGCTTTTCCAGACGGCCGCTCAGGCTCTTGACGAGCTTAATATTCAAGTTTGCCATGTTCAGCGCCTCCTTAACCCACGATCTCTGCGACGCTCTTACCGCGGATGCGGGCGACTTCCTCGGGACCACGCATATTCTTCAGGCCCTGGAAAGCGGCGGCGACGACGTTGTTGGGGTTGTTGGAACGCAGGCACTTGGTACGGATGTCCTTGATGCCTGCGGCCTCGACGACGGCACGCACAGCGCCGCCGGCGATCACGCCGGTACCGGGGGCAGCGGGCTTCATCAGCACACGGCCGGCGCCAGCCTCACCGATGGTCTCATGGGGAACGGTGGTGCCAGACAGGGTCACGGTGATCATGTTCTTCTTGGCAGACTCGATGCCCTTGCGGATAGCCTCGGGGACTTCGGCAGCCTTGCCCAGGCCGTAACCCACCTTGCCCTTACCGTCGCCAACGACGACCAGGGCGGAGAATTTCATAACGCGGCCGCCCTTCACCGTCTTGGAAACGCGGTTGAGGTAAACGACCTTTTCGATATATTCGCTCTGCTCTCTTTCAAATCTAGGCATTGTTTCGTTCCTCCTTCCTTAGAAATTCAGGCCGCCTTCGCGGGCGCCCTCGGCCAGAGCCTTCACACGGCCGTGGTACAGATAACCGCCGCGGTCAAAGACCACGTTCTCGATCCCCTTGGCCTTGGCGCGCTCGGCAACCAGCTTGCCAACGGCGGTGGCAGCGGCAACGTTGCCGCCGTAACCTTCGATGGCCTTATCCAAAGAAGAAGCGGAAGCCAGCGTCACGCCGTTGACATCGTCAATGACCTGCGCATAGATGTTGGCTTCGCTGCGGAACACATTCAGACGCGGCATCTCAGGGGTGCCGGAGATCTTGGCGCGCACTCTCTTGTGGCGCTTCAAACGCTGGGCGTTGGTATTCGGTCTCTTAATCATATCGGCACACCTCCTTACTTCTTAGCGCCGGTCTTACCCACCTTACGGCGGATAACTTCGTCAGCGTACTTGATGCCCTTGCCCTTATAAGGCTCGGGAGGACGCTTCTCGCGGACTTCAGCGGCAAACTGGCCAACAGCCTGCTTGTCGCAGCCGCTGATCACGATTTTATTGGGAGCGGGAACATCAATGCTGATGCCCTCGGTCTCGGGAACGATCACCTGATGAGAGAAGCCCAGGTTCATGACCAGGTTCTTGCCCTCCTTGGCGACACGGTAGCCCACACCGTTGACCTCCAGCTCCTTCTTGAAGCCATCGGTCACACCGATGACCATGTTGTGGAGCAGGGTGCGGGTCAGGCCGTGCAGGCTGCGGTGCAGCTTGTCATCGGAAGGACGGCCCACGGTGATCGTGTTGCCTTCCTGATTAATGATCATTTCGGGGCGCAGTGCGCAAGTCAGCTCGCCCTTGGGGCCCTTAACGGTAACCACATTACCCTCGGCGATATTCACGCTAACGCCGGTGGGAACGGTAATGGGCATTCTGCCAATTCTAGACATTGTTCGTTTGCCCTCCTTACCAGACGAATGCCAGGACTTCGCCGCCGACGTGCAGCTCGCGGGCCTTCTTGTCGGTCATGACGCCCTTGGACGTAGAAATGATTGCGATACCCAGACCACGCAGCACGCGGGGCAGCTCATCAGCGCCCACGTAAACGCGCAGACCGGGCTTGGAAACGCGGCGCAGGCCGGAGAGGACCTTCTCCTTGCCAGCGTTGTACTTCAGCGTGATGTGGATCATGCCCTGAAGGCCGTCGTCCACCACATTGAAGCTCTTGATGTAGCCCTCGTCCAGCAGAATCTGAGCGATGCTCTTTTTCATGTTGGAAGCAGGGACATCAACGGTGTCGTGCTTAGCACTGTTGGCGTTGCGGATGCGGGTGAGCATATCCGCAACAGGATCGGTGATATGCATGGTAAATCCTCCTATTTATAGAGTTGCGGTCTTTCGGCCGCTCCGGCAGCGAGGTATCATAGCGAATGGGGGCAAACGCCCAATTCGTCATGACCTTTCGCCATCCGTATATCGCCAGGCCCCCATATCACAGGCCCTGGTTACAAAATGGAAATTGCGCCAGACTCACTTTTTCACTGAAAAAATCTGAACATGGCGCAGTGGGCGCATTTCCGCAGAAATGCCCCACTGTTCTAGCGTACCAGATAAACCGTAGTTCGTCAAGTATTTTTCGCCGCGCCAATTCAATTTTTTTCTTAGAAAGAAGCCTTGCGCACACCGGGGATCTCGCCCTTGTAGGCCAGCTCCCGGAAGCAGATACGGCACACGCCATAGTCACGCAGATAAGCGTGGGGACGGCCGCACAGCTTGCAGCGGTTGTACTTGCGAGTGGAGAACTTCGCAGGACCCTGCTGCTTCAGGATCATAGATTTCTTAGCCATTTGTCTCTTCCTCCTTAGCGGGCGAAGGGAGCGCCGACCTGCTGAAGCAGGGCGCGGGCCTCTTCATCGGTGTGAGCGGTGGTGCAGATGACCACATCCATGCCGCGGATCTTGTCGATCTTGTCGTACTCGATCTCGGGGAAGATCAGCTGCTCCTTGATGCCCAGGGCATAGTTGCCGCGGCCGTCAAAGGAGTTGGGGTTGATGCCCTGGAAGTCACGCACACGGGGCAGAGCCACGTTGAAAAGACGATCCAGGAACTCCCACATCTTATCGCCGCGGAGGGTGACCTTCGCGCCGATGGGCATATCCTCACGCAGCTTGAAGTTTGCGATGGACTTGCGGGCCTTGGTGATGATGGGCTTCTGGCCAGTGATCTGAGCCAGATCGCCGACAACATTCTCCAGAACCTTGGAGTTCTCACGCGCCTCGCCGCAGCCCACGTTGACAACGACCTTGTCGATCTTGGGGATCTGCATGACGGACTTATAGCCGAACTGCTTCATCAGAGCGGGAGCGATCTCGGCATTGTATTTTTCCTTCAGTCTAGCCATTTTTCGTTACGCTCCTTTCTTACAGCTCAGCGCCGCAGTGCTTGCACACGCGGATCTTCTTGCCGCCCTCGATCTTGTGGGCGATGCGGGTGCCCTTGCTGCACTTGGGGCACACGACCTGCACCTTGCAGGCGGCGATGGCAGCCTCGCGCTTGACGATGCCGCCCTCCTCGCCCTGACGGCGGGGCTTGACGTGGCAGGTCACCATGTTGATGCCCTCAGCCACGATCTTGGTGCTCTTGGGCACGGTGCCCAGCACCTTGCCCTGCTTGCCCTTGTCCTTGCCGGACAGGACGACGATGGTATCGCCCTTCTTAATGTTCATAGCCATTGTTCGAGCCCTCCATCAAATCACTTCGGGAGCCAGGGACAGGATCTTCATGTAATCCTTGTCACGCAGCTCGCGAGCCACAGGCCCAAAGATACGGGTACCTCTGGGGTTGTGGTCGTCCTTGATCAGGACGGCAGCATTGTCGTCGAAGCGGACATAGGTGCCGTCGTTACGACGAACGCCCTTGGCGCTGCGGACGATGACAGCCTTCACGACCTCGCCCTTTTTCACGGTGCCGCCGGGGGTGGACTTACGGACGGAAGCAACGATCACATCGCCGATGTTGCCGAACTTCCGGCTGGAACCACCCAGCACACGGATGCACTTGATCTCTTTGGCGCCGGTATTATCGGCGACCTTCAGATAGCTTTCCTGCTGAATCATACTTCGGCACCTCCTTACTTCGCCTTTTCAATGATCTCGACCACGCGCCAGCGCTTGTCCTTGGACAGGGGGCGGGTCTCCATCACCTTGACCTTATCGCCGATACCGCAGGCGTTCTGCTCGTCATGAGCCTTCAGCTTGTAGGTACGGCCAACGATCTTCTTATACAGAGGATGGGCCACGCGGTCTTCGATGGCGACGACCACGGTCTTATCCATCTTGTCGGAAACGACCTTGCCAACGCGGGTCTTCCGGGAGGAAGTTCTCTTCTCTTCGTTCATGTTCGCTTACCTCCTTCTCACTGCTTCTGGTCAGCCGCGGCGAGCTCCGCCAATGCGGTCTTGACTCGGGCAATGTCATGCTTGGTTTCCCGGATCTTCACGGGATTGTCCAGTTGATTGGTGGCGTGCTGCATACGCAGATAGAAGAGGTCCTTCTTCAGACCAGCCAGCTTTTCGTTCAACTGCTCGGGGGTCATCTTACGGATTTCACTTGCCTTCATCTTACTCACCTGCTTCCTCGGTGCGAGCGACGATCTTCGTCTTGATGGGCAGCTTGTGGCTGGCCAGACGGAGCGCCTCGCGGGCAACTTCTTCAGAAACACCGGCGATCTCGAACATCACGCGGCCGGGCTTCACGACGGCGACCCAGTACTCGGGGTTACCTTTACCGGAACCCATTCGGGAGTCGGCGGCTCTCATGGTAACGGACTTATCGGGGAAAATCTTGATCCAGACCTGACCGCCACGCTTGGTATAACGGGTCATGGCGATACGGGCGGCCTCGATCTGATTGCTCTTGATCCAGCCGGGCTCTTCAGCCACCAGACCAAACTCGCCGTAAGCGACGGTGTTGCCCCGGGTGGCCTTACCAGTCATACGACCGCGCTGCATGCGGCGGTACTTGACTCTCTTAGGCATTAACATTAGTTGGCTCCTCCTTCCTTAGCGGGGGCTGCGGGAGCAGCCGGGCGGGAGTTGTTGTTGCGGTTGAAGCCGCCCTGGGGACGACCCTGACCGTTGCGGTTGAAGCCGCCGTTCTGACGGTCACGGTTGAAGCCGCCCTGGCCACCGCGGTTGAAACCACCCTGACGGCGGTCGCCATCGCGGCGGGGACGACGCTCACGGCGCTCCTGATAGGGCTTGGAGGTGTCCATGGTGCGGGGCGTGGTGCGCAGGATCTGGGAGAGGACCTCGCCCTTGTAGATCCACACCTTCACGCCGATGCGGCCAAAGGTGGTGGCAGCCTCCGCGAAGCCGTA
>CAKSVQ010000088.1 GCA_934504065.1 uncultured Dysosmobacter sp. | reverse complement strand
GCGTCATACGGCAGTCGTCCCCCTCCGGAAGAGAGAAGATCAGGGTGAAATCCACCTCTTCCGTTTTCGAGTTTTCCGTGCCATAGTCCCGACTCGGGGCCATGAAAAACTGCACCTGCACCGGAGAGAGCGTTTCGCCATCCGCGTCCTGCACGCTTACCAGCAGCGTGTCCTCATAGCGGCTGACCCACTGGCCATCATCGGCAATGCAGGCCGCCAGCCACTGGCCCATCAGGCCCTCTGGCTCCGTTTCCGTGTGGGTGGAACTCGTCTGATCCACCACCAGCCGTCCCCGGTCGTTCCGCTTGTAAGTGGTCTCCTCCTGATCCAGCCGATCATACATCGCGCTCTGTATGCTGTCCCGCAGCAGCTCCGCCGCAGAACTGACCGTGAGATACGCCTGCTGGGCCTCCCGGTCGCGGGTGATATGCTTGGAAACGCTGGCCACCGCCGTGAGGATCACGGTGGAGACCATGGTTGCCAACAGCAGCAAAAAGAGGGCCATCAGAATGGTCGCGCCCCGCTTGTCATGCAGTTTTTTCATTCTGCGGCCCTCCTTTCCCTGTGCTTACCCGTATACCGCCTCGAACGTCACGTCCCCCGCAAGGGGATATTCGATGCCGGGGAGATACTGGGTCTCGTCCGTTTCGCCGTCTTCCGTTTTTCTGCGCCAATAGATAAAGTTGTCGGTGGCGTTGCCGGGATAGTCCCGCGGGGTCACATGCTCCGTCAGCACATCCGCCGTTTCCGTGTACGTCCTTGTGCCGCGGCCCCACAGATACGTCACGCTGCGCAGCAGCGGATCGCCGATAGTGTGGGGAACGCGCAGCACAAAGTCCCTGCCGCCGCGCGCGTCCCGCAGCGTGACGGTCAGCGTGACCTGCTCCGCCTTCCTGCCGTAAATGTGCAGGGGACGGACGGTGTAGCTTCCCACTGTCTGCGCATCGTCCACCGTCACCCGGTAATCCTGCGCGCTGGCGGGATAAATTTCCACCGCCGTGCCGCTTTCCGGCTGGAGGATGACCTGCTGGACGGTGAAGTGGCTCAAGTCCGCGTCCGTGCCCTGACTGTACAGGAGCACATTCGCGCCGTCACAGCTGGGCGCTCCACTGTCAAAGGTCTTCGTCTCCGGCTCCTTTGCCCAGCTGAAACCGCTGTCGGCGTCCTCACGGCTGAGCTGGCCCTGCCAATAGATCGGTGTGCCGCCGCTGCTGTCGCTTATGCCGAGGATGCCCTGCATCCGCACGTTCACGCCGCGAACGGTGTTGGCACTGTAAGTCCCGCTGGGCAGCGTGCACTCCACGCTCACGGTCAGCGCCGTGTCGCCCTCGCTGACGCCGCGGACGGTGGCCGTCTGGCCGCTCACCGTGGACACGGCAATGGCCGGGTCGGAGCTGACCGCCGTCCACTTCTCGTTGGGCAGGGGGTCGCCATTTTTATCCGTGGCAGACAGCTTCATTTTTGCGCTGTCGCCCACGTAGCAGCTCACTTCTTCCGTCGGGTCCGTGGTGATGTGGATCTGCGCCGTGACAGTCACCACCAGTCGGGCCGTGTAAGAGACCATCTGCGCCCCGCTTTGGAACTCCACCTTGGCGGTCACCTCGGTGGCGCCTGGGCGCAGGCCGATGAGCCGCACATTGAAGCCGCCGGAGCTGCTCTGCCCCGTTACCTCTGCCCGCACGATGTCCTTTTCCGTATAGGTGAACGTCACGTTCGCCGTGGCGGGCACGATCACCTCATGGGGCGTGAGCTCCAGATTGATGTAGGAAAGGCGCTCCGCCGCATCATAGTCCGCAATGAGGTCCATGCTGGTGATTCCCTCGGGCCAGAACACGCCGTGAAGCGGCCAGCTGCCGTAGTGCAAATTGACGGTCTCGCCGTTCTTGTCCTGCCGCAGCACCGTGGGGAAGGGATAATCCTGCCCCAGCAGCTCGTCCACGTCGCCGGGGAAGCTGTATTTTCCGTGCACCAGCTCTGTGCTGCCAGTCTCGGTCTGCTCCTCCACCGTAACCCAATCATAGGACTTGCCCAGTTCTGTTTTAAAACTCTCGGAGGACATCTGATCATAGCTGCGGCTGTAAATCCGGGTGGGCGTGGTCTGACTGCCCGCCGCTTCCCAAAGGTAATCTTTCAGGAAATTCATGTTGCCGTTGAGCATATCCTCCCGGTTAGTACCTCGGCTCATCAGCGTCTCCATGGAAGTCTTCCCCGGGTTCCACGTTTTGGAAAGCTTTTCAAAGGAAATACCGCTTTTCGTGCTGTCGAGGTAATAGCAGTTTTCAATGGTACAGGTGGTATAGCGATAACGGTCCGCAACAGAGCCAATCAAGGCAATGCCCACAATGGTGCCCTCCATATCCGGCAGGTCCATGTATGTATAGCAGTTATAAAACTTCGGCGCACCGTCAGTACTACCGTTTTTACCGGAGAAGTTCGTAAAGTTGGAGGAAAAACCGCTGGCACCAATACCACCGACAAACACATAGGTACCGGGGTTGGCGTTGCTGTTTGATCCGTTTTTCCGCGGAGAGGGCCACTTCACCTGCACAGCCTCGCTGCCGTCGGTAAAACGGTCATTGTATGTGTCATACGCCCCCCATTTGTTGTAATATTTCACCTGCTCAATCAGTGTATCCTTGCTAATCACGATTTTGCCGCCGGTATAGCAGTCCGTGGCCTTGTACCGCAGACCTCCCACAAGACCGCCTACACGGATAAAATTACCCCACATGGCAGAGTTCAGACCACCGTCATTTTCCCAGCGGTGAGTGCAGTTGATCTGAATATCCACCACAGCGGAACACTGCTTGAGATCCACGTTGGAAACGCCTAACAGCCCGCCAATGGTCGCCTCGCCGGGCTTGAGCGCGTTATGACTGCTGTCATCAATAATGTAGCCTGCAATGGCACAGTTGGAGATCACTGCCCCCGTTTCGCCCTGATATTCATAGGCAATGCCCGCAAGACCGCCCAGCGTATAAGCACACTGGTACTTCTCCACGCTCGACACACTGCTTTGATTTGCGGTCTGTTCATCCCAGTTGGATCGCGCCGTGCTGCGCCGGATATAGGCACTGTTGTCGCTGTAAAGCACGATGTTTTTGATGTCGGCACCTGCTGTCGTGCCAAACAGGCCCACGTTATAGCAGGGTGAATCGATGTTGATGTTTTTGATGTAATAGCTTTCGCCATCGTAACTGCCACCAAACCAGCTGTACAACACCACATCATACCCCGTCTCGCTGGAAGAATGTGCCACAGCTCCGGCAATCGGCGAAAACATCTGATTATCCTTGGCATCGCTCTGGTCCGCAGCATTCCCCGTTCCAGCCTGCCCCGCGCCGTTAAGGTCGTGGGTCTGCTGCCAGAACTGCGCAGGGCGCGCCTGCTCTGCGGCTCTGCGGCCCTGTGTGCCCGTCCATGTGACGGTTGCATATTGCAGATAGGGGAAATATTGGTAGGTGCTGGAGTTGACATAGCGGCTTGTCGAGCCTGTGCCGCCATAGTAACTCCAGTTGATATACTGTAACTGCGCTACCGACCGCACCTGATACGGGCAGTCCTCTTCGCCGGGCCGGATGTTGTCCTCCGTCCCCGCGATGCCCCGGCCGCCCATATAGTTGAACGCGCACCCGAAGAACGGGCTCACCTGATAGGTATACGTGTCCGTCCCGTGGGTCAGCGTCCATGTTTCGTCACGCTCGCTGGCGGAGAGGATCTGCAATCCGTCCTCCCCTGTCACATAGGAGGCAAACCGATACCCCGGCACCTGCCTTTCCATAATGGCGTTCACATCTGTCCGCTGGGAAATATTCTTTTGCTCGATCGTCCGCACATAGGGCTGGGTCTCGCCGTCCTTCCAGAAATAGCCGTAGCCATACTCGGTGACCACGCCGCCGTCGTTATGCACGGTGCAAAGGCTCTCGTCCCGCTTTTCCACGCCGTTTTCAAAGCCGATGAAGGAGAAATGGTAGCCGCTGTTAGCGCCGCCCACTTCGTTCTCCCAGTAGAACACGCCCAGCGTGCCCAGATTGGCCTTCACGGGCCAGTCGCCGTAGTGCACCCGCGCGCCGCCCGCCGTCACACTGGCGGGATAGGGGAAGTCCTCCCCCGCCGTGGCCGCGTGGCAATATGTCTCGTCCGCCGTGCCAAAGCCCGTGATGGAAAGGGCCATCAGCTCCTCGTCCGTCACCGCTGTCGCGCCGCTGACCCGCTGCGCGTCGTAAGAAGCGATCTTGTCCCGGAAGGAGTACGTGCCGCCGTCCAGGTAATAGCACCCGGTCACGCTGCCGCCCTCCATCGAGAAGCCACGCACCGCCGCGCCGGAGGCCGACACCAGCGACACCGCGCAATAGCTGTCCCGGATCGAGCCGCCGTTTTCGGCCATGAATCCGGCCAGCGTCACGCTGTCGTCGCCCTTGATCTCCTCCACGTTGGCCGCGCCGATGGCATAGCTCTGGCGCACCTGTCCGGTGCCGCCGCCCGCGAAGCCGCCGATATAGACTGTGGCATAAGTCGTGGCACCGTAAATCAGGGGGAAATCCGCGCCGCAGCTGCGGATGCGCCCGCTGTTATAGCCCACAAGGCCGCCCACATACATGGTGCTGGCCCGATATGCCTGCACCCGGAGCTGATAGCCGGAAACGGCGCAGTTGGTGATGACGCCCTCGTTCCGGCCTGCCAGCGCGCCAAGATAGGCCGTGCGCAGGCTGGCGGAGATGCGGATGGTGGGCGCTTCCTCGCCCACGGCCACGTCCTTTGCCAGCACGATGTTGCGCAGCGTGCCCTGATTGCAACCAAACAGTCCCATATAATCCAGATTCCCGGTCACGGTCACATTGGTGATGACATGGCTGTTACCGTTATAGTCATAGCGGAAAGAGCTCTCCGCCGTTCTGCCGATGGGGCGCTGGGCCTTGACGGTGGCCGTCTCCAGCGAATACTCCGTCCAAAGGTAGGTCGCGTAATCCAGCTCCCGCTCCTGCTGGAACAGCGCCCGGTCCGAGACGATTTCCCGATAGCCGTCGTAATACTTGCTGAGGTTATAAAGCTGCCGGGGCGTGCGGATGCTGATGGTCTGCTCCACCTGCTTATCCAGCGTGGCCTTGCCGCCCGTCACGGTCTTTGCAAAGTGGGGGTTGAAGGAATAGGTCGCGCCGTTGGCGCTGGCCGTTTCGTAGAAGTTCTCCACCGCGCTGGTGGGGTTCACGACCTCCGTGGGCAGGGGCATCAGCCAATAGGTGTTGCCGTCCTTGCCCACAATGCGGAAAGCAGTCGCGCCCCGCAGCGTCACGACCGTGCCGCCCACCGTCACCGTCACGTCCTCCGGGCGGGAGGTCCCGGAGTATACCGCGCCGTAACCGTCGCCCACGATGGGCAGGTCCCGCAGCTCGTCCTTGTTGCCGCCAAAGAAGCCGTAAACATACCCGGTGCCGGAGGTATAGACCTCGTAATAGGCCAGTGCGCCGGATTCAAACTTGGCCTTCCAGTCGCCGTAATGAGTCAGGTTCGTCAGCTTGGGATAGGTATAGGTCACAAGGCCGTTCACTTTCAGGTTATAGGCCACGGTGTTCAGTCCGCCGGTCTCGTCGGTGAACGCCTCGCCCAGCTCCGCCGCCGCAGTGGCACGGTCGGCGCTGCCGCTCCAGCTGCGCTGCACTCCGGCGGCGTTCTCCTCGCCGTCGCACAGGTAGTAAAGCGTTCCCGTCGCCGCGCCGGAGCGCACGGTGGAATACGTCAGCTTGTCGCCCTCCAGCGGAGCGCAGGCCGTGTAAACATTTTCCAGCTTATACTTGCCGCTCAGGTCAGCGCCCGCAAGGCCCGTCGTGGTATCCCCGGTGAGGAAGCCCGCCGCGTAGGCATTGGTCACGGAAAAGCCGCTCCCGGTGGAGACAAGGCCCACAAGGCCGCTTGCCGTGCCGCCGTCTTCCGCGCTGACATAGCAGTCGGCGTAGGAATGGTCCACGGTAAGATCGCCCTCGCTCATGCCCACAAGGCCGCCCGCGGCCTCCGTGCCGGAGAGGACGGTGGCGGCAAGGCTATCCTCCATGGTGACCTCCGCGCCCCGGGCCACGTGGCCCACAAGGCCGCCCACGATGCTGCCCTTAAGCCACTCCTGCTCCGCGTCATCCAGATGGCCCCGGCTGCGGCTGAGATACGTCTCGCAGCCGATGACATTCAGCTTGCCCTGCACGTCGCCCGCGAGGGCGCCCACGCTGCTGGTGGCAGTGGTATCGCTCACCGCCTGCACGCCGCAAAGCCGCAGATTCCGCAGCTCCAGCTCGTCGTCCACCGTGCCGAACAAACCGCCCACGCCGCCGCTGACGGCCACAGGCAGATCGTAGATCACGGAATACATCTCCTGCCCGGGGATGGTGGAAATATTCTCGTTTTCAAACAGGGTCAGGTTCTTGTTGGAAATGGGCCGGAAGCGCACCTCGTCCTGCCGATTGGTCTTCGGATACAGGGTCTGCCACTCGTCGTCGCCGTCGGCGGAAAAGTCGATGTCCTGCCGCTGCACGGCCTGCGTGATGGTATCGGGCAGGCCGGAGGCACTGTCCAGATTCTGCACGTGGCGGCCATAGCTCACCACGGCGGTATTGTCGTTTTCCAGATCGGCAAAGAGGCTGTTGGTCTTCACCGTGCGGCTGGCCGAGTCGATCAGCGGGTCGTCGCTGGAAACGGTGACGGTGATCTTCAGATTCTTGCCGGGGGTCAGGTCCTTAAAGCGGGACTGCTGACCAAAGCGCATCCCGTCACGCAGGCTGTCCAGCGTCATGGTGGCCACATAGTTGGGCGAGACCCAGCCCACCGTGTCGCCGTCCACGCCCTGCTTGAGCTCTATGCTCACGCCGCTGCCCACGGTGTTGCCGTCGGCGTCCAGCTCCCAGAGCTGGACCTTGAACTTCAGGTCCTTCACGCCCGCCGGGGCGCAGGTCACCCGCAGCTGCAAGTGGTCGGCGTTGATGACCTCCACATACGGCTCCAGCTTTCCGGTCTCGACAACCTCCACGGTGTCGCCGCTGTAATAGCCCACCCGCGCGCCGTCGTCCAGACGGTTGGTGCGGCTGCGCAGCACGTTAAAGCCCTCCGGCGTATACCGCTGGGCCATGTCGTCGCCGCCGAAGAACACGGCGTACACGCTGCTGCTCTCCGGGTCGAATTCCACCACCCAGTCGCCGCTCCAAAGCTCGGCATCGGCCTGCTCCGGCGGGAAGATGGCCCGGGCGGCGCTGCCTTCCCTGTCCCGGTCCTGCGAGGTGACATAGTAGAGGGTATTCTCGTCGATCCGCTCGTCGCTGTTCCAGCGGGGAATGAGGCCCAGCTTGGAAACGCCGTCGGCGTCCTTGGCGTACAGGGTCTCCATGCCCGCGGCCTGCAGCTGCGTCATGCGGTTTTGCACGGCGGTGAACACCAGCTCGGCCTTGCTGTCCAGCTCGGTCTGGCGGAACTCCTTTTGATATTTTGTCAGCGGAATAAGAGCAAGGGCAAGCAGAGTGACAATGATCGCCACCACCAGAAGCAATTCCAGCAGTGTAAAGCCATGATTGTCCAATCTGTTTGCCCTTTTCATCGCGTATATCTCCTTGTAACGGGTTATTGCTTTACTTCGAAGTACGTAATGACCATGGAGGTCTCCACTCCGCTTGCATTCTCCTTCTTGACCTGAATGTTCAGGTCCGAAATCTTGTTGAGGTAGTCGCTGCCGCTGAGCGCGTCGATAATGGCGCGGCTCTGGGCGTAGGTCCCGGTGGTAAAGGTCAGGTTGATGGGCCGCAGGACGATGTAATCCTCCTCGGAAACGCCTGCGGAGAAGTCCAGAGAATAGTCGGTGGCGGCGGCCAGAATGCGGTGCAGCTCCACCATCAGCGGCCGCGAATTGCTGTAAGCGGGGATGGGCTTGGCCTTGCCGCTTTGGCGCAGCTCCTCGACGGACTGCTCCATCTTCCGCATCTGCTGCAAGCGGACAAGCTCGGTGGCAAGCTCGGTCTGCTCCTGCGAGGTGCTCTCGCGGTAATCGGCCACCTGATCGTTGATGGGCTCTAAAATCAGCTTATAGTACCCCAGCACGATCACCAGCACGATGAAGATGAGCAGCATGGCCTTTTCCCGGCCGGTCAGTTCCCGGTTCATTGGGCCACCTCCCCGGTGAGCTCAATACTGAGCGAGAAATTCAAAATGGAAGCGGGGTGTTCCTTTTCCGTCTCCGCCATGTTCAGCTCCACGTTTGCAACAATGGGGCTGTCGCTGATCTTCTGAAACATGCTGGAAATCCCGTCCAGACTCATGCCGGACATGGTGACCACGGCCAGATTCCCGGAAACATACACCGAGTTCACCGTGCCCCGGGTCATCATGTCCTGTTCCACAAGGTCCAGCACCTTCTGGCGGTCCACGGCGGCATAGAGGTCGGCGTTTTCGCTTTCGGAATCCTCCGAGGAGTTCATCCAGTCGGTGGAATAGGTGCGGTATTCCGCCAGCACCCGGTCATAGTCCTCCAGCTGGTGCTCCACGTCCAGATACTGGCTGTGGACGCTTTCATATTCCCCCTGCGCGGCGGAAAGACGCTGGAACTGGTCGATGACGCCGAACTTGGCCGTCACGGCGCACAAAATCACGATCAGCACGCCGCCCACGGCCAGCGTGACCAGCTCGCGGGTACGGTTTTCCCGCATGTTCATGTTGATGCCGATCTTGCGGGGATACCGACCATGCACCCGGGCGGGGCGCTTTTTCTCCTTGACTTCGTTCATCGTTTCCCTCCCCGGAAGCTCTCAAACACCCCCGCGATGGCCCGCAGATACAGCCAGCTCTCCTCCGGGCGGCAGCCCTCCGGCAGCAGCTCCGCCGCCGGATGGATGTTCAGCCGGGTGGTCTCGGCAATGGTGGTGCAAAGGGGCTCGATGCCCGCGCCGCCGCCGCAGAGATACAGGTCCCGCAGCTCCCGGTCGCGGTTATTGTAGTTGTAAAAATTCACAGCCCGGACGATCTCGCCCGCCATGCGGGCATAGAGGTCATGGGCGTAATCCGAATGCAGCACGTCGTTATAATTGCTGTGCTTATAGCTGTGGGCCACGTGAATGTCCACGCTGCAATGGTCGGCGATCTGGGCGTCCAGATCGGCCCCGCCCAGCTCCACGCCGCGGCGGGAATCAAAGGTGCTGCCGTGGAAGATGTAAAGGTACACGCTGCGGTGGCCCAGCGAAATGATGCAGCGGTCCGTCTCTTCCCCTCCGCCCTCGCGGCGGATATAGTCAGCAAGCAAAGCGCTATACGCGCTTTCCGTGGGGGTGAGCACCTTCAGCTTGAAGCCCGCCCGGCGGAACATGTTCCGGTATTCCTCCACCGCAGATTTGAGCATGGCGCAGGCGAAAAGCTCCATTTTCTCCGGCTGGCCCTCTTCGTCCATCAGCATGTTCTGCATGGAGTAATCAAAGAAATAGCGGTTCTTTTCCTCCGTCAGAAAGTCCCGGAACTCATAGGGCAGGTTATAGCGCAGCTGCTGCTCCGTCATGGCGGGCACGGTGAC
>CAKSVQ010000087.1 GCA_934504065.1 uncultured Dysosmobacter sp. | reverse complement strand
CAGAAACTTTCATTACAGAAACAGACGATATTCAGTCTGAATTATGTGGATATGTTTTTAAGGTTGAGTATACAGACCGGAAAAAACGGCTTACTTATTTACGCCTGTATCATGGGACGCTCCATTTACGGGATGAGCTGCCGCTGTCAAAAAAGAAAAAAATAAAGATTACAGAAATGTGTATTCCGTTAAATGGTGAAATCGTCCCGGCTGACCATGCTGATCCGGGAGAAATTGTTGTTTTAGCTGATGATACTTTGAAACTGAACGACATTCTGGGAAACGAAAAACTCTTACCTCAAAAAACACGGATCGATGATCCCATGCCATTACTTCGGACAACCGTAGAGCCGCAAAAGCCGGAGCAAAGGGAAGCCCTGTTAAATGCCCTCGTAGAGATCGCTGATACAGATCCTCTTTTGCATTTTGACATTGATACTGTTACCCATGAGATCATGTTATCTTTTTTGGGAAAAGTACAGTTAGAAGTTATTTGTTCGCTATTAGAAGAAAAATATCATGTGGGCGTGGTTACGAAAGAGCCTTCGGTTATTTATCTGGAAAGACCGCAAAAAAAAGCGAGCTGCACGATTCATATTGAAGTGCCGCCGAATCCGTTTTGGGCATCTATTGGTTTGACTGTAACACCGCTTCCTATTGGAAGCGGAACACAATATAAAAGCGAGGTATCTCTCGGATATTTAAACCAAAGTTTTCAAAATGCCGTCATGGAGGGGGTGCGTTATGGAATGGAGCAGGGCTTATATGGCTGGGGAGTGACAGACTGCCAAATTTGTTTTGATTATGGAGTTTACAGAATTAAAAGGGTATCAGGAAACTTCCGGCGAGCCTGTGTTTCAGCCACGCCGCCCGAACAGCCGTTTAGATAAGGTTCGCCATATGTTTCAGAAGATAATGTAATGTCTTGCGCAATGCAAGCGTTCATTGCTTGCTATTGCGCAATATCATTGATAAAATCAGTATTAGAGAGGAGGAACTATTTTGAACTGGAAACAGACGGATATTACAACAGGAAAGCAAAAGTTTTGCAGCATTACAAAAATAAAAGCCTATACCATTTTGGGAAGAATAGATATATAATAGTCGAGGCGACAACGATCAGAAATTATGGAGGGTAACAATGGAATATAAACAACAAACTTGCATCGGCAAGAAAAACGATCGTTACGGTAAACGTCGGCGGTCTTTATAATGTGTATATCAATAAAAAAACTTACGTCGTGCGCCTTGAGCTGCTCAATCCCGACACGGCTACATACAGTTGCGTTTATTACGACGGTACGGATTTTATCACGTTACAGCCTTACGAATCAGACGTTCCTTACGTTTTCCGTCAAAGAATAGTCGTAACGACGCAGTACACCACGAGAATACCGGATTTTCATACGGCAAAATACAGAACGTATGATTTGACCGTCGTGGACACTATGAACGTGCTGATGAGCAATTATTTTAAGCAACCCGGAACGTACGACGTGATTGTCAACTTAAAAACATTTGAAATTACCGCGGAGCTGTTACCCGAATAAATACTGTAATAACGACAATCCATTTACGTTTAATTCAAGGAGAATCCTATGGCAAACGACGTACATAAAATCAAATTGCTTGTTCTATGGGATATTCTGTGTAAAAACACAGACGAAAATCACGCAATGAACTCTGACGAGATACGCGAAGAGCTTGCAAAACGCGGAATCAACGTAATGCGTAAAGTTGTTGCAACGGACGTGGCAGCATTAAATAAATACGGCTATGAGGTTTTATCCTATAAGAAAAAGTATTACTATTATTACGTCGTAAGCCGTCCGCTTGAAACGGCGGAAGTCGTTATGCTTGCAGACGTCATCAAGGCGTCCAAACTGACTTCTACGCAGAAAAATATAATGATTGAAAAATTGTCAGGTACGCTGTGTTCCCATCAGGCAGAGAATCTTTCAAAGCATATTATTTCGTTGGATAAAAGCAGAAAAGGAAGTTCGTCTTTGATTTACAACGTGGACGCCATAGAGCGCGGAATAGAAGAAAACAAGCAAATTTCTTTCTTGTATTTCGACTATGACGAGAAGCATAAAAAAGTCTATCGAAAGAACGGCGACAGATATATGGTCAATCCTGCGTTTATGGTATGGAACAGGGATAATTATTATATGTTGTGTTTCTCAAACGGACACGACGACATGGTAACGTACCGCCTTGACAAAATGGAGAACGTAAAGGTCGAAGAAGCGGAGCGCGAACCGCACCCGGAATACGAGTTATTCAATACGGAAGAATACCGAAAGCAGGTGTTTTCAATGTTCGGCGGAGAAACGCAAAAAGTAACCCTTCTTTTTACGCCGAAAATTCTTTCGGATATGTTCGACCGTTACGGGGACGATATACGAATCAGAAAGATTGACGACAATACATATACGGTTGACGTAGCCGTTCAGGTATCGAAAACGTTCTTTGCGTGGATCGTCGGAACGCAGGGAAAGGTCAAAATCAAAGCTCCTGAAAAGGTAGTTACGGAGTTTTCAGACTTTGTAGCAAAGATAAAAGAAGTATATTAGCCCGTAAAAAAGATGCTCTCACTTCGGTGGGAGCAAATTTTTTTGAAAAAATTCATAAAAAAGTCTTTCAATGCCAAATTTTTGGAACTGAAAATTTGAAATAATCAAAAAGAAATGGTATAATACGCTCACAATCTAAATTGAACGCAAAGTTCAATATAAGAACAAAAGAGGACTTACCAATGAGAACGCTAAACCCGAACACCTTGGAACGGGTGGAGAACTATATCACCGAATATCAGAAGAAGAACGGAAAATCACCGAGCTACCGTCAGATTATGCACGGCGTGGGGATGAGTTCTCTCAATCTTGTACAGAGATACGTTTTGGCGCTTGAAAGAGAGGGACGAATCGAAAGGACGCGAATCGGCAATATCTCCGTGCCGCCGAAGCTGAAGCCGAGCGGAGTTGCGATTGCGCCGCTTGTGGGTTCTATCGCCTGCGGACAACCTGTTGACGCGGTAGAAAATATCGAAGAAAGTTTTGCGCTTCCGCGCTCTATTTTCGGAAACGGCGACTTGTTTATGCTCCGCACGTTCGGCGACAGTATGATTGACATAGGTATCAAAAAAGACGACCTCGTAGTTATCCGCAAGCAAAACACGGCAGATGACGGAGAGATTGTCGTGGCAATGATAAACGGCGAAACGACTTTGAAACGTATTTTCAGAAGAAACGGCAAAGTCATTCTGCATCCCGAAAACAAAGAGATGAAAGATATTGTCGTAAAGGATTGCGAGATACAGGGAGTCTTGGTCAGTTGTATCAAGATATATGATTAAGGTATTGATGCGCTTTACGCCCCGAAAGCGCAAAGATATAGAAATTACGGACGATGAGCGACTGTTGCATTGGAGTTATCCCGACCATGCTTGAACAGTTGCTTAAATTCAAATCGGATGTAAGGCTTGGGAGGAAGGAGGTTGTATTCAATGAAATATGCAATGTGTCCGAAATGCGGTCGACGTCTTTGTAAAGGCGAAAACGGAACCAAGGTGGAAATGGAGTGTCCGAAGTGCGGAGAATTTGCTTCCGTTATCATCGAAGAAGATGATATACATATCAGCAAAAAGCCGATATTTACGACAACGCAGGACAAGCAGTTAAAGCAACACGCTTAAATAAAAAAGAAAACTGAATAGCAGCGGGTAAAGGAGTGCCGTTGTATTCCTTTACTGACATCTTGTTATGAGGCTGGACTTAATGAGAAGGTTAAGAGGAGTCTGACAGATAGTAAAATCCTGAAAGCATAGGGTTATTCTATTTGTCAGGCTTCTTTTTTGATGCCTATTATGCCCGATTGCGAGGATTTTACCTCGCAGTCGGGCTTTTTCTATTTGGGGCAGAAATCTGTCCGATTGCGAAAATTTCTTCAATACTGAGAAAACGCAAAAATCGGAGGATTTCAAAATGAAAAAGAAAGTCTATTACAAACTCAATCGCTACAAAGTAGCAAAAGTAGAAGTAGAAAGCGTAGAACAGGAACAAGCAGTAAAAATACTGAACCGTGAAACGGATCGCTTTGCAAAGTCGGAGGATACATATTACGAAAAATGTTCTTCACTCGATGAGATGTATGAAGAAACAGGTTTCGAGCCTGCGGATGATACGCCGTCGCCGGAAGAACAGATGATACGTGCCAGCGAACAGAACGAATTGAAAGTACGGATACAAAAGGCCATAGAGAAGCTGAAACCTCGTCAACGAGAAATGGTACTAATGATTTTCTTTGAAGAAAAAACGCAAGCGGAGGTTGCCGAATATTACGGTATTACCGAGGCGGCAGTATCGCAGTCAATGGATAGGATTTATATGTCACTCAAAAAAATTTTGAAAAAAAATTAAAAAAGTTTTCCCAAAACCATTAAGTTTTGCCTTCTAACTTTCCAATAGTAGTGAGGGGATATGAATCCCGAACAAAAAACGGACAGAACAGGAGGCAAAGCAATGACCGAAAGCAAGAATACATATTTACCCGAACAGGGAGAAATCGACAGAACGAAAATAAAGGGATATTCCCTTCGGATCGGAGCGTTTACCTCTTGGGTAAAAGAGAACGGCTATACAACGAGCCAAATAGCGGCACGTCTGAATATGAAAGAGGAAGATCTGCTCTGCAAACTCAAAGAAAAACAACTTTTTAATAGAGAACAACTGCGGATACTGATCAGACTCATGGGAGCGTCGTCGGCGTGCTTCGTTATTTATTTTCCGACCTTTGAACTCCGACAACAGGTTTACTTTGAAGTGTTCGGAAAAGAATTACCGTTACAGAAAGAAAGACAAAGGAGGTGGAAGAAAAATTGAGTGAGATGAAAAGACTGTCTGACAGAAACCGGGCGATACAGGAGATGCTGACAAGCGGCGAGGGACTGAAAACCTTTTACCGATTTGTAGCGAACAATCCGCATATCGCCTTGCACGACGCGTGTCAGATCGTCATTGAAAGACCAAGCGCAAGCATCTGTTTTTCATTTGAAGAATGGAACGCGCAAGGGCGCAGAGTAACGAAAGGCAGAAAAGGGATTCCGTATTACGACAACGACGGAAGCAAACGCTTCGTGTTTGACGTGTCGGACACGCACGGCGACAACCGCTACCGAAGAAGTATCAATCCCGTCAAAAAGATTTTGGACGGATTAGACCTTGTAAACGGCACGGAGATAGCAGGCAGCAACCGCGGCGATTACAGGATTATGCTTTCGGGCGTAGTCAATTACCTCGGTCAGAACGAATTTTTTACCGAGGATGAGGACAGGAACCGTCTGATTGCAGAAGGCGTAACCTATTTGCTTTATTCTACGACGGGTTTTCCGAAAGACAGAGGAATTACCTTAAAGGGTTACCCTTACGGTTTATCCGAGAACGCAGACCTTTTCCGTGAAATATTGAAAACGACGGAAGTCTTACAGCAAGACGTCAACGACGCTGTGCTGAACAAGCAAAGCGAAGTTCCCGTTATCGACGATACGGAAGAAGAAACGGTTACGGACGAACCCGTGATTCCAAAATCGGACGAAACACACGTAAAAACGGAAGGAGAAAGCAGTGTTACCCCGTTCTATCGTAGGTATTTGCAGGTACAAAGGGACAACCCCGACAGTATCGTTGCATACCGAATGGGCGATTTTTACGAGATTATGGGCGAAAAAGCGGAACAAGCCGCAAATATTCTCGGTTTAACGCTCACAGGCAGGAACGTCGGACTTCCCGAAAGAGTGCCGATGTGCGGTTTTCCGTATCACGTTACGGAAACGTACCTTGAAAAACTGCTTGAACAAAGCAGCGTGGTGGTAGTCGAGGGCGAAAACGAGCCGATAAAAATTCTATCCCGTGCCGAAGCTCTCGGACAAACCGACGAGCCGAAGAAACCGAAACCCGAACTCATCGAAATAGACGACGATGAACCCAACCCGTTCGATACCGAACAGGAACAGACGGACGAGGAACAGCCCGATTACGTCGGAGAGATTGACACCCGTTTCCCTATAACGGACGACTATGGCGACGAAGATGACGAACCCGACGAAGAAGATTGGAATGAAGCCGAAGAATCGGACTACAACGAGGACGAAGAAACGGTTGACTACGATTACGAAGAAGAAAAGCAAGCCAAAAAGGAGGAGAAAAGCGAAAAGAAAGGGCGACCGATATGGGAACGCCGAAACAAACCGAGCAGACAAAAGTCGTTCTTTGACGAATTGGAACCAAAGACGGCGGAAGAAGAACTTACGGAATACATACTCAAAGGCGGGAGCAACGTAAGCGGCAGTAAGATACGAATTTACGATGAGTATCAGAAGAACCCGTATGAGCAGGATTTTGTTCGCTTTTTGAGTAAAGAGTATGGAGTCGGCGGGCGCGGCGGTTCTGACGGCATCGACGAAATGCACGACGGCAAGGGTATCCGTTTCAGTAAAAAGGACAAGGAAACGGGAGAAACGATAGCCGTATCGCTGAAATGGGATCAGGCGGCAGTCAAAATTGCCAACCTTATCGACGAGGGTAACTATCTCAATGAAGAAGAAATGAAAGAGTATGAAACCCTTGTCAGATTCCGCAACGAGCGAAAAAGCGCAAACGGCGATGAAGAACTTGTCAAAGTAATGGCAAGGCAAATCGTCGAATACGGTACGGCGCATACATACAGCGAAAGGTATAGCGATTATCCGGGATTCTTGGACGAGGGCTTGATATTCTACTCTCAACATACGGAAGAGATTATAAAAGAAGTCGAAAAATATGACGAAGTAATTTCAGCCGCAAATACGAATTATCCCTATCTGAGCATATCGTTCAAACTTCCTTATTGCCCGGTATGGCAAGCAAGGGAGGAAAGAATCCGTCAAAGAGAAGAAAAAGTAAAAGACTACGTTGACCGTTTTACAAGGCAATGCGCAGACGGGTATAAACCGTCAAACGAAAAAAACGTTGTCCTGACGGTAACGGCAGACGAACTTCCCGAAAACGAATATCTATTTCTGAAAGACTACCGCGACGAATTTTCAAAATATTGCTTAAAGCAAAAGGGCGTAGAAAACGTTGATCTTTCCATGCAAAGGATAGAGATAACGTTTGACAGACGGTATATCGAATCCCTGATTGCAGGAAACGAGCAAACGCCCGAAGAAAGAGGCAGAATCCGAAAAATCGCAAACGGCATCATTTCCGAAGGGATAAGGGAAAGCACGGAAGGCAACTATTGTGCGTTCTTTGACGAACTCAAAGAACACGAAGAATTTGCCCGTATCCACAGAAAGGAAATAGCCGAAGAACTGTGTCGTCGTGAAGAAGTATCCGACGTGGAAATGAACGACGACGGCTTTGACGTCAATTACTACACGCAATATCTTTGGAATTACAAGGACGAACCTGAATCAGGGGAAGAGACCACAAGGAAGCACGAACATCAGGGAACGGTTGCTAAGTTTAACCGTTTCAAAGAGCTTACCGAAACGGACAGGGTGTTTGCAGAAGAGTTTTTCTCAAAGGATATGAGTCAACCGTATGATTCGCCTTGGGGTGAAGTACAGTCCTGCACGGTAATCAAGAACGGTATCTACTTTGTTTCGACGGCAGGTCACGGCGGCATTATGATTCCTCAAATTCTCGCACCGCATATTCTGTCGGCAGAGGCGTTATCGGAAGGCTTTATCGAACAGGGCTATTACTGTTACGAAGAGGACGCCGATAAAAACGTGCCTTTACGAGAATTGTACGATAAGGGAATTCTGAAAAGGGATAACGATTATTTCACGAGTAGTTATGTGAACACGGACAGACCTGATATGAAAGGCAGGTATATTCAGTTCAACGAACTTACGGACGAAGAAAAGGATAAGTTCTATGAAGATTGGGACAAAATCCTGAATGAATCCCTTGCGCATTGGAACACACAGTATTGGCAAGCGCACGAAAGTGTTGAAACAAATACAACTATCGTTCACGACTTGGACGAAGAGGAAGACGCCGAATGGGACAGCCGTATCGAAAGCGGAGAACTCAAGCCTATCGAGAACGGCAACACCGACCTTACCGAAATCGGTTTCGACCAATCAGAACTTGGCGGAGCGAAACAGCGTTTCAAAAATAACGTTGAAGCGATAAAACTCGTCAACCGCCTGTACCGTGAGAACAGAGCGGCAACGGCGGAAGAAAGGAAAGTATTGTCCGGATACGTCGGTTGGGGCGGTTTGGCGCAAGCGTTTGACGAACACAATACCGCTTGGCAAAAAGAGTACGCGGAATTGAAAAACGTTCTGACGGACGAAGAATACGCGGCGGCAAAAGGCAGCGTTCTCAACGCGCATTATACAAGCAAGGAAGTCATCGGGGGTATCTACCGGGCGCTTTCCCGGTTCGGCGTAAAAGGCAACAACCGCATTTTAGAGCCGGCAATGGGAACGGGTAATTTTTTCGGATTTATGCCGAAGGAAATCTCGGACGGCGCGCATTTGTACGGTGTGGAACTTGACCGTATTACGGGCAGAATCGCTACCAAACTGTATCCGCAGTCAAGAATACAAATCAAGGGGTTTGAAGAAACCTGTTTTCAGGACAATTCCTTTGACCTTATGGTAACGAACGTACCGTTCGGCGGTTACGGCGTATTCGATCCGGATTATAACAAACACCATTTCCTGATTCACGACTATTTTATCGCCAAAGGCATCGACAAGATAAAGTCGAACGGACTTATGGCGGTCATCACGAGCAAAGGGACATTGGATAAACTCAATCCGTCCGTCAGAAAGTACATCGCGGACAGAGCGGAACTTATCGGCGCAGTAAGACTTCCGAATACGGCGTTCAAGAAAACGGCAAATACCGAAGTCGTAACGGATATTCTGTTTTTTCGGAAACGAGAAGAAGCAATCAATGCAAACGTGGAAAACACGGAATGGCTTTCCACGGGCAAGACCGAAGAGGGGTTTGAAGTAAACAACTACTATATCCGACACCCTGAAATGGTACTCGGCACGTTTGCCAAAGAAACGGGACTTTACGGCGCGGAGGACGTTACGGTAAAGCCTGACGGCAGAGAGTTATCGGAAGCAATAAGCGAAGCGATAAGCCGATTGCCGAAAGACTTTTATATCAATCCCGAATACACGGAAGAAGCGGACGCAAAAGAAGAAATCGAGGTAGATTACGACGTCAAGCCGATGAACCTGAAAGCGGTGAACGGCAAGGTGTATATGCGCGTCGGGGACAGCATGGTGGAGCAACCTCTGCCGCCTTTCCCGAAAGACGCATATCAGCGTATCGCCGATATGATAGACCTGCGCAAACAACTGCGCTACGTTTTGGATATTCAGGTGGAGGGCTGTTCCGATGAAATCTTGGAGCGCGAACAGCGGAAACTGAACGCACAGTACGACAGATTCGTAAAGCGTTTCGGCAACGTCAACGGCAAGACAAACGCGCGGCTTTTCAAACCCGACGGCGACAGCGCATTGCTGTTTGCCTGCGAGAACGTATCCGA
>CAKSVQ010000086.1 GCA_934504065.1 uncultured Dysosmobacter sp. | reverse complement strand
CTGTCTCGGCCTGCGGGCCTCCCAGTATTTCCGTCACCAGTGAAAAGCGTTTCACTGGTTCCTCCTTGCGCGGAGCGAGTGGAAACAGCCGAAGCGCCGCCAGCGGCGGATGAAGCGAGGCTGTTTCGAGGAAGCGGCACGATTGGCGGCGCAAACAGCGCCGGGAATCGTATCGCCGCGACGGTGACGTATTGGCCGCATCGCGGCCAACCGAGGCGCAGAGCGCAGCGAAGCCTCCTCGAAAAAGTGGCAAAGCCACTTTTTCGAATTCGAATATTTATCTGGGGATTTCCTCCATGGTGTAGCCTTCGATGATGTCGCCTTCCTTGATGTCGTTGAACTTCTCAACGGTCAGGCCGCACTCGAAGCGCTGCACGACCTCCTTGGCGTCATCCTTGAAGCGCTTTAGGGAGGCCAGCGCGCCCTCGTGGATCACGATGCCGTCCCGCACCACGCGGACGGAGCAGGCGCGGACGATTTTGCCGTCCGTCACATAGCAGCCCGCCACAGTGCCGATGCCGGAGACCTTATAGGTCTGGCGCACCTCGGCGTGGCCCAGCACCACCTCGCGGTACTTGGGGGCCAGCATGCCCTTCATGGCGGCGGTGATCTCGTCGATGCAGTCATAGATCACGCGGTACATCCGCATATCCACGTTCTGGCGCTGGGCGCCGTCGCGGGCGGCGGCATCGGGCCGGACGTTAAAGCCAACGATAATGGCGTTGGAGGAAGCGGCCAGCATCACGTCGGACTCGTTGATGGCGCCCACGCCGCCGTGAATGACGCGGACGTTGACTTCGTCGTTGCTGAGCTTTTCCAAAGAGGACTTGACGGCCTCCACGCTGCCCTGCACGTCGGCCTTGACGATCAGGGCCAGCTCCTTGCGCTCGCCTGCCTGGATCTGGTCGAAGAGGTTCTCCAAAGAGACCTTCTGGATGGGCGCGGCGGCCTTGGCCTTTTCCTCGGCTTTGCGCTGCTCCACCAGCTCGCGGGCCATGCGCTCGTCCGCCACGGCGAAGAAGGGAGAGCCGGCGGAAGGTGCTTCGGAAAGGCCCGCGATCTCCACGGGGACGGAGGGGCCTGCCTCGGTAAGGCGGTTGCCCTTATAGTCCAGCATGGTGCGCACGCGGCCCACGGCGGTGCCGGCGATGATGATGTCGCCCTGCTTGAGGGTGCCGTTTTGCACCAGCAGCGTTGCGACGGGGCCGCGGCCCTTGTCCAGTCGGGCCTCGATCACGGTGCCCTGTCCCGCCCGGTTGGGGTTGGCCTTCAGCTCCTGAATCTCAGCCAGCAGCACCAGATTTTCCAGCAGGTTGTCAATGCCGATGTTCTTCTTGGCGGAAACCTTGCAGACGATGGTCTCGCCGCCCCACTCCTCGGGCACCAGACCGTACTCCGTGAGCTGCTGGAGCACCCGGTCGGGGTTGGCGTTTTCCTTATCGATCTTGTTGATGGCCACGATGATGGGAATGCCCGCAGCCTTGGCGTGGTTGATGGACTCCACGGTCTGGGGCATGATGCCGTCGTCCGCGGCGACCATCAAAATGGCAATGTCGGTGATCATGGCGCCGCGGGCACGCATGGAGGTGAACGCCTCGTGGCCCGGGGTATCAAGGAAGGTGATGGGCTTGCCGTTCACCTGCACCTGATAGGCACCGATGTGCTGGGTGATGCCGCCTGCCTCGCCGGAGGCAACGGAGGTATTGCGGATGGTATCCAGCAGGGAGGTCTTGCCGTGGTCGACGTGGCCCATGACCACCACCACGGGGGCGCGGGGCACCAGATCCTCGGCCTTGTCCTCGGAGACGTCGATGAGCTTTTCTTCGATGGTGACAACGACTTCCTTTTCCACCTTGCAGCCCATTTCCTCGGCGATGATGGCGGCGGTGTCAAAGTCGATGACCTGACTCAGCGAGGCCATCACGCCGTTTTTCATCAGGCACTTGACCACCTCCGCGCCGGTCTTCTTCATGCGGCTGGCCAGCTCGCCCACGCTGATCTCATCCGGGATCTGCACCTTGACGGGAGCCTTTTTGGCGATCTCCAGCTGCAACCGACGCATTTTCTCCGCCTCGTCCTGACGGCGCTTGTTGGAAAAGCTCATGCCGCCCCGGCGCTGGTTGCTGTTGCGGAACTTTTCCTTTCCGGCCTTCTGCTGCATCCGGGCGCCGCGCTCGCCGCCCAGGTCCTCCAGACGCTCGTCGTACTTGGCGAGGTTCACGTCGCCACCCTTGCGGGTGTCCACGATCTTCTTCTGGGGCACGCGGGTGGTGATGGGGGCCGCCGTGACAGCAGGCGCGGCGGCGGGCTTGGCCGCAGCCGGGGCGCTGGTCTGGACGGGCTTGGACTGCTCGGACTTCGACGCGTCCTTTTTGGGCGCGTCAGCCTTGCCCGCGGGCTTTGCGGCGGCCTTGGGCTGCTCTGCCTTGGGCTGATACGTATCCGCGAAGATCGTCTGGATGCTGGAGACCTGATTGTGCTGGGTCAGGTAATCAAAGATCAAGGACAGCTCCCGGTCGGTGAGGACCTGCATATGGTTCTTGGGGGCCGTCGCGTATTTCGTCAGAATCTCGGTAATGGTCTTGGTGGGCAGGCCGAAGTCCTTCGCCACCTCATGCACTCTGTATTTTTCCATACCCAATCAAATACACCTCTTTCAGCGGGAATGTTCAGTTAAAACGCTCACGATTCCTTCTTGCGGAAGGAGCCCTTGCCCTTTTTCACAGGGCGGCTGTGGGCGTAAGGATTTGCCCGCGGCCGGGGGCGGTTTTCCTTGGAGGGCCGGGAACTGCGGCGGGGGGCCGCAGGCTTGGTCTTGTCTCCGGCGGGGCGGGCGGGGGAAGCCGCCTGCGGCTTTTCAGCGGCCGGGGCCGCCTTGGCCTTATGCCGTCCGGCACGGAGGTTCTTTTCGTGGGCGTGCATCTCGGCGCGGCGCTCTGCCGCCCGTTTGGCCTTCACGTCCAGCCGCTGGGCGGCTTCGCCGTAAGCGGCGGGGTCCAGCTGCGCCAGCTTGCCCACCAGCGCGGCGGCAAGGCCCACGTCGGTCACGGCGGCCACCGCCACGGAGGAGCGGCCCAGCTGGCGGCCCAGCTCTTCTTTGGTGAAGGGCAGCCGCAGCCACAGGCACTGGCCCGCGTCCGCAAAATGCTCCACCCGGCGGCGGGTGTTGTCCGCCGCGTCGGAAGCCAGCAGCAGTACCCGGGCGTCCCGGGCGCGGGCCACGGCCTCCACGGGCTCTTCACCCACGGCCAGCCGCTTGCCCCGCAGCGCAAGGCCCAGCAGGGAGAGAATGTGGTTACTGTCCATTTTCGCCTCCCAGCTCCGCTTCCATGGCGTCATAGACCTCGGCGGGGATGGCCGTTTCAAAGGCCCGCTCCAGCGCCCGGGATTTCCGGGCCTTTTTCAGGCACTCCACGCTGTGGCACACATAGGCGCCGCGGCCCGGCTTTTTGCCCCCGAAGTCCAGACTTACCTCCCCCTCCGGGGAGCGTACCATCCGGAGCAGGGACTTCTTTTCTTTCATCTCACGGCAGCCGACACACTGCCGCTGGGGAATTTTTTTCACTTTCGGCATCGGTTGGACCGCCTTTCTTTCCTCAGGCCTCTTCCGTCTCGGCGGCGGGGGACTGGGGGGCCTCCTCGTCGAGGAAGGTCACATTGTCCTCGTCCACGCCGTCCTCGGGGTCTTTATAGCTCTGGGGCTTGATGTCGATCTTGTATCCGGTGAGGCGGGCGGCTAGACGGGCGTTCTGACCCTCCTTGCCGATGGCAAGGGACAGCTGGTCGTCCGGCACGATCACGCGGCAGGCCTTGCCCTCGTCCGCCATCCAGACATCCACCACGTCGGCGGGAGCCAGCGCAGCGGCGATGAACACGGCGGCGTCCTCACTGTATTTGATGATGTCGATCTTCTCGCCGCGCAGCTCCTCCACAATGGCGCCCACGCGCTGGCCCTTGGGGCCCACGCACGCGCCAATGGGGTCCACGTTTTCGTCGTTGCTCCAGACGGCCATCTTGGTGCGGCTGCCCGCTTCCCGGGCGATGGACTTGACCTCCACGGTACCGTCGTAAATTTCGGGCACCTCCAGCTCGAACAGGCGCTTGACAAGGCCCGGATGGGTGCGGGAGATCAAAATCTGAGGCCCGCGGGTAGAGCGGCGCACGTCCACCACATAGACCTTCACGTGCATCCCCTCGGAAAGCTCTTCGCCGGGGACCTGCTCGCCTGCCATCAGCAGCGCCTCGGTGGATTCCGTTCCGGTGCCGATGCGCAGGGACACGTTGCCGTTGCGGGGGTCGATGCGGGTGACCACACCGGTGAGGATCTCATGCTGCTTGGAGTTGAACTCGTCATACACCTGCCCGCGCTCGGCCTCCCGCAGGCCCTGAATGATGACCTGCTTGCCGTTGCCCGCGGCGATGCGGCCAAACTCGGTGTTGTCCACGGGGATGTTCACAATATCGCCGATCTCGTATTTGGCGGACAGGGCCTTGGCCTCGGCCAGCGTCATCTCGTTGGCGGGGTCGACATAGTCCTCCTCGTCCACCACGTTTTTCTGTACGTACATCTTCAGGGTCTGGTGGGCTTCATCTACGTCCACAATGACGTTTTCCACGCCGTCATGGTCCCGCTTATAGGCGGTGGTGATGGCTTGAATGATCTTATCCATCATAAAGGACTGGGGGATGTTGCGCTCTTTCTCCAGCAGAGCCAGAGCCGCGAAGATTTCCGCCGGATTCATGCCGGCAGGTTCCTTCTGCTTTTTGCCTCTCATGTTACTTCTCCTTATTCTTTTTTAAAATACGTCTTTATGGGACAGTTGAAAACAAAATCAGCTGCGCGGGAATCGAAAATCCCCGGCTTCTCAAAAAAGCCTCGCAGAGCTTCGCGTCCGCAGACGCGAAAGCCACTTGTTCGAATATCTTAAAACTCCACCCGCAGGCGGACAAGGGCCACGTCCTTTTTCTCAAAGGTCATCTCCTGCGTGCCCACGGTGATGGTCACGCTGCCAGCAGACGTGTCATAGCCCGAAAGGGTCCCAGCAAATTCCTTGTGCCCGTCCTGCGCCCGGTAGAGCTTGACCAGAACGGGAGAGCCCAGATAGCGCTGAAAATCGCCGGGGCGCTTGAGCGCCCGCTCCGCTCCGGCGGAGCCGACCTCCAGCGTGTAGCTGCCCTCAATGGGGTCGGCCTCGTCCAGCAGGTCGCTGAGCTTGCGGGAGATGGCTTCGCAGTCCAGAATGTCCACGCCGCCCTCCTTGTCCAGCAGTACCCGGAGATACCATGTGCCCGCCTCCTTGACGTATTCCACGTCCCAGAGGGTGCAGCCCTGCTCCGCGATGGCGGGCGCGGCCAGCTCGGCGGTGAGCTCCGTGATCTTTTTCATGGAAATACCTCCTTTTCTCCGGGCCTTTTTCCAGTTTTAACAAGGGGAAAAAGACCAACAAAAAGAGCGGACCGTGGGGTCCACTCCGCAGCTTACAATCTCTAACATATGCAATATAGCACGGTTTTATGAAAAACGCAAGGGGATTTTGCTATTTTATTAAAATATAGTATCCCTCCGCCGGAAAAGGAGGGGCGCCGCCCCGCCGATGGGCGGGCGGGAGGCGTCAGTCGTCCTCCAAAAGCTTGGCGGGGGGAATATCCAGACAGGAGGCGATCTTGAACAGCGTCTCCAGCGAAACGCCCCGCACGGTGCCCGTTCCCTCCACCTGCGCCAGAAAATTGACGCTCTTGCCGATGCGCTCTGCAAAAGTCTCCTGCGTATAGCCTGCCTTTTTGCGGTAGTAAGCAATTTTCAGGCCCAGCTGCGTGTATTTTTCTGGAAATTCAGTATGCATAGCTTCACCTCTTGACTATGCTATCAAGCTTCTTTGTAAAATATAATTTTCTTTAAATCAATAATTATTTACTTCTAGTAAATGTTGTGGTATAGTAGGGAACAGCAAAGAGGCATAGTGCGGTGACGATTCCACCCTGCTATAAAGGTCCATCGCGGATTTTTGCAAAGAAAGGATGACGGAAAATGAAAAAACTGAACGAGACCGAGCTGCGCGCCGTTGACGGCGGTTACTCCACTTCCTGCCCCATCTGCGGAAAGAAGGTCAGTGTGTTTTTCCTGAGTGTTTGGCTGCTCGGAAAGCGCGGGGCCTATGCCAAGGCACAGGGCGAGGCAATGGCCAGACATTATAGCATCGGCAAAGGCTATCAGAAGCAGGTGAAGCATTACTAAGCATTATCCGTTCACCAAAAAGCAACCTGAAAAAGCGGGCAGGAATCGTCTGCCCGCTTTTTTAAGCAGAGGGAGTATTATATGAAAGTGATCTTGCAGCACGACGAGCGGGACTGCGGCGCGGCCTGCCTTGCCATGGTCGCGGCCCACTATGGGCGCAGGGTACCCATTTCCCGGTGCCGGGAGCTGACCCGGACTGACCGCAGCGGCACGAACCTCTATGGGCTCACCGACGGCGCGGCCCGGCTGGGGCTGCGGGCGTCGGCGCTTCAGGGCAGCCCGGAGGAGCTGACGCGGGAAGTGGAAGCGGGCGCGGTTTGCTTTCCGTTCGTGGCCCACATCGTTTCGGATGAGGGAATGCTGCATTACATCGTGGTATATGGCCGGAAGCGGGGGCGGTTTCTCATCGCCGACCCGGGCAAGGGCAAGCGGCGGCTGACGCAGCGGCAGTTTTTCCGGCTTTGGACGGGCTATATCGTTACCTTTGAAAAAACGGCGGCGTTTCAGGAGGGGAACGAGACCCGGGGAAGCTTCACCAAATTCTTTGCGCTGCTGCGGGGGCAAAAGCGCAAGCTTGCGGGCATTTTGGCCCTTTCGCTGCTGATCTCCGCCATCGGTATTTTTGGCTCCTTCGTCTTTCAGATCGTGCTGGATCACATGATGCCGGACTATGCGGAGACGGCGGTGGTGGAGCCAGCAGAGCCCGTGGAGGACGGGCATGACCATGACCACGGGGAGGAGGGTCCCCTTGACCGACTGCTGGACGAGGTGGCTGCATACGCCGGGAGGTTTGACCTGCTGTTCCCCGCGCTGATCGGAATGTATCTTTTTCAGGCGGTGCTCCAGCTTGCGCGCAGCGCCCTCATTATCCTGCTGGCCCGCAGGATCGACCTGCGGCTGGCGCTGTCCTATTACCACCATATCATCGCGCTTCCGGTGGCGTCGGTCTCCGTCCGCCAGACGGGCGAATACCTCTCCCGCTTTTCCGATGCCGCCACCATCCGGCAGGCAGTGTCCACAGCGACGCTGACGCTGCTGATGGACACGCTGATGGCGGCGGCCTGCGGGGTGATCCTGTACACGCAGAACGCCCGGCTGTTTTTCGTGACGTTTGTGATGGTGGCGGTCTACGCGGCGGTGGTGCTGCTGTTCCGCAAGCCCATCCGGCGCAGCAACCGCCGCATGATGGAGCGGGACGCGGTGCTGCAATCCTATTTCAAAGAGAGCATCGACGGCGTGGAGACCGTGAAGGCGGCCTGCGCGGAGGAGCAGGTCCGGCAAAAGGCCACGGAGAAGTTTCACAGCTTTCTCAGCGCGGTGGTGCGCAGCAGCGGCGTGGCCGCCTTGCAGGAAACGGTGGTGGACGCCGTGGAGATGGTGGGCACGGCGGCCATCCTCTGGATCGGCTTTTCCATGGCTCTTGCGGGGGTGGTGAGCGTGGGCTCGGTCATCACATTTTACGCGCTGCTGGCTTATTTCACCGGACCGATCCAGAATCTCATTGCCCTGCAGCCCACCATCCAGACGGCCCTTGTGGCGGCCGACCGCCTTAACGACATTCTGGAGCTGCAAAGCGAAGCGCAGGACGATGCGGCAAAGCCCCTGCCGCAGGTGCAGCGCTGGGAACTGCGGAACGTGGACTTCCGCTATGGCAACCGGGAGCTGACGCTGCGCAAGGTGAATCTCACCCTGCGGCGGGGGGAGAGAATCGCCATCGTGGGAGAGAGCGGCAGCGGAAAAACCACCCTTGCAAAGCTCCTGCTGCGGTTTTACGAGCCGGAGAGCGGGGAAATTCTGCTGGACGGGGAGCCCATCTGTCGATTCGACCTCCGGCAACTCCGCGAAAGCATTGCCTATGTGGATCAGAATACCTTCCTGTTTTCCGACACGGTGGGCAAAAACCTCCGGCTGGGAAGGCCGGACGCTTCGCAGGCGGAGGTGGAAGCGGCCTGCCGGGCAAGCTGCGCCGAGGATTTCATCGCCCGCCTGCCCATGGGATACGACACGCCGCTGGATGAAAACGGCATGAACCTCTCCGGCGGGCAGCGCCAGCGGCTGGCCATCGCCCGGGCGCTGCTGAAAAAGCCCCAGCTGCTGATCCTCGACGAGGCCGCCAGCCATCTGGACGCCATGACGGAGGCCAGCTTGCAGGAGGGATTGGCGGGGCTAGACGGCAGCCTTACCAGCATTTTGATCGTGCACCGCCTGACCACCGCCAAAAACTGCGACCGCATCTATGTCATGGAGCAGGGCGCTGTGGCGGAATGGGGTACCCACGAAGAGCTGCTCCGAAAAAACGGATTATATAAAAAGCTCTGGGAGCGGCAGATGATGTGAAAACTCTCGGCAAAGTGACTTTGTCACTTTGCCGAGGAGGTTTCGCTGCGCTACGTGCCTTATGACCGCTGCGCGGTCATGCGACACACGCTCCGCGCAAAGAGTGTTTTTCGACGTACACGCCGCCGAAAAACACAGATTTCACAGCTTTCGCGCCCGCGGGCGCGAAACTCTGCGAGGCTTTTTCAAGCTGACAAAAAAACGGCGGGGCGCAGAATTTTCTGCGCCCCGCCGTTTTTTTGAATTAGGTTATTTTCTGCGGCGCAGCGCGCCCAGCAGACAGGAGAGGAGGAACACGGCAAGGTCGGCGGCCACCACCGTGGCTCCCACCGGGGTAGAGAACATGAACGAGATCGTCAGCCCCGCCATGAAGCACACCACCGACGTCACGGCCGCACAGAGAATCACACCCCGAAAGCTGCGGAACAACCGCATGGCGGTCAGCGCCGGGAAAATCACCAGCGAGGAAATAAGCATAGCCCCCATCATCCGCATTCCCAGCACAATGGTCACCGCTGTTAAAACCGCGATCAGCACATTGTAGCCGGACACGGAAACACCGGTTGCCTTGGCGAAATTTTCATCAAAGGTCACAGCGAAAATTTTATTATAACAGAACACAAACAGTCCCAGCACCACTACAGACAGTACCGCTGCCATTTTCACATCGGCAGTGCTCATGGCTAAGATACTGCCGAACATATAACTGCTGACATCCGTCGTCATGCCGGTCGTCAGAGAAGTCACCACAATACCGACAGCAAGGGCGCTGGCAGAGATCATGGCGATTGCCGCATCGCTCTTGACTTTTCCATTTTCCGTGATCCGCAGAAGGAAAAATGCCGCCAGCACCACCACCGGGATCGACAATTTCAGCGGAGACCAGCCAATGGCTAATGCGATGGACAAGGCTCCGAAGGATACGTGGGAAAGCCCATCTCCGATCATCGAATACCGTTTTAATACCAGGCTGACGCCCAGCAGGGACGCACACAGGGAGATCAGGATGCCGCCGATCAGC
>CAKSVQ010000085.1 GCA_934504065.1 uncultured Dysosmobacter sp. | reverse complement strand
CTCATATTGCAGCCCCCCTTTCGTAAGATCAGGGGGCAAGAAGCGCCCCTGACAGACCAGGGGACTAACCGCTTGCCGTTTTCGACAGCGCCCAGAATAAAATAACACAGAAACTTCCAAAATGCAACGCCCTTGAAAAGCAGACCCGCCGACCCAATCAGGTCGGCGGGTTTTTCAGCGCATTTCCAGCAATTTTTCCATGGGCACGTGGAGGGCTTCGGAGACATCCAGCAACAGGCCGACAGTGGGCTTTGAATAGGCCGTCTCCACCCGCTGTATCTGGTTGCGGCTGTATCCTGTCATTTCGGCAAGTGCCTCTTGCGTCAGCCCCTGTTCTTTCCGATAATGCAGAATATTTAAACCGATTTGTATATATGCCTTATAGTGTTTATCCATCACGGTTCCCCCACTTCATGATTCTATTTTATAAAAAGCGTGGGCTGTTGTGATGAACACACTTGAAGCAAAAGCTCAAACTGTGTTGTATTTTTGCTGATTGTGGTGTAAAATATCCATATCAAATTGTATTTGCGCAGGAGGGGTTGCCTGTGATGAGTCAGGAATTTGAAGCGGCGTTCGGGGCGTTTTTGGACCGCCACGAATACGACGACGCAGAAAGCGCCCTGTTTTCCATGGTGCGCACGGCCTTTCTTGCCGGATGGATGGCCGCAGGCGGCACACCGCCCCAGCCGGAGCGCATCTTTCAGCTGATACCGGGCGGACAGAATCAAAAAACGACCTGACCGATTTTTTGTCGGTCAGGTCGCTCTGCATATATGGATGACGCGTCTTTATTTCGCTTCCAATTCTGCCATGCTGCGGCGGAACTGGCGGGCAAACAGGGTGGCCGTGGTCAGCACCGCCAGAAGGTCCGCCACCGGCTCTGCCAGAAACACGGCAAAGGCCTTGTCCGCAAAGAAGCAGGGCAGCAGGTAAATGAGAGGAATGAGCAGGATGATCTTGCGCAGGATCGCCAGAAACAGCGAGGTTTTGGCATTGCCCAGCGCCACGAACGTCTGCTGGCAGGCGATCTGCACGCCGAAGATCCCGGTGGCCCCCATGTAAATGCGCAGCGCCCACGCCGCATAGTCCACCAATGCGGGGTTGCTGTTGAAGATCAGCACGAACATCCGGGGGAACAGCTGCACCAGCAGCCACAGCGCCATGGAATAGGTCACGCAGGCCGTCAGCAGGCAGCGAAAGGCCTCCCGCACCCGCTTGGCGCTGCGCGCGCCGAAATTGAAGCTGATAATGGGCTGCGCCCCCTGCGTGAGCCCGTGCAGGGGCATCATGGCAAACTGCATGATGCTGGTGAGCACGGTCATGGACCCCACGGCCAGATCGCCGCCGTATTTGAGCAGGGAGGAGTTGAAGCACACGGCGATCAAACTCTCGGTGGACTGCATGATAAAGGGCGAGAGCCCCAGCGCAATGCTGGGCAGAAAGACCTTCGGCACGAGCCGGAGGTTTTCCCGCCGCAGGCGCCACTTGGTCTTCTTTCCGGTGAGGAAGCGCAGCACCCACACCGCCGACACGGCCTGCGACAGCACCGTGGCCAGCGCCGCGCCCCGCACGCCCATTCCAAAGGCGAAAATAAACAGCGGGTCGAGAGCGGTATTGAGGATCGCGCCGATGAGCACCGTCTTCATGCTGACGGTGGTAAAGCCCTGAGCGGTGATATAGGCGTTCATGCCCAGCGTAAGCTGCACGAACAGTGTGCCCAGTGAATAAATTTTCAGATAATCCACCGCGTATGCAATGGTATTTTCACTGGCGCCGAAGGTCATCAGCAGCGGGCGGCCAAACAGCCGGAGGATCACCGTGAGCACAATGGCCGTGCCCACAAGCAGCGTGAAAGAGTTGCCCATGATGCGCTGGGCGCCCTCCACATCGCCCCGCCCCTCCTGAATGGAGGCCCGGGGTGCACCGCCCATGGCCATCAGCGCCGCAAAGGCGGAGACCACCATGATGATGGGCAGGCACACACCCACGCCCGTCAGCGCCAGTGAGCCCACCGTGTCCGCAGGCTGCATATGGCCGATGTAGACCCGGTCCACCAGATTATAAAGCATGTTCACGATCTGCGAGGTAATGGTGGGCAGCGCCAGAGAAAAGAGGAGCTTGCTCACCTTTCCCTGCCCTAAGTCCACCGCCTGTTGCTGTTTCATTGGAAGTCCCCCTCTAAAAGATGTGCGCCATTTTCCAGCACGGTGTCCAGCAGTGTCTCCAGCTGGGCCGTCTGCTGGGGGGAAAGCCCTTGCAGCAGACGCTTGCCGCAGGCGGTCTGAATTTCCCGGCACTCCTGCGCAAGCGCGCTTCCCGCTGGGGTGATGCGCAGGTGGATGAGTCGGCGGTCCGCCTCGTCGGGCTGGCGGCAGAGGATACCCTCCGCCGTCAGCAGGTCCACCGCCTGCGAGACCTGCGACTTGGCCAGCCCCCGCAGCTCGGCCACATCCCGGGCTGTATCCCAGCCGGGGTTGTTATAAAGGAACAGCAGCACGTGGATCTCCCGCATGGAAAGGCCCGTGCGGGCGGAAAAGGGGGCAAACTGCCGGGTGTAAAACTTGCTGAACTGCCGATTGAATTGCAGCAGCCGGGTGTAGTTCAAGGTCATCACCGTCTTTGTTAGTTTCTGAAAAAACAGTTCTAAAAAGAACTATATGAGGATACCACTGATTGCCGCTTCTGTCAAGACAGTTGACAAACGAGCGGGGCAGGAGTATGATAAAGAAAATATGATATGCAAAACCAGATTACAAGGAGCTATATATGATTTGGAACATTGTCAGCGACAGCAGCTGCGACCTGCGTGTCAGCGATTTTTCCAGCGAGAGCGTGCACTTTGAGATCGTGCCCCTGCGGCTGCAGGCCGGGGCGCGGGAATTTATCGACAACGACGAGCTGGACACCCGCGCCCTGCTGGACGCCATGGCCGCAGAAAAATCGGCCTCTTCCACCGCCTGCCCCTCTCCGGCGGCGTTTGCCCGGGCATTTGAGCAGGGGGACAAGACCATCTGCTTCACCATTTCCACCAACCTTTCCGGCACGTATAACGCGGCGGTCATGGGCCGGGAAATGGTGTTGGAAGAGCATCCGGAAAAGGATATCTGTGTCATCGACTCCAAGGCCACGGCGGGAGCCATGGTGCTTTTGATCCGCAAGGCGAAAGAGCTGATGGAAGCCGACCCCGCCGGGGAGCAGTTTGCAGGCATCTGCGACCAGCTGCGGGTCTATCAGGCAGCGCTGCGCACCTGCTTTACGCTGGAAAATTTCGACAACCTCATCAAAAACGGGCGAATGCGGCCGCTGGTCGGCACCCTGCTCCACACGCTGGGCATCCACATCATTGCTGACGCCACGCCGCAGGGCACGATCCACGTGGCGGACAAGGCCCGGGGCGAGGTGAAGACCTATAAGGCCATCACGGCGCTGATGAAGGCCAGCAAGGACTGCACGGGGGCGCAGGTGGTGCTCTCCCACTGCGAAAATCTGGAGGGCGCCATGAAGCTCAAGGAACAGATCATGGCCGACCTGCCCGTCAAGGGCGTGGACATCATCCCCTGCCGGGGCCTGACCACGTTTTACGCCATGGAAAAGGGCCTGATCGTCGGCTACTGAGGCCCCGGAAACGGCAAGCTTCACAAAATAAAACCATCGGGCAGACGCACTGTGTCTGCCCGATGGTTTTTTAGCCATTTATGCACCGGGGAGGGCCGTCACACTATCGGCTGCCAGCTGGTCCACGCCAAACAGCCCCAGCAGCCGCTCCCGGGCGGCGATGGACTGGCTGTCCAGATACCACGCGATCAGGGGGCGTTTATCCGCCGTCTGACCGGAGAGGTAGGCGCAGCCATAGCGATCGGAGTAGTGGCTGGAAAGCTTGCCCTGCGTATAAAGCTGCTCGAGCTCCTGCCCGTCAACACTAGTGGTGTGTCTGCCGCCCACCCACACGGAGACTTCGCTGGTGGTCAGCACCGAGAGCTTTTTCGTGTCCACCTTGTCCCGCAGCTCCGCCAGCGCGTAATAAACCTCTTCCAGCGGCTCCACCGGAGCGGCGGGGTAATCCGCGCCGTCCGCAGGGGCATAGGACGCGATGCGCAGCACCAGCTTATCCGCCAGCGGGGCCAGCGCGGCGTAGTCATACCCGGTGTACTGCGTGGCCTGCCACGCGGGGGCCTCCACCGCCAGATAGAGGAGCTTCCCGTTCAAAAGGGGGCGCAGAGCCTGTATTAGCCGGGTCAGCGCCAGAGATTTGTCCATTTTCAGGGCAGGAATGTCCAGATAGAGCCCGTCCCAGTCCGCCGCCGCGTCCGCAAGGCTCCAGGCTGTTTCCGCCGCGCCAGAGTTCAGTGCGCTGGGCCCGCCCTTGACATACAGCAGCGCTTTCGCCCCGGCGGCATGGGCATCCGTGCGCACCTGAGAAGCCTGCGCGGCGTCCTGATTCACCACTACCTGTGCGCCGCCCACGCCCACCAGCTGCCCGCCGGAAAGGGCCACGGCATCCCACCCGGAAAGGGAGGGCATTTCCTCCCCGGCGGTCAGAATGCCCACCCGGCCGGGCCGGGCACTGTGCAGGCGGTCATAAAGCCGCATCAGGATCACCGCCACCTGCTCCCGGGGGGCGGTGCGGCTGGGGGCAAAGATTGTGGCGGAGGTGCCGCCCATCAGCCCCAGATCGCACACCATGGTGATATAGCCCGCGTTGGTGGTAACGTCCTGAAAGGCGGAAGGCAGGTCCTGCGCAAGCCCCGCGATGGCGCCGTATCCCAGCGCGCGCACCAGCATCACGGCCAGCTCTTCCCGGGTGATGGGGTCGGCGGGGCGGAACTCCGCGCGCTGGTTGGTAACGGCCCCGTGGTCATAGGCCGCCTGCACCGCCCCGGCATACCATGCGTTGGCAGGCACGTCGGTGAAGGGGGCCTTCGTCGACGCGGTCGTGGTCCAGCCGAAGAAGCGGCTGAGCACCACGGCGAAGGCGGCGCGGGTCATGGGGTGCCCCACGCCGAAGCGGGAGGCGCTTTCCCCCTGAAAGAAGCCCAGCTTCACGCAGCGGTCGATGTCCGCCGCGGCCCAGTGGCTCGCGGGCACGTCGGTAAAGCCAGCCGCCGCAGCGGGGCAGGTCAGGCCGCAGGCCAGCGCCAGACACAAAATCAGGCATCCCAAACGCTGTTTCAGTTGCTTTTTTATCATTTTGATCGCTCCTTTGGGCACATTGCGGTATTTACTATACCAGAATTTTCCCCGTCCGTCAAACTGGGGCCGCCGCAGGGGGCGGATATGAAATTTTTTCTTTACCGCACAGTGCTTTTCTGCTATAATAAATCAGTTAAAGTAGATTTATTCGCAGGAAAGGAGGGCTCGACCGTGAAATTCAAAAAATGGAATATCGGCAAGCCGGAGGAGCGGGACGTGGCCCTTTTGCGCAGCGCGGGATACTCCTATCTTCTCAGCACGGTTCTGGCAGCCCGGGGCGTGACCACGCCGGAAAAGGCGGCGGAAAGTCTGGAGCGGGAGCGGAGACTGACCATCTCCCCCATGCTGATGAAGGATATGGACAAGGCGGTCTGCCGCATCCAGCGGGCCATTTCCCGGGGGGAAACGGTGGCCGTGTTCGGCGACTATGACGTAGACGGCATCACCTCCACGGTGCTGCTGCTGGACTATCTGAAAAGCTGCGGCGTGAAGTGCCTGCGCTACATCCCCCGCCGCATTGAGGACGGCTACGGCCTGAGTAAGGACGCCATCCGGGGGCTGCACGAAAAGGGCGCCACGCTGATGGTAACGGTGGACTGCGGCATCACCGGGAACGACGAGGTGGACTATGCCGCCTCGCTGGGAATGGATGTGGTGGTGACCGACCACCACGAATGCAAGGAAGCACTGCCCCGGGCGGTGGCAGTGGTGGACCCCCACCGCGGCGACTGTCCGTATCCCTTCAAGCATCTGGCGGGCGTGGGCGTTGCGCTGAAGCTGGTGCTGGCGCTGGGCGGCGAAAGCCGGGAAGACGCGCTGTTCGCCCGCTACTGCACACTGGCCGCCATCGGCACGGTGGCAGACGTGATGCGCATGGAGGGGGAAAACCGCACCATCGTCTCCTGCGGGCTGGAGGCCCTGCCCCACACGGACTTTGTGGGCGTGCACGCCCTTTTGAAGGAAGCAGGGCTCCTGGGCAAGCCCATCACCTCCATCCAGATCGGCTTCGTGCTCTCGCCCCGCATCAATGCCGCCGGGCGCATGGGCGCCGCCGACCTCGCCGCCGACCTGCTGGAAACCAGCGACCCCGCACAGGCCGAGGTGCTGGCCAAGCGGCTGTGCGACCTGAACCGGGAACGGCAGACGGTAGAGCAGGCCATCTGTGCCGACGCCATCTGTCAAATCGAAAAGCTCAGCCGGGACGAACGCAGCGCGCTGGTGCTCTCCAGCGAGGCGTGGCATCAGGGCGTGGTGGGCATCGTGGCCTCCCGCCTGAGCGAAAAATATTCCTGCCCCAGCTTTATGATCCACCTGAAGGACGGCACTGGCAAGGGCTCCTGCCGCTCTTACGGCGGCTTTAACCTCTTTGCCGCGCTGGACGCCTGCTCCGATTTGCTGGACGGCTTCGGCGGCCATGAGCTGGCTGCGGGCTTCACCATTCCCGAGGGGAATATCGACGCTTTCCGCCAGCGGATGAACCGCTATGTCCGCTCCGCCATGGACGGAGAGATGCCCGTCAGCTCTTTGGAGGTGGATGCCGCCATCACCTCCCCCGGGGAGGTGACGCTGGAGCAGGTGGATAGCCTTGCCCATCTGGAGCCTTACGGCGCGGGCAATCCCCGTCCCGTGTTCGCCCTGCTGGGCGCCACGGTGGACGCCATCCAGTCCGTGGGGCAGGGGCGGCATTTGAAGCTGCGCCTTTCCAAAGGCACCGTCCGGTTCGACGCCATTTTCTTCTCCATGACGGAGGAGGAGTGCGGCGTGGGCGTGGGCAGCCGGGTGGACGCCGCCTTTTATTTGCAGGCCAACACCTTCCGGGGCACCACCACGCTGCAATTACAGCTGATCGACATTCGGCCCTCCCTCTTCCCCAGCCGCCATGAAACGGCGGATCTGGAGCTTTTGGACCGCCTGCTCTCCGGCCAGAGCGTCAGCGCGCAGGAGTCCGCCCGGCTGCGGGCCTCCCGGGACCAGTACGCCGCCTGCTGGTTGGCGCTGGAGCGCCAGCTCCGCCCCGGCAAGCTGGAAACGGAGAAGCTGCCCTATCTGCGCCGCCTTTCCGCCCGCACCGGGGGGAACGAGAGCTTTCTGCGCACGGCGCTGGCACTGCATGTGTTCCGGGAGCGGGGGCTGATCTCCTTCACCGTCCGGGACGACGGCGTGACGCTGTGCCTCAACCCCGCCCGGGGCAAGGTCAATCTGAACGAGTGCCCCTATCTTGTGCGGCTGCAGCACGCAGCCGATCCCAACCGAGGTGATTTGCCATGACCATTGCCGAGCAATACGAGCTGCTGGAAAAAACCGTGCGGGGATACAACCCGGCCGCGGATTTTGCCCAAATCCGGGCGGCTTTTGACTATGCCAACCGCTGCCATGAGGGGCAAAAGCGCAAAAGCGGCGAGCCCTATATCATTCATCCGCTGGCCGTGGCGCAAATCGTGGCGGAGGAGCTGAAGCTGGACAGCGAGTCCATTGAGGCCGCGTTGCTGCACGATGTCATTGAAGATACCCCCGCCACCCATGAGGAAGTGGCCCGGCTCTTTTCCCCCACCATCGCCGATCTGGTGGAGGGCGTCAGCAAGCTGACCCGCATTCAGTATGCCACCAAGGAAGACGAGCAGATGGAAAATCTGCGCAAGATGCTCATTGCCATGAGCAAGGACATCCGGGTCATCCTTATCAAAATTTCCGACCGCCTGCACAATATGCGCACCATGGAATACCAGTCCCCGGCCAAGCAGAAGCAAAAGTCGCTGGAGACCATGGAGATCTATGCCCCCATTGCCCATCGGCTGGGCATGCAGCGCATCAAGTGGGAGCTGGAGGACCTTTCCTTAAAATATCTCGATCCCATCGGCTATGATGAGATCGTTTCCAAGCTGGAAGCGAAAAAGCCGGAGTACGAGGCGTTCATGAAGCGCACACAAATTCAGATTGACCAGCGGTTGAGTGAGATGGGCATCCACCACATCGCCTATGGCCGCATGAAGCACCCCTACTCCATTTACCGCAAGATGTTCAGCCAAAACAAGTCACTGGATGAGATTTTCGACCTGTTTGCCTTCCGCGTCGTCGTGGACACGGTGGGCGACTGCTATAACGTGCTGGGCGTGATCCACGACCTGTATAAGCCCATTCTGGGGCGGTTCAAGGACTATATCGGCACGCCCAAGCCCAACGGCTACCAGTCGCTGCACACCACGGTGATGGGCAACGACGGCTATCCCTTCGAGGTGCAGATCCGCACAAAGGAAATGCACGAGATCGCAGAATACGGCGTGGCGGCCCACTGGAAATACAAGCAGAACGGGCAGGGCGCGGGCACCGAGGGCCGCTATGAGTGGGTGCGCCGCCTGCTGGAAAATCAGGAGGGCGCCGACGCAGAGGACTACATCCACTCGCTGAAGGTGGATATGTTCGCCGACGAGGTGTTCGTCTTCACTCCCAACGGCGACGTGCAGAATCTGCCCGCGGGCGCCTGCCCCATCGACTTTGCCTATGCCATCCACTCCGCCGTGGGCAACCACATGGTGGGGGCCAAGGTCAACGGGCGGATCGTCACCTTTGACCACGTGCTGAAAAACGGCGACATTGTGGAGATCATGACCTCCAAGGCCGCCAAGGGCCCCAGCCGGGACTGGATGAAGATCGCCAAGTCCAGCGAGGCCCGCAGCAAAATTCGGCAGTGGTTCAAAAAGGAAAAGCGGGATGAAAACATCGCCAACGGCCGTTCCGCCTTCGACGCGGAGCTGCGCCACTGCGGCCTTTCCATGAAGGACGTGACCGACCCGGAGCTGCTGCCCACGCTTTTGAAAAAGGTAGCCTACCCCAATCTGGACGATATGTACGCCGCCATTGGCTACGGCGGCTTCACCGCCCAAAAGGCGGTGAGCCGGATGCAGGGCGAGATCAACCGGTCCCAGCGCCAGCGCCAGCAGGAAGAGCAGGCGCTGGAAGCCGCTGCTGCCGCCGCCAAAACCCGGGAAGAACCCGCCCCGCTGCCCGGCCCCAAAAAGGTGAAAAGCGAGCAGGGCATCATTGTGGAGGGTCTTGACAACTGTCTGGTCAAGTTCTCCAAGTGCTGCACCCCCGTTCCCGGCGACGATATTGTGGGCTTCATCACCCGGGGCTACGGCGTGTCCGTCCACCGGGCGGACTGCCCCAACGCCGCCAAACGCACCGACCCCGATCAGGCGGGGCGGTGGATCAAGGTCTCGTGGGGGACCGACACCAACGACAGCTATCCCACCTTGATCGAGGTGGTGTGCAAGGACCGCACCAACCTCCTGCTGGATATTTCCTCCGCCCTTTCCACCACAAACACCTTCGTGCTGGCGATCAACACCCGCTCCACGGAGGACGGCTTTGCCATCTGCCGGGTGGAGGTGCGCATCCGGGACGATGTGCAGCTGAAAAACCTGATGAACAAGCTCAATCAGATCTCCGG
>CAKSVQ010000084.1 GCA_934504065.1 uncultured Dysosmobacter sp. | reverse complement strand
GTGTAGGCAACAGCCGCCTGATGGAGCGGCAGAACGTGAAGTGGCTGCCCTGTGAACTGCCTGGCACCATCGTCCACGTGACGGTGGACGGCTTCTACGCCGGACATATCGTGATCTCCGACCTGCCCAAGGAGGATTCCAAGGCCGCCATTGCCGACCTGAAGGCCAGCGGCGTGAAAAAGACCGTGATGCTCACCGGAGACACCGACGATGTGGCCAAAACCGTTGCGGCGGAGCTGGGGCTGGACGAATACCACGCGGAGCTGCTGCCTGCCGACAAGGTAGAATGGACGGAAAAGCTGCTGAGCGCCAAAAGCGCCGGGGCCAAGGTGGCCTTCGTGGGCGACGGCATCAACGACGCGCCCGTTCTCAGCCGGGTGGACATCGGCATTGCCATGGGCGCACTGGGCAGCGACGCCGCCATTGAAGCCGCCGACATCGTGCTGATGGACGACAAGCCCTCCAAGATCGCCACCGCCATGCGCATTTCCCGCAAGACGCTGCGCATCGTCAACCAGAATATCTGGTTTGCGCTGGGCGTTAAGGGGCTGGTGCTGCTGATGGGCGCGCTGGGTATCGCCAATATGTGGGAGGCCGTGTTTGCCGACGTGGGCGTGGCGTTCATCGCCATCCTCAACGCCACCCGCTGTTTACAAGTAGACGAACTGTGCAAATAAACTTTCCTCAAACAAGCTGGACGCTGCATGGAAAAATTCCATGCAGCGTTTTTTTTCGAAACCATGTAACAACTCCGCTGCTGTCTGCATCATGGAAAGCAGAGGCGCCTATCCGAAAAGCGAAAGGAGAAAGATACATGAATCGAAAAACCGTTCTCTGCGGCGTGGTGGCCGCATTGCTCTCCACCATGGCGGTCGCCGCCGCGGCCAGCCCCAGCGGCACGGTCCGCTTCAATCAGGTAGGCGTCGCCCGCTTTGGGAAAACCATGATCGAGCAGGGCAGCAGCATCACCGCCCCCAACGGGCAGAGCGTACCCAGCGTCATTACCTATACCGACCCCGTCGGCGCGCCCACCAACTACCTGCCGATCAAAACGATTGGGGAACTGATAGACGCCAACGTGTTCTGGGATGCCGAAAAGGGCCAGGTGATGATCGGCAAGGCCCCTGAACGCGTAACGACCTCTGTTGGAGAGATCGCAGAGGATGAATGGGCCACCGCCCCTGTGATCGGGACAAAAGCCGGACTTTTTACCGAGGTCGCCGTATCCACACTGGATTCCTCGTGGCAGAGAACTTCCGCACCGTATCGAATGAAGGCCGCTTTTGAAAACGGACTTATCAACTACGAAATTCCCGGGGCACCCGGTCGAATTTCCTACGTTTCCGTTACGAATAACTGCGCCGATGCGCAGCATGTCTACATCTGCCGCAAGCCCAGCGTTACCTCCAGTGAGGATTATGAGTATTTTACGGACGTGAAGCTCATGCCCGGAGAGACCATGAAGCGGGCCTTTCTGCTGGACGAGAGCGCCAGCTCCCTCCAGACAACGCTGCTGATGACCGTGACGGGGGAGAGCTCCAACATCTCGAACCTCACCATTGAGTGCGCCACCTATGGCCATAACACCGAGTATGCCAGCCCCGGGGTCAAGGTGACAGACAATGATGACCCCTGACACATTTGAGGAGGATGGATATGAAAAAGAAGCTGACCGCCATTTTGTGCACATCCCTTGCCGTGCTGATGCTCTCGTCCCTGTCCGCGCCTGTGCTGGCGGCGGACTATGGGGGAAAGGTCGCCTACGATCAGGCGGGCATTCTGCGCTTCGGGGTGGAAAAGGTCAAGCCCGGCCAGTCCTATCTGGTGCCGGACGGGCAGAGCGTACCCAGTGTCATCACCTATACCGATCCCTCCGGCGGTAAGACCAACTATCTCCCGGTGCAGCTGCTGGCAGAATTGGTGGACGTTCCCGTCACATGGAACGCCGGGCAGCAGTCCGTTTCCATTGGCTGTGACCCCCGCAAGGTGATCGTGGTCGGCTCCGATGCCGAGGCCTTTGCCAGCGTGGTCCTGACACCGGGCCAGACCCTGACCCGGGCGTTCAAGGCGGATGATGACGCAGATGTGCTGAAAACAACACTTATAATGATCGTTGACCCCTATGATGAACCGATTGCCGATTTGACAATTACAAGCGTTACATACGGTTATGATATTCGCCATACATCCCCCGGCGTGACCGTATCCGACAGCGAAGTATGAAAGGAGAGAAAGCATGAACAACATCAAAAGAAATCTTGCCTGCTGTGCCATGGCCGTGCTGCTGGTGGGCGCCATGGGCGCTTCCGCGGCATTCAATGTCCAATCCGTGGCCTACAATAAGGCGGGTATTATTTGCAACTGCAAAACGGAAGTAAAGACGGGAACGTCTTTAACTGCCGCTGACGGAGCAAGCATTCCCAGCGTCATCACCTATACAGACGAAAAAGGGAAAGACACCAACTACCTCTCTGTTCGGCAAATCGCAGACCTGTTCGATATTCCCATCTCCTGGGACGGCGATTCCAACAGCGTTGTTTTAGGCAACAAAAAGTTAAAGCAATCCCACGTGGTAACCGTAGAAGAGGGGAACCCGGAAAGCGTAAATGTGCCGAATCAGGGGGAATACGAATCAGAACTTGTCTACAAAATCTATGATGAGCCTGTTTATGGCGTTCAGGCAGGCAGTTTCACAGAGACTGACCCCTCAAAAATTCCCGCTGACGCAAAGCGGGCGGATCAGCTGACCCGCCAAAAGACATATATTGCAAACTGCCAGTTGAATGAAGAGGAAGAAGGCATTCCCGGAGCAACGATGCGAATCAGCTTTACCAACCATTCCAAGGAAACACAATCCGTTTATATCATCCGGCAGCCTCACGGAAGCCTGACGGATGTGGAACTCTTCGCCAAGGTCAAAATCGCGCCGGAGCAGACCGTGACCCGCGCCTTTTATTTGGAAAAGGATGCCGGGGCCTTTGCAAGGACCCTGACATGGTGCATGGTCGGCGGCACGGAGACCAACGTGGACCTCACCGTTGACCACTTCTGGGGCAAATATTAAGTACACAAATACAAAAACGCTGTGGCTAAATTCCCCACAGCGTTTTATTTTCTAGTTTTCCGGGTGGTGCAGCCGCTTTTTCTCCTCCCGGATCATGAAAAACAGCGCCCACACAAGGCTCATGCCAATGGCAATGGCCAGTGCGCACACCCCGGTGGCCGCTCCGGCAGAGCGGGCGGTCTCCCAGTCGTTGCGCACCACGGCGCTCATGGTGCTGAACAGCGAGCTGCCCGGCACCAACGGGATCACGCTGGGAATACAGAAAACCGTGGAGGGTGCCCGCAGCGTCCGGGCAAGGACCTCTGAATAAAGCTCCGTCAGCGTGGAGGCGATCAGGCAGGGGAAAAACACGCCGCCCAGCGCCCCGTAGGACACCAGATAGCTCCCCCAGCACAGCAGTCCGCCCAGCGCCGCCCACGGCAGCAGACGGATGCGCAGGCGGATCAGCAGCGCGTAAGCCACCGCGCCCAGACTGGCCGCCGCAAGCTGGATCAGCGTTTCCCTCATATCCTGACCCCCGTGATCCAGATGGCCAGCATGAACCCGCAGGCCAGCGCCGCCGCCCACAAAAGGCACTCCGTCAGCCGCAGTGCGCCGGAAATGGTGCTGCCCACCAGCACGTCCCGCACGGCGTTGGTGATGGCCATGCCGGGAATGAGCAGCATGATATACCCCACCATAATCTTATCCAGCTGCAGCATCGGCCACAGCCGCACGCAAATGCAGGTGCCAAGGCCGATCAGCAGCGAGCAGAGCAGATTGAAGATCACCAGATTCATGCACACGGGCATCAGCTTTTCCTGCAGCACGCAGGTCAGCACCGCAAAGGCCATGGCCACCAGAATATCCGCCGCCCGTCCGCCAAAAAACAGGGTAAATGCCCCCACCACAGCCACACTGCCAAGGTACACCCGCAGCCGTCCGCCGGAAAAGACACGGATTTTTTCCACTTCCGCTGTGAGCTGCTCCACAGGCAGTGGCGCTTCGCAGCAGCGGCGGCTCAGGGCGTTGCACGCTTCCAGCCGGATGAAATCCGTGCCACCGGGCTGGGTGATCCGCCGGGTCTGGGTCAAAATCGCGCCGCCGGGGAGCTGCATGGTCACCACAATGCTATTGGTGATAACGAAAACGTGCATTTCCTCCGCACCGTAAGCCATGCCCATGCGGGAGACAGTTTCCTCCACCCGGTTGATCTCCGCGCCGTTTTGCAGCAGCAGCTCACCCAGGACCAAAAGTTCATGCAAAATCTTTTCCACAAATAACTCCCAAATGTGTATTTCGCAGGGGGCCTGATATTGGCGACTGGCTCCTCAGTTGCGGGTCAGTTCAGCGTTTCCAGTTCTCTCTGCCAGATGGTCCACTTTGCATCACTGGGCATCCGCCGCGTCGTCGCTGGCTCCGTATCCCGCGGATTCGCCTTCGGCCTGCCGCATAGCGGCCAATGTGCCACCGTCGCGGCATTACGATTCCCAGCCGCTGTTCGCGTCCGCCAATCGTGCCGCTTCCTCGAAACAGCCTCGCTCCACCCGCCGCTGGCGGCGCTTCGGCTGTTTCCACTCCTCCTTTCCCCAACAAAACTTCGTTTTGCTGGGGACCCCGGTAATGGCGACTGGCTCCTCAGTTGCGGGTCAGTTCAGCGTTTCCAGTTCTCTTTGCCAGACGGTCCACTTTGCATCACTGGGCATCCGCCAGTCGCCGCGGGGACTGAGGGCCACGGAGCCCACCTTGGGGCCATCGGGCAGACAGTTGCGCTTGAACTGCTGGCTGAAGAACCGACGGTAGCAGGTTTTCAGCCACTTCAAAATCACATCCTGGCTATACGTTTTACCCAGCGCATACAGCGCCAGACGGTATACCTTTCTGGGGGAGAAGCCCCAGCGCAGCAGGTAATAGAGGAAAAAGTCGTGCAGCTCATAGGGCCCCACCAAATCTTCCGTCCGCTGGCTGATCTCCCCCTTGACAGCGGGCAGCAGCTCCGGCGAGACCGGGGTATCCAGAATATCCTCCAGCACGTCGTGCAGCGCCTCGTCCTTTTTGGCATTGTCCCGGGCCAGATAAGCCACCAGATGCCGCACCAGTGTCTTAGGAATGGAGGCGTTCACGCCGTACATGCTCATATGGTCGCCGTTATAGGTGCACCAGCCCAGCGCCAATTCGCTGAGGTCACCGGTGCCGATGACGATGCCCCCGGTGGAGTTGGCAATATCCATCAGGACCTGCGTGCGCTCCCGGGCCTGCCCGTTCTCAAAGGTGACGGAATGGTCCTCCATATCATGGCCGATGTCCTTGAAGTGGCTGCGGACCGAAGCGGAAATGTCCACCGTGCGCAGCGTGGCCCCCATCTGCTCGGCCAAAATGACGGCGTTGTTTTTCGTGCGGTCGGTGGTGCCGAAGCAGGGCATGGTCACGGCCACAATATCGGTCATGGGGCGGTCCAGCATTTTCATGGCAAGCCCGGTGATGAGCACGGCCAGCGTGGAATCCAGTCCACCGGAAAGGCCCACCACGGCAGTTTTGGCCCCGGTGTGCTCCAGCCGCTGCTTCAATCCCAGCGACGCGATCAGCAAAATCTCCCGGCAGCGGGCGTCCCGGTCCTCCTTGCCCTCGGGGACAAAGGGCTGGGGCGCAACATAACGGGTGAGCTTTGTTTCAGAAACGGTCAGAGAGAAGGAAATTTCTTCCACCGCGGGGGCCGCGTCAAACATCTGGGTGCGGCGGCGCTCATAGCAAAGCTTCTGCACATCCACCTCAGAGGTAAGCAGCCCGCCGTCAAACCGCCGCTCGGCCAGCATTGCGCCGTTTTCCGCGATCATCTGGTGCGCGCCGAACACCACGTCGGAAGAGGATTCGCCCTCGCCGCTGCTGGTATACAGATAGCCGCACAGGAGCTTGGCCGACTGCATGGTCACCAACTGACGGCGGTAGCTGTCCTTGCCGATGATGTCATTGCTGGCGGAAAGATTCAGCACCACGGTGGCGCCTGCCGCCGCCAGCGCCGCGGCAGGGGAGCAGGGCGCCCACAGGTCCTCGCAGATCTCCACGCCCACGGCCAGCTCCGGCAGCTGCTCGCAGCGGAACATCAGACGGTTGCCAAAGGGCACCTCCATGCCCAGAAGCCGCACCCGGCCATTCTCCGCCAGGGCAGGGGCAAACTGGCGCTTTTCGTAAAATTCTCCGTAATTGGGCAGGTGCGTCTTAGGAACTACCCCCAGTAGTTTTCCTTTTTGTATAACAGCTGCACAATTATACAATTTGTTATTTACCCGCAGAGGAAGTCCCACCGCCGTGAGCACTTCCAGATTCCGGGTGGCGGTGAGCACGGTTTGCAGCGCTTCTTCGGCGCCCTCAAGCAGCGCATCCTGATAAAAAAGGTCGCCGCAGGAATACCCGGTCAGGCCCAACTCCGGCAGCACCAGCACCTTTACCCCGGCCTGCTCTGCCTTGCGCATCATGGTAAACGTCTGTTCCGCATTATAATCGCAGTCTGCAAGGCGCAGCTTCGGCGTGCCGCAGGCCACAGAGACAAACCCGTCCTTCATATGAAAACCTCCTCGTTTTCCTATGCTGATTTTTTCTTATTTTACACCTCTCCGCCCGCTTTTACAAGGCGCTGGCGGAAAAGACACCCCCGCTTTGCGTGAAAAAGACAATAGAGTGCCGCAAGTTTTGCACAAATGTTTCTTTTTTGTGGAAAACTTGCGGCTTTTTTGAGAAAGAACGTGATTCTAAATACAAAGTCTCGCAGAGTTTCGCGTCCGCAGACGCGAAAACATTGGTAAAGGAATGTTTTACCCGTAAAGGGTACGCGGCATCCGTAAAGCGGCGAAGCCGCTAGCGGCTGCCCAGTATGCCGCGACATGTGCGTGGCATAAAACACTTTTACTGTCTCGGCCTGCGGGCCTCCCAGTATTTCTGTCACCAGTGAAAAGTCTTTCACTGGTTCCTCCTTGCGCGGAGCGTGTGGAAACAGCCGAAGCGCCGGGAATCGTCGCCGCGACGGTGACGAATTGGCCGCTTGGCGGCCATGAGGCGCGGAGCGCAGCGAATTCTCTTCACAGAAATGGCTTTGCCCCTTCTGTGAAAGAAAAACAAAAAGAGCCGCCAGAGGCGACTCTTTTTGCTGTGTGTGTTTAGGAGGGAGAAAATGCATCGGGTTGGGAGTACCCTTTGCTGATGATAAAGATACCGGAGAATTTTTGCGGAATTATGATTTTCCCGTGAACAATTTGTGAATGTTGAAAAATTCCGGACCTTTGGCGCGCAAAGGCCACGCACGGACTTATTTATACTTCCGGCTCTCTGCCACGGCCAGTTCATCACAGCGATTGTTGAATTCATTCTCCGCGTGGCCTTTGACCCAGTGATAGCGCAGGGTGTGGACCTCCGTCAGCTCCAGCAGGCGGCCCCAGAGGTCTGGGTTCAGGGCAGGCTTTTTATCGCTCTTCACCCAGCCCCGGGCCCTCCAGCCCTTGGCCCAGCCTTTGGAAAGGCCGTCGATCACGTATTTGGAATCCGACCACAATTCCACGGCGCAGGGCTCCTTCAAAATGGACAATGCTTCGATCACGGCGGTCAGCTCCATGCGATTATTGGTTGTATTGGCCTCGCCGCCGGAAAGCTCCCGCCGATGGGGACCGTACATCAAAATCGCGCCCCAGCCGCCGGGGCCGGGATTGCCGGAGCAGGCCCCGTCGGTGTAGATGGTCACTGTTTTCATGCGTTTTCAGGCGCTTCCTCCGCGCCCGTCTCGGTCTCTTCCGCTTCGTCCTTGTCCGCCAGCGCCATGGAAATGACTCGGTCGCCCTCTTCCTTGAAGCGCATGACGATCACGCCCTGCGTGGAACGGCCCGCAACGCGGATGTTGTCCACCGCCGTGCGGATAAGGATGCCTGCCTGCGTGACCAGCAGCAAGTCCTCGCTGCCGTCCACGACCTTCACGCCGACCACGCCTCCGGTCTTCTCCGTGACCATATAGTTGCGGATGCCAAGGCCACCGCGGTTGGTGATGCGGTATTCCTCCACCGGGGTACGCTTACCGTAGCCCTTTTCCGTGATGGAGAGGACGCACTTGCCCTCGGTCGCCCGGGCCGCGCCCACCACATAATCGCCTTCCCGCAACCGGATGCCCCGCACGCCCACGGCGGTGCGGCCCATGGGCCGGATGTCGTTCTCGTCGAAGCAGACAGCCTGTCCGTCATGAGTGGCAATGAGGATCTTCATGGTCCCGTCCGTCTCCCGGACGGCCACCAGCGCGTCGCCCTCGTCCAGCGTCAGGGCGCGGATGCCGTTGTTGCGCAGATTTTTCAGGGTGGACACCGGAAGGCGCTTCACCGTGCCGCTGCGGGTGACCATCACCAGATACAGCTCCTCATTGGTCTCCCGGAAGTGCACCATGGTCTGCACCCGCTCGCCCTGCTCCACCTGAAGGATGTTGATGATATTCGTGCCCTTGGCGGTCTTGCCGGATTCGGGAATCTGATAGCCCTTCTTCCGGTAGACCTTGCCCGTGTCGGTAAAGAAGAGGATGTAGTCATGGGTGGAGGCTGTAAACACATCCACCACATAGTCCTCTTCCCGGGTGGTGATACCCTTTTTGCCCATACCGCCCTTGGACTGGGCAGTATATTCGCTGACCGGTGTGCGCTTGATATAACCCGCCTGCGTCAGCGTGAAGACGCACTGCTCCTCTTCAATGAGGTCCTCAATGTCGATCTCATCCTCCACGTCCTGGATCTCGGTCTTGCGGTCGTCGCCGAACTTGTCGGCAATGGCGCTGAGCTCTTCCTTGAGGATCTGGCGAACCAGTCCCTCGTCAGAGAGGATCTTGTTGAACCACGCGATCTTCTCTTCCAGTTCCTTGTACTCGTTTTCCAGCTTCTCTCGGTCGAGGCCCTGCAAAGCCTTCAGCCGCATATCCAAAATGGCCTGCGCCTGAATATCGTCTAGACCGAAGCGCTCCATCAAGCGCTGCTTGGCATCGTCATAGGCGCTGCGGATGATGTGGATGACCTCGTCGATATTGTCCTGCGCGATCAGCAGACCCTCCAGCAGGTGGGCCCGCTCCTGCGCCTTTTTCAGGTCATAGCGCGTCCGGCGGACGATGATCTCTTCCTGAAATTTCAGATACTCGTCAATGATGTGCCGCAGAGAGAGTATCTTGGGCTGACGCTGATTGTCCACCAGAGCCAGCATATTGATGGCAAAGGTGGTTTGCAGCTGGGTCTGGGAAAACAGGCGGTTGAGCACCACCTGCGCGTTGGCGTCCCGCTTGAGCTCGATGACGATGCGCATGCCATTGCGGTCGGATTCATCCCGGATATCGGAAATGCCCTCCAGCCGCTTGTCCTCCACCTGATCGGCCATGCTCTTGATGAGCATCCGCTTATTCACCTGATAGGGAATTTCAGTGATAACAATGCGGGTGCGGTCCTTGCCGAACTCCTCAAACTCGTGGCGGGCCCGCACCACCAGACGGCCACGTCCGGTGGCATAGGCCGCCCGGATGCCGCTGCGGCCCATGATGATGCCCCGGGTGGGGAAGTCCGGGCCCTTGATATGCTGCATCAGGTCATTCAGATCGGCCTCCGGGTTATCCAGCACGCAGATGCACGCGCCGATGACCTCCCGCAGGTTGTGGGGCGGGATGTTGGTGGCCATGCCCACGGCGATGCCGGAGGAGCCGTTCACCAGC
>CAKSVQ010000083.1 GCA_934504065.1 uncultured Dysosmobacter sp. | reverse complement strand
TCCGTGCGTAATATTCCGTTACCGAAACAGTTAATTCCGTTACTGCAAAAATTAAAAAAACATTCGGATTCGGAATACGTCATTTCGGATAAAGGTAAAGGAATATCTATAAGGGTGTATCAACGCAATTTTTCTAATTTGCAGGAAAGATTAAATATTCCGCATAAAGGTTTTCACGCCCTTCGGCATACGTTTGCGACGCGAGCGTTGGAATGTGGAATGGACGTGAAAACGTTGTCTGAAATACTCGGTCATAAAAGCGCGACGGTAACGCTTAACAGGTATGTACACTCTATGGCGGACTACAAAAAAGAAATGATGAACAAGCTCGGAAAACTGCTTTGAGAACATTAAAAAGATGTCGCCTATTACTATAATAGACGACACCTTAACATATTAAATTATAGCATCTTTTTTGTTTTTCGTCAATAGAAAACGTATTTTGAAGGATAAGTTTTAGTGTTTTAGGCGAAAAAAAGTCTTATTTTTGCAAATAGGCGTACAAAATCGTAGAAATTTAACACCTATTATAGTAATAGATGTACAGAATTCGTAAAAAATCGGAGCGAAACAAGGATATGAAGACGAAGAAAAAATTTTTGGTTGCGATATTCCTGACGGTTGTAGTAGCTTTGGCTGTGTTTGTCGTGGGTTGCGGAAAGCGCAACGCGGGCGACGAGGACGACGCGGACGCCAACAGCATAACGATCACTTATTATGTCGATCAAAGCGGTGCGCCGCAGACAAAAAGAATATCCAAAGACGCAACTTCCGCCGAGCTTTTGCTTGAACGTCCGGGGTATGCCTTTCTCGGACTTTACGATTCCGCCGAAGGCGGTATGCAGATGTTCGACGAAAGCGGAAAACAGCTTTACGGCTTCAGCGCCGACGTTACTTTATACGCCAGGTGGAGTAAGATCACTTATGTAAAAGCTTTCGTTGCGGCGGAACACGCTACGGTGAACGAACAGAATATCAAGGTGAAAGACGGTGACGCCGTTGCGGAACTTCCGCAACCCGAAGTAGATTACGGCTATACTTTCGTCGGCTGGAAAGCGGGCGATCTGCTGATTTCGGACGGCACGATGGTGAAAGACGACTATATGCGCGTGAACGCCGAAACGGCTTCGATCTGGTTTAACGAAGATCCGCTTGTTGCCGAAATGAAAATTACCGAATATAAAATCACCTTTTATCGGAACGACGGCACGGGCAACAGCGAAACGATCGTGAAAAATCACGGGGAAAGAATTTCCGATATTGCCCCGCTTGCCGATAACGAAACCGGAAAAATGAAATTCGTCGGCTGGTCGACGAGTATGTCGGAATACATTCCTTACGAAACTTCGCCCGACTGCGATTACGTTACCTGCGATCTTTCGATTTATGCGATATGGAAACGCTGGCGCGAAGTTACGTTCGTTATAAAAGAGGGCGACGAGCGAGTGGAACGCGTATATCAGGGCGAACCTTTTACGATTCCCGATTATGAAAATCCCGGCTATGTGAACGACGGTTGGTTTCGTTCGGAAAGATTCGATACCGTTCCCGAAACAAAGATTTATTACGATAGCGCGTACCCGAAATATTATTCGCGTTGGGAAATAGCCGTATATACCATTGTATATCATTCCAATAGCGGCGATACGTTCGAAAGCAGAACGTATTGTATTACCGATTCGTTCGATCTTCCCGTACCTACGAAAGCGGGGTATGTTTTCAAGGGCTGGTGCGAAAAAGACGATTATAGCGATACCCCCGTTGCGGAAATTTCGGCTGGGTGCTACGGCAATAAAACGCTTTATGCGAAATTTACGGGCAGCATTGTACTCAACGCCGGCGAAGGACACGTAAGTTCCGCCAAAGCCGACATTGTTTACGATAAGAAAATGACGTTCGAAGTTCCGTGGCTGAGCGGCTATGCGTTTGCCGGTTGGTTCGACGCGGACGGAAACCGCGTAACGGATTCCGACGGTAAAATGCTTGAAAAGTGGGATTATGCCGATCTTTCGAAAGCGTTGAACGCGAAGTTTTCGGAAAAGCTTTATATTACGATAGAGTATTATTATTCGAACAGCGGAAACGTAGCCGTTGCGGAATATTATGCGGAAGGGCAGGAAGTTTCCCTTCGGGCAGTTGCGGCAGAAGGGTATACCTTCAAAGGATTTTACGATACGCAAGATCGTTCCGTTAGCGGCATTGATAAGTATACGTTTATTATGGGCAATGCCGATATAACGCTGAAAGTGCTTTTCGAGCCTGCCGAATATACGATTACATTCAATACCGACGGCGGCTATTGCCGCGCGGATAAAGCAACCGTAAAATATCATTGCGATTTTGTGCTGCCGATTGCTTATAAAGACGGAAAGAGATTCGACGGCTGGTTGTTTGACGGAACGAAGATCACCGACGCGGACGGAAAATCCGTAGGCGTGTGGGATTTCCTTTACGGCGGAATGGTGAAGGCAAGCTTCGTAGACGACGATCGCGGTATGATCACTATCAAAACCGCCGACGAGTTTATGAAGATCATAGAAAAACCGGACAGATATTATAACGTTCTGAACGATATAGATTTGTCCGGGCGTAACTGGGTGCCGTTTGATTTTTCGGGAACGCTCAGCGGCGACGACGTTACGATAAAGAATGTTTTTGCCGAATCGGACAGCGGCAATCTCGGTATTTTCCTGAAAATGTCCGGTACGATCAAAAACATTAACTTTGCGAACGTAGTGATACGTTCTACGGTGTACGATTCCGTAAACGTGGGCGGACTTTGCGCCGTTCTTTCCGGCTCGATCGAAAACGTGAAACTGTTAAGCGGCAGCGTAACGGGCGAAAACTGCGCGGTAGGCGGGTTTGCCGCGGTGATGGAAAACGGAAGCATTATCAATTGCGAAAATCGCCTTGACGTAACGGGCAAAGGCAATGCGGATAACTGCGCGACGGGCGGCATTGCAGGTATCGTGAAAAACGGAACGCTTTCCGATTTGCAGAATATCGGTAAAATCATCGGCGTGAAATACGTCGGCGGTATTTTCGGAAAAACAAGCGCGGACGGCGTGAAAATCGAACGCCTTGCCAACCATGCCGAGATAGAATCAACCGGAGCATACGTAGGCGGCGTTGCGGGGTATTATTCGAGAACGGGCGAATATAATATGTTCGATTTCGAAAACAGCGGAAATATTTCGGGCGGCGACTATGTCGGCGGAATTTTCGGCTCTTTCCAGAATAAAACGAAATACAGAGATAATAATACGCACATTACCAACGTAAAAAAGGCAAATAATAGCGGCAACGTAGCGGCAGGCGGGAATTATGCGGGCGGCTTGTTCGGGTATCTGGAATTTGAAGGCGTTGGAAACGGAAATAACGGATATGATTACCGAAACGGCAAGCAGGCTTTAAATATGGAAGAAGCCGAAAACAGCGGTAACGTGTCGGGCGTGTATTATGTCGGCGGGTTGATCGGTTACGGACTTACGGATAGCGAAGATACGCTGATTCTTGAAGGAAAGAGTTGCGCCGAAATCGAAGCGACGGCATACGTCGGCGGGCTGATGGGTTATGCAAGTAACTTTTTATTGAACGCACCGAAAAATGCGGGTTCGACTGTTATTGCAAAAGGCGTGTTCGCAAGCGGCGATAACAAATACGCGTATTTCGGCGGATACGTGGGTTACGGTACGGGAATGAAAGTAAACGACGCGGCAAACGCCGTGGAAATAAATTATCAAACGTCTTTGAGCAAGGGCAGTTACGTCGGTGGACTGTTCGGCTATCTGAGCGGCGTTCTTACAAATTGTACGAATACGGCGGCGGTGACCGCGCCGAACAGTTCCTATGTCGGCGGCATAGCGGGAATTGAAACGCAGACGGGCGAATACACGATGAGCGGCTTAACAAATACGGGTGCAATCGTCGGTTCGTCATACGTCGGCGGAATTTTCGGCTCTTTCCAGAATAAAACGAAATACAGAGATAACAATACGCACATTTCCAACGTAAAAAAGGTAAATAACAGCGGCAACATAACGGCAAGCGGAAATTATGCGGGCGGCTTGTTCGGGTATCTGGAATTTGAAGGCGTAGGGAACGGTGATAACGGATATGATTACCGAAACGGCAAGCAGGCTTTAAATATGGAAGAAGTCGAAAACAGCGGCGACGTAACAGGCGTAGATTACGTCGGCGGCTTGATCGGTTACGGCAAAACCGACAGCGAAAACTCGGAAATCGTACTTTATACGCAGACGGGTAAGGTGAGCGGCGAAACCAACACGTCCGATCTGATCGGAAAAGCGGAAAATCTTACTTTAACGGAATAAGGCTTAAATTTTTGGTGAAAAAAATCAAAAATATAAACGATTTAATGAAAAACTATTTTATGGAGGCTTTTTATGAAAACAAAACTCAGATTGTTGTTTTTCTCGGCTGTTCTGGCGATTGCAAGTCTGTGTTTCGGCCTTACGGCTTGTAAGGGCGGCAAAAACTTGACGTTTGCCGCGCCCGAAAACGTGAAGTACGACGGCGCAATGATCACCTGGGACGCGGTTGAAAACGCCGAAAAGTACATCGTGAAAGTGAACGACGGCGCGGAAATATCCGTGAATACCAATTCGTTCGGCTACGCGGCGAACGGCACGCAATTCACTTTTACCGTCAAGGCAGACACAGAATCTTCAAAGCTTAAAAAGGCGGAAGAAACATCCATTACGTTCAGCTACATCGGCAAAGTGGAAGACGACGCGATTTCGATCGACAACGACGGAAAAATCACGTGGGACGCCATCACCGGCGCAACAGCCTACGAAGTGAAAAACGGCGCGGAAATAAACGTGATCTATCAGACGGAATATCAGATTCCCGTCGGCTCGATCGACTTTCAGGTGCGCCCTACGGTCGTCGGCGATAATACGAAGTATTCCGTGTGGAGTACGGTGAAAAAAGTAACGAAATGCGGCGTTCTCGAAGGAAGCAAAATTTCTTACGACGGCACATATATCACCTTTGACGCCGTTTCCGGCGCGCAGAAGTACGAGCTTTCCATCGACGGGCAACCCGTGGAAGAATTGCTGACTTCGAGAAAATACGCTTACGACGCGAAAGACGAAGATTTCACCGTATCTATCCGCGCGATCGGCAACCATTCTTCCACGTTCGACGGCGAAGCTTGTCCCGATAAAAAATTCGTTTTTCTCGATATGGTTACCGGGCTGAAAGTATCTGACGGTATTCTCTATTGGGACGGCGACGAAACTAAAACGTACAGCCTTAAAATTAACAATTCTACCGTGGAAGTGACGGGAAATCATTATTCCGGCGAACTTCTTACCACGGGAACTTCTCTTTCCGTGCAGATCAAAGAGATTTCTACGGACTCTACATATTTTTCGAGCTACACCGTGCCGATGAGCGCGTACATTCTTCCCGCGCCCACGTTCACGTGGTCTCAGCTTTCCTCGCTTGACGGCGGCGAAAACAGCCTTAGCTGGAACGCCGTATCCGGGGCGGCAGGCTATACCGTAACGGTTGTTCGCCCCGACGGCACGACCGTTCCCAACGCGTTCGGCAATACGCAAGGCTCGTTTTCTTACGATTACGATGCCGTAGGCACTTACACGGTGACCATCGTTGCCACGGCAGACGAAGGCGACGGCGTATATTCTTCTTCGAAAGCTTCTTCTCCGTTTACCGTAATCAGACCGGGCAGACCCGAAAAATTGCAAAACGGTTTTATCAGAAGTAACGATAAATCGCTTGCGGACGGATTTACCGTAACTTGCAAAACGCAGAGCAGCGATTATAGATACAAACTTTATAAAAACGGCACGCAAGACGGCGAAATCAGCTCCGCGCCGCAGTTCGTAAGAAAAAATCTGGTTAAGTCCGACGTGATCGACGGGCAGGAAGATACTTATTCCATTCAGATTATAGGCAGAATCAATTCTGAAAATCGCGTTACTCTCAATTCAAGGGAACTTCTCGACTTCAAAATCACCATTCTTGCAATGCCGCAGAACGTGCGTATGAATGGCTTTATGTTGCAGTATGATTCCGTTGCGAACGCGGAAAATAATTACTGGATCACGGGCGTAAACGGCGGCAGCGGCACGGAGGGTACGGCAAACGGCGCCGATCTTACGCCGTATATCAAGTCGGGGGCTTATAATATGCAGGTTTGCGCAAAGGGGAACGGAAGTGATGTTCTTGCTTCCAATTACAGCACGATTGTAAAAGTGTTCCGCCTCGGCGCGCCTTCCAATGTGAGAATAGATACAAATACGGCGGAAAACGGCATTTTGAAATACGATATCAGCCCTATGGCTACGGGTATAGAGCTTTATCTCGGCTCGAAAGACGCCACGCAGAAAGTTGAATCTACCGCGAACGTTCTCGAAAATATGAACGATCAGATCAAAGAAGGAGGCACTTACGTAAGTCTTGTCGCCGTGGGTAACTATAAAGCGGAAGACGGCGTGTATTATATCACCTCCGAAAAGAGCACGGCGAAAGAATTTGTCAAGATAGCTGCGCCTTCCAACCTTACATTCGATAATACGCATTTAAAATGGAATCAGACGGGGATAAGCGAAGCACAGGTGGGTAGCATTACCTATGAAATTTATAATGAGAGCGGCGTTTTATTCACCGCCGCGCAAAACGACAGAGAAGTGGATATCAGCAAGCTTGCCGGGGGTAGAACGTATGTGTTCAGCATCCGCGCTATCGGTGACGGCAACCGCTATATCAATTCCGAATCGTCGCAATCGGCTTCCGTTTATAAACTGAACGCACCGATCGTAAAACGTGCGGACGGAAATTTCGTGTGGGGGGCGATTACAAACGCGTCTTCTTATTCTGTCACGGTAGACGGAAGATTGTTTGATACGGCAATTCATCAGTCGGGCGAAAAATATGCTTTCGATCCCGTAAGCGCGTTCGAGCAGATCAAAACTTATCGAGTAACGATTACGGCGGTCGGCAACGGCGGCATCGGCGAACTGAAAACGATCAGCTCCGAACCCGTGGTGATCGAGCAGAAAGTCGTACAGCTCGCAAAACCCGAATTTTCGATTTCTTACGATAAGGATTATTACGACGCGCAGGGCAATATCGTTGTTACGATCACGAAAGAAGTGCCGTATGCAAGCGGGTATCGCTATACATTTAATGGTATCACGCGAGAACTTACAGGCGAAGGTTCAACTGTTTGCAAGTACAACCCGAATAATACGGGGGCCTATCAGATTTACGTTAATGCACTCGGCGGTACGTTCGATGAAGAAGGAAATTACACCATCGTTTCGCCGATTGCAGGCGGACAGAATTCTGTGTTGACGCTTCTTGCCACGCCCGATAAAAATTCGATTAAGATCAATAAAGACGGATACGTTTCCTTTGCGGCGATTGCCGGAGCAGACGAATACGAACTCGAATTTTATGTCAACGGCTCGTCGGAGGCGATAAAAGTTACCGTCATAACCAACGGGTTTGATTTCAATTACGAGATTGTACAGAAAGACAAAGCGAGCGGCATAAAAGATTACAGCGAGGTGCGTTCGTTAAAAGTAGTCGTGAGGGCGGTTGCGAAAACGTCGAATAAAGTTTCTTCTCAGCAATCAGATAACGAGTGGTCGGGCAATCTTCATTAAGGCGAAAGAATGTTTACCGATGCTTTATTTGCAAGTTTAAGTCAGCTGGGAATTTTTGTCGGCGTCGTATATATCGTCGGTTTTTTGATTTCGTTGATTAATCGGTTTTTTTATCGAAGCACAGGGCAGGGCAGAGCAGTCTGCCTTGCCACGGGGCTGATCGGAACGCCGATTCACGAATTGAGTCACGCCGCGATGTGTATTCTCTTTTGTCATAGAATCACGGATATGAAATTGTATTCACCGGACGAATCGAACGGTATTCTCGGCTATGTAAACCATTCATACAACCGCCGGAATCCGTATCAGGTAACGGGCAACTATTTCATCGGCGTTGCGCCTATTCTTGCGGGAACGGCGTTTCTGTATTTTTTAATTCGCCTGTTGTTGCCTGCAGCTTTTACGGAAACGGAAGAATATCTTGCGGAATTTGCGGGGATTACGGCTTCCGGACTTTCCGCGGATTGGTTTTCGTATTTTTTTGCTGTGATCGGCGGAATATTAAAATCTTTATTTACGGTTGATTTCGGCGTGAAAACGGTGATATTTCTTGTGATATGCCTTTGCGTTTCTCTGCATATGAATTTAAGCGCAGCGGATATACGCGGCAGTCTCGGCGCGTTACCGATCATTGCGGCGATATTATTTGCCGTTAATTTAATTTTACAAATCGTATCCGAATCTGCCTGTTTTGCTTTTCGTTCGTTTTTGGCGAAAGCGGGGTGCTATCTGGTTGCGATGCTCGCGTTAAGCCTTGCGTTTTCGGCAATGATTCTTGCCCTTGGCATACTTGTACGGGCGATAGCGGCTGTTTTTAAAAAGTAAAAGGTTTATGAATATCTTTTCAAAACATCATAAAAACAGTCTTCTTGCGCTTTACCGTAACGGAAATTATTATGTACGCTTTTATGAGACGATACTAAATTTCATTTGGGTAAAGGGGTATTCCGCTTTTCCTGAGAGTGTTGATTTTAAAAGCTATTCATATTTCGATGGTGCTTGTCCGATGTGTTATGAAGATTTTCGACGAACTGATTATTATGAAGTAACCCTGTAGAAAACAGTAATTGTTGGCATTATGTGGCTTGTGAAGTTGTTATTTGGTAAAAGGAACTAAAAGCGTATTTCAAATAAAAAATTTAATATCAAATAAAAAGGAAGTTTGAGTAATATCGGACTTCCTTTTTGTATGCGGTTGTCGGGAAAAATTCTCGGCAATTTTTTTGTAAAATTTTCGTGAAACACCCCGACAAACGGCTCGTAACTTTCCAATTATAGTGAGGGGTAAAAATTTTTGCGAAACACCCCCGCAAAGAGATTGAAACTTTCCAATATAAGTAGGGAGATAATTTATCTTTTTGTGGACTCATAAGGACAAAAACGGAGAAGAAAATAAAATGAAGGAGGCAGAAAAATGAAGTCAGACACAAGTTGAAAAAGTTTTTTAAGAATGCTTGTCAATACATAACGGAGAGAAAAACTTTGAGAAAAAATGCGGAGCAAAACTTAGACTATTGAGCAAAGTGTAGCCCACTATACTTTGCTTCGCAAAATAGTGGGCTCTGCGAGGCTGTGAATACACTATAAAAACAGCCAGCAGAGAAAATTCTACACACTTTGCTCAATGAGAACAAAAACAAATTTCAGGAGGAAAATCATCATTTCATATTTAGTGTGTCATATGGAGAAATACCATAAACAAGACGTCGCGCCTATCGAAAAGGAAAACGAACGGGACGAGAATTACGAAGCGTCAAATCCACAGATAGACAGCGAGCGGACGAGAAACAATTATCGCTTTACGCCATATTTCGGAAAAACTTACACGGAGTTCATAAACGGCAGAATAAAAGAATTAGGCTTATCCCCGCGCAAAGACGCGGTGGTAATGAATTCTTTCGTCGTGGGCTCGGATAAACAATTTTTCGACGGTTTATCTAAGGTAGAACGGTATAACTTTTTCTCGGACTGTTATAAATTCTTTGCAGAAAGATACGGCGAAGAAAACGTTATCGCAGCGGTAGTACATAACGACGAAACAACGCCGCATATGCACTTAAACCTGATGCCCGTAACGAAAGACGGCAGACTTTGCAGTAAACAACTTTTCGATAAACCGCAGTT
>CAKSVQ010000082.1 GCA_934504065.1 uncultured Dysosmobacter sp. | reverse complement strand
TTTGATGATCGGGTCATATCCGGTACAGCGGCAGAGATTGCCGGAGAGCGCTGTGCGAATTTCCGATTCGCTGGGATATGGATTCTTCAAAAGCAGAGCATAAGCAGATATCAGCATTCCAGGCGTGCAAAACCCACATTGTACAGCGCCGTTTTCAACGAAAGCGCGTTGAAGCCGCTGACCAGTTTTCAACTGTGACAGTCCTTCTACGGTCCAAATGTCTGTGCCGTCCATCTGAACTGCGGTCATCAGGCAGGAGTTGACCGCAAGCCCGTCTACAAGAATGGTACAGGCTCCACATTCGCCAATCCCACAGCCCTCCTTAGTTCCCGTCAGGTGCAGAGAATCCCGCAGAACATCCAGTGCCCGCAGATTGGGGTCAACACTCATGGTCATCATAGCGCCGTTGATCTGACAATGGATTTGAATGTTATTCAACGAATCCCTCCCCCATTTCTACAAGCAGGCGCTGCGCAATCAGTTTTGTAACAGGATATTTATATTTGGTGGATTCACGTACTCCTGCGATTTCCGGGATTTTTTCAGCCAGCACATCGGCCATTTCGCAACAGCGTTCACGGGTCAAAGGCTTACCGACAAACTCATGTTCCATATTGGGGAACCGCATGGGCCGCGGGAAAACCGCTCCGATCGCAGCGCGGTATTCCGTAATGATTCCATCCTCACGCAGCCGCAGGAGGAGCGTTATCGTCAGGCGGGAAATCGCCAGTGCCTCCCGGCGGCCGATTTTACGGAACCTCCATCGTGTGTCAGACGTCAACTGTGGAATCCGGATCTCCCGAATGAACTCTTTTTCCCGCAGGCACAATTGTCCCGGGCGTTGGATCAGATCTGTAATGGGCACTAAGCGCAACGTCCCCAGAAAATCCAGACATACGCTTGCCTCCAACGCTGCTAATGGCCCCAGAGAATCGCCAGCCGGGGATGCGTTGGCAATGTTTCCGCCAAGCGTTGCCCGGTTTCTCAGCTGTACGGCCCCGACGCTCCCACAAGCAGCAGCCAGCGGACCGGCAAACTGTTGGACAAGAGGGGATGCAGCCGCTGCACCATGTGTGACGCAGCTACCAATTACCAACAGGTTTTCCGCCTGCCGGATGTTTTTCAGTTCTGGCAGGGCAGTCAGATCATAGGTGGCACGACCGCTGTATTTGCCCTGTGTACGCTCCTGCACAAGAATATCCGTGCCGCCTGCCAAAAACAAAGGGACTCCATTTTCACGCTCCAGCAGGCGGTACAATTCCGCCAGAGAAGCAGGACGGAAGTAAGAAGCAAAATTCATACGATTTCCTCCTTATATTCCGGATGAGCAGCAAAGAACACATCCTCCAGCGAAGCTGGAATTTTCCGAAGGGCGCCTGCGTGACCAAGCGCCATATTGACGGCACCGCTTACTGCGGCCGGAGCCGGTTCCATGGCAGGTTCCCCAAGGCTCTTTCCGCCAAACGGCCCGCACGGATCCGGATTTTCTTCAAAAAGTACCGTCATTTTGCAGGTGTCACGCGCCGTTGGCAAAATGTAACGGTCAAAATTGTCTGAACGAATCACACCGGTATGAGGGTCTACTTCTACAGCCTCCTCCAATGCCATGCCAATTCCCATGGCCATCCCGCCGGTGACTTGTCCGGCAGCCATCTGAGGATTGATGATTCGTCCCGCATCGTGGCAGCCCACCATCTGAAGAACCTTGACCTGTCCGGTATCCGTATCTACCTCCACCTCCGCCGCATGACAGGAGTAAACATAGGAAATAAAAGCATCTCCCTGACAAATTCCGTAATCCCACTGTGCATCAGGCACCCTGTATTCCGCACTTACGTCTGCAGAACAGTGTACCTGCAGGGAGCGGCCAATCTGCGCCCAGCTGACGCACTGTGTGCCGATGCACACCTGCCCATCGGAAAAGCGCACGGTATCACCAGAAACTGACCAGCAGGCCGCAATTCGGCCGCGCAGGGCAGCAATGGCCATCAAAATCGCGTTTCCGCCAATAAAGGTCCCACGGCTGGCTCCCGCAGGGCCTGTATCCGGGGAATCTGCGGTTTCAGGCTGACACCACATTACTTGCCGCAGAGGGACCTGTAAACCGTCTGCACAGATCTGCGTCAAAACAGTTTCCACCCCCTGCCCCATCTCCATCAAAGGACAGCGGACTTCGATATGGCCATCTGGCAGGACTGTCAGTCTGGCACGTCCAATATCCTCAGAGTCCACACCGAAGCTGACGCCGCGCATGGAACATGCAATGCCGATCCCCCGGCGGATATGGCCAGTCTGATGAGAATACGCGTGAAACTTCTTCTCGAACTCAATGGCGTCAGCGACACGTTTCGTCACGCTGTCAATACTGACCGCATGACCTCGGAGGATCTGGTTGCTGGCCGTTGTATCTCCGCTATGCAGGAAATTCCTGCGGCGCAATTCCAACGGGCTGAGATTCAGCCGCTGTGCCAGTTCATTCATGGCGTTCTCCAATGCGAAGATCGCCTGCGGCGTACCAAAGCCACGCATAGCGCCGCAGACCATATTATTGGTCATAACGGCTTTGTTCTCATAATAGATATTGGGAAAACGGTACGGCCCTGCACCGCAGTTAATAGATTTCCATGTGACGATCGGGCTTTCATTTACATAGGCGCCGCCATCCATGACAGCTTTTGCCTCCAGCGCTGTAAGCACTCCGTTTTCATCCGATGCAAGGCGGATATGCGTCCGGATGCCATGGCGTTTGTGGCTCTGGCAGATGGACTCCTCCCGTGTAAATACGTAGCTGACCGGGCAGTTCAATTTCAGGGCCGCCATGCCAGCTCTTACCGCCATAGCTGAGATCTGTTCGCATTTCCCGCCGAAGCTCCCCCCCAGCGTGTCGGGGTGGATGATGACCTGATCCTCCCGGAGGCAGAGCGACTCACAAATCACATTCCGGTTGAAAAATGGATTCTGTGTGTCTCCCCGCATTTCCAGACCGCCATTTTCCATAGGCAGAACCACGATGGCCTCAGGTTCCAAATAGGCGTGTTCTACCCATGTTGTCTCATATGTCTCGTCCACAATCGCAGGCGCTCGGGACAGCGCGTCTGCGGCATCGCCTTTAACGAGATGCTGGTAGGCGCAGACATTATCCGGGTATTCCGGGTTGATGACCGTTTCGGCCCGTAGCGCGTCTTCAATAGTGAGGACCGGGGGCAGCGGTGTTACGTCTATGCGGACAGCTTTCGCGCCCTGCGCGGCAAGTTCCGGCGTATCGGCAACCACCACGGCCGCCACATCACCAGCAAATTTCACATAGCGTTCCGCGAGGATCGGCTCATCCTTGCAGAAAGCGCCAAAGCCATTGCGCCCGGGAATGTCCTTCGCAGTATATACGCCCCGCACACCGGGAATCCGCAGTGCCGCATCCGTGTTAATTTCCCGGATCTCTCCATATGTACAGGATGCGGTAACGCCCTTTGCATAGAGCATATCTGGAAAATGCAAATCCGCTCCGTAAATGGCGCGGCCATTGAGCTTTTCGCTGACACGGAGCCGCTGCTGCGGCTGATGGACTGTGTGAAGATTCGACAGGAAAATCACCTCCTCCGGATACAAACAGGCTGCAGGAAGTCCGCTTCACTGAATCGCCGCGTGCAAGCCCTTTCGGAAGAACTCCAGGTTGGTTTGCTGATCGGAGAGCTGCTGCTCAATTGCCGCAGCAGACACCGGGAGCTGCGGGCATACCTGCAGCAGTGCCCCCAGCATATAATAGTTTTTGCCTTGCATATCATTGCCCTCCGGCAGGATGGTCAAAATGCGCGCGCCGCGCTGAACCAACTGCTGTTTCCATTCCTCCCGCCGGGGATCTGTCGTGACCAGCACAGACTCATCAATGGTAGGCGTCGGCTGCGCCTGCAGCAGGAGTGTACCGTTTGGCTTGAGATAGTAGGCTGCGTTCATGATGCCGTCCAGGGGTTCCATTCCCAGCACGGCATCTGCCTCGCCGGGCACAATAAAGGGCGCAAATGCCGGGGCATTGAAGCAGAGGTCACAGGTAATGGGGCCAAGGCGCATAGCAGAACGAGGACGCTCAATCATGGACACCTTAATACCGCTGGCAGCTGCAGCCTGCGCAAGTGTTTTGGCTAAATGCACGCTGCCCTGGCCGCCAATACCGGCTACACGAAGATAAAAAGTGCTCACTTCTCCACCTCCACAAGGGAAATCGCCTTGTTTTCGCAGAGATCCACACACATTCCGCAGGCGGAACAGAGATCAGGGCGAATTACGGTCTTTTCAGTTTCAGAACGAACAATAGCCGTGCAGAACAGGTCGCCGCAAACTCCGCAGCGCTGGCACTTGGCAGGATCCACTACAGCGGTCTTTGGAGGGATGCCTGCCTTTTTCTCATCCTTCAAGCGGCTGATCACACAGGGCTGACGGGCAACGATCACCGCAGGCTTGGGCGCGTCCAACGCTTTGCGGATCGCATCCATGGTATCGGAGAGGTGCAGGGGGTCTACGCTGTCCACATACGGAACGCCCACACTGCGGCAGAGATCCTCCAGATTGACCTTGGGAACGGCATCCCCTACAGCGTTGCTGCCGGTACAGCCTGTGGGCTGTAGTCCCGTATTTCCCAACGTACTGTTATCCAGAAGCATAATCACCAGATCAGACTTATTGAAAACAGCGTTTACCAACCCTGAGAATCCGCCATGCAGGAAACCGCCATCGCCGCACAGTGCCAAAACCGGCACCTCACTGCCAGCATCAGCCACGCCGCTGGCAAAGCTGATGCAGCCGCCCATATTGGTGGCGGAAGTAATGCTCTTTGCCGGTGTCAGAATGCCCATAAATGAGCAGCCAGCATCCGCAAAGGCCACATACTTTCCACCGTTATAGGCTTCCATAGCCTTACGAATGGCATAAAACACGCCCATATGTCCGCAGCCGCAGCACAGCGTCAGATTCCGCTCGGAAAGGAACGGTTGTGCGCTGCCAGCCGTAGGATCATAGATATCCCCTTTGCAGACTCTGCGGATTATTTTTTCAATATCACCAGCAAATAGTTCGCCGCCATAGGGGATATCCTTGCTGAACCGGCCAAGCACTTTCTTTTGCAGGCTGCGGCGTTCCAGAAGCGCCATGACGCGCTCCTCGACAAAGGCCTCACCTTCTTCAATGACCAGCAGCGTATCCACTTTCTGCGCAAAGTCTGCAATCAAGTCCTCGTTCATAGGATTGATGCAGCTCAGCTTCAACACTGGAGCAGAGACTCCGCTTCGGTGCATGGCAGCCCGGGCCAGGCTATAGCTGACGCCGCAGCAAACCAGGCCGACAGATCCGGTCCCGTGATCCACATAATCATAGTTCTTCCCGCTCAGGATGGTTCTGCATTTTTCTAGATTCTGGTGTATGAAGCGATGGATCGTAACTGCCGACATGGTACCGGGTTCAAACATGACCACACGACGGGGATTAGGTGCAAAGTCACTCTTGTGCGGAACCGTTTCCCGCTCTCCGACCGGTACAACAGTCTGCGCCATCATCAGCTGGCAGACACTGCGCACCACCACCGGACAGCCAAGTTCCTCGGAAAGATCAAAGGCATATTTGGTCATTCCTTTTGCTTCTTCCGCAGTAGAAGGGCAGAGCACCGGTACATCCGCTGCGGAGGCGAGCACACGGGAATCGGATTCGATGGCGGAAGTGTTGGCGCCAACGTCATCACCTGCAAAAATCACCATGCCGCCGGTAACGCCATAGTTGTTGCAATATTTCATGCAGTCCATGACAACATTTACACCCAGATGGTTCATGGTGCACATGCTGCGCTGACCGTCCATGGCAGCACCCCATGCGACCTCCAATGCGACACGCTCATTGGTGGCCCATTCCACGTGGATTCCTTCCTTTTTCGCAACAGAAGCAAGTGCTTCCAAGCAGCCGGAGCTGGGGGTTCCGGGGAAGCCTGCCACGACCTTCACATCCGCTTCCAGCGCACCGCGGGCCACGGCTTCATAACCATAGGCCAGCACACCGGTGCCAGATGTCTTTTCGTTCAAAATGGCACTCAAAATCGTTTCCTCCTGTTTCCTGTCAGATCCGTACGGATCATTCAAAATCGTTTTCTACAAAATAGGTGTCCAGTTCTTCTACCCAACCGTCAATCAGTGACTGCGCCGCATAAGAACGGGTGAAGGCGGTTTTTGCCAGCGTATGCAGTGCAGATTTGGAAAGTCGAAAAGCCTCCGCGACCGCCTCGTAATTTTCATTGAGATTTCCCCGGAAAAATGGCGGATCATCTGAGTTGATGCTGACACTTACCCCGGCATCCATCAGCGCTTTGATGCTGTGGCGCTGCATATCCGGAAAAATCTTCAGTGCCAGATTGCTGAGGGGGCACACCGTCAAAAGAATGTGCTCCCGCGCCAGCCGTTCCACCAGAGCATCATCTTCAACAGCCCGTACTCCGTGGTCGATCCGATCGCAGCCGGCTTCGTCGAGCGCATCCAGAATGCTGACTGGGCCGTAGGCTTCACCTGCATGAGCAGTAAGGTGATACCCCAATTCCTTAGCAAGCCGGAAAGCATCCCTGTGCCAGTGCGCAGGATAACCTGCTTCTGCGCTGTCGAGTCCGACTGCAACAATACCGGCATCCTTGCGCCACGGCTCAAGGCGGCTGACCAGTGAAAGATTCCGCTCCGGCGGGCTGGTGCGATCCAGTTCCGGAATGCAGGAAAATTCCACGCCGTAGCGTTCCTTCGCAATGCGTTTTCCCTGAATAAAGCCGCGCATCTGCGCGTCCAGCGGGATCCCGGTACGCTCGTGGAAATCACAGGAAAGCATGACCTCCCGGTATCGGATATTCTGCGCCGCGGCGTCCCTGCCCAGCTCCGCCACCAGATAGGCAATGTCTTCCTCGTCCTGAATGACGGCATTGGTTGCATCGATGATTCGGATGAAGTCGCCGAGATCCCGGTATTGAAACATCTGATATGCTTCCTCTGGGCTGGAGAAAGGAATTTTCATACGATGCCGTTGGGCAAGATACAATGCACTTTCCGGTGAGGTAGCGCCATCCTGATGAATGTGGTTTTCCGCTTTGGGCATACCTGCCACAAAATCATGTAGAGTCATGTGGAAACTCCACCTCACTTCCGGTCTGGCACCTGCGGCGGCATGGGATAGGGCAGATCCAGCGCCAGCCGCGTTTCTGAGAGGATCCCGCAGCGCTCCCAGATAGCATCCTCAGCTTCCTGCAAGGTCTTTGTGCCGATACAGGCCTGAACTGCCGGGTTCAGGGCACAGACAACATCCGGGTCAAAATAGAACGTCACAGCGGCAGCGGGAAGGCGTTCAATGCCCCACAGACGCTTACAGTAAAAGATGCCCAATTCACCTTTAGCGGCTCGCTGCGGCCACTGTTCGACATCATCCGGGCCAATAATGTCAAAGACTTTTTGCAGATCCAAAACATCCTTTTGCGTCAGGCCACCGGCACCGAGGAAGCCGCCTTGCCGCATACATGCGCCAATATTGCGATTCAGATGATCCATATGCATTTCGCCATCGCCGCCGTAACCGTTAAGGGCATAGACGCCAGGGATTTCCAGTTCAGACGCACAAATCACGCTGAACGCATCAATCAGCGGAGAGCAGACCTGCGTTTCCTCTCCGGTGAAGAATGTATCAGAGCCGATATCCGCCGAAATAAACAGCTGGCAGCCATGTTTTTCGACAATGGTCTCCAGAGCATGCTTAACGCCGGGAAGCCCGTTTCGCAGACTGATCCCATAAACAGGGACATCAAACGTCTGTGCCATGGCGATCTCATAGGTGGGCTTTCCAATGCCGATCCCGCCAATCAATTGGGTATCCGGCAGAATGTGCACAAGATCTTCGTTAATCCGTTCTGCCGGCTGAAACCAGTCCAGATCAAACACCTCGCAGCCATCGGCAAAGGTGCCCCACCAGTTGACGGAGATCGTGGCCAACGCAATATGTTTAACGCCAAGGTTTTTGGCGTAGTTCATAATGGAAACGCTCTGTACGAGGTCGCCGCCACCGCCGCAGCCCGCAATCAAAACGCTGTCACAGCCACGTAGCAGTTCTTCCACTGATGGCTTTGGGGATGTCCAATGGTTCATAGCCGCTCTCCTCCCTTTTTAAGTCGGTCAGGGCTCTGCCGCATAGCGCTGCAGCTTCTCCAAACCGTCATAACCGCCTTCTTCGCCCAGCTGCCGATCAATGGTGAACATCTCGCTGCCGGGGGTGCTTTCACAGATCTCTGCGATCTGGCAGGCGTCCTCAATGGTATAGCACATCTCGCAGGCGTGGAACACATCGTTGGGGCTTCCGCAGATAACGCCGTGGGCCTGCAAGATGCAACCGTAGCCGTCCTCGCCAATGGCCTTTACAGCACTGTCAGCCAATGCGCGAGTGCCGGCACCCTCATAAGGGGCCACTTTCACAGCACCCTTCAGCGCCCACTGCGCGGCGATTACGCTGGGCAGATGATTGTGTTTCAGACTCCATGCCACCGCATGGACAGGATGGCAGTGCACTACCGCCTTGATCTCCGGACGGCTCTTGTAAATGCCCAGATGCATAAATGTTTCAATGGAGGGCTTGCGGCTGCCCTCTACGATATTGCCGTCCATGTCTACAATAATGATATCTTCCGGCTTCATGTGGATATACAGAGCACCGCTGGGCTTAATGGCCACCAAGCCGGTTTTGCGGTCAATAATGCTGATGTTGCCGCCGCTCATTTGAACAAGTCCGCGGTCATACAGCAGTCTGCCTGTTTCTACAATTTGTCTGCGTTCTTCTTCCATCATCATAGCTGTAATCTCCTTTTATCTTTTATGAAAATGCGATCATGTGTCGGTGCAGCCGCATCCAATCATCGTAGATCTCTGGATATGGAGAACCTGCTGCAGGCGTATAAAGCCGCCCCTTTTCAGAAAAGGCGGATGCAGCTTCCGACATGGAGCTATAGGCACCGATCCCGACAGCGGCCATAGCAGCGGCACCGGCGGCCGTACACTCAGGGTTCCGATAAGTCTGCACACAGATACCGGTCGTATCTGCCAGGATCTGAGGCCACAGAGCGCTCAGACTCTGTCCGCCGCAGGCATGCAGGATCTGCGGCAGCGCAATGCCCTTTCCCCGCAGGACATACAGATTGGCCACAACTCCAAAGGCGTTGGTTTCAAACGCGGCACGGAAAAAATGTGCACGGGTGTAGTCGCTGATATTCCATGGAACAGGAAAGCAGAAACCGCCCCAATTGCGGCCTCGATCTTCCCCGCGGACACCCATGCCAATATAGGCGCACATCCCGTCGCAGCCGGGAGGGATGCGGAGCGCCTCGGCTTCCATATCAGAAAAACTTCCGGACGGGGACAGGAACAGATCCCTCACCCAGCGGAGAGAAAGGCCGGTGCTGTCCGCGCAGGCTTCCAAAATCCACTGGTTTTTCAAAGCACTGCACGCAGTGTACACCTGCGCCTCCGGGTCAATACAGGGATGGTCAAGGACCGCCAGCACAGGGGTCGTGGTCCCCCCCACAATGCCAACATCCCCTGTTTGCAGCGCATGCATACCGACAGCTCCGCACTGGGTATCCCCGCCGCCAATCAAAACCGGCACGGGATAGGAAATACGCAGTGCGGCAGCCACGTCGGGCTGCAGCTGGCCGATCACCTCGGTGCCGGAAGCACAGCGAGGAAAAATATCTGTGCGGAGACCAAGGTGCTCCATCAAGTCCGGATCGTATTCTCCGTGTGCCAAATTCAGCATCTGGGAGGAACTGGCAGCCGCCCGTTCAC
>CAKSVQ010000081.1 GCA_934504065.1 uncultured Dysosmobacter sp. | reverse complement strand
GCACTGGCACGCGGAAAAAACGCTGGAGGATATGTGCCGCGACGCATGGCGCTTCCAGCAAACGCTGATGGAAGCGGACCGGAGCGGCCGATGAAAAAAATCTGCCACGTGTCCAGCATCCGCGACAGCCATGACCTCTGCATGTTCCAGCGGGAGGCCCTTCTGGCTGCGGAGGCTGGGTATGAGACGGTGGTGGTGGCCAAAGGGGAGAGCCGGACGGAGCGGGGCGTGCGCGTGGTCGGTCTGGGCGCTCCGCCCCAAAGCCGCCTGGAGCGGATGCGAACCTTTACTAGGCAAATTTACCGCGCCGCGCTGGCGGAGGACGCGGATCTGTACCTCGTCCATGATCCGGAGCTGCTGCCCTATGCCCTGCAGCTGAAGCGGTGCGGCAAAAAAGTGGTGTTCGACAGCCATGAGCTTTACGCGCTGTTGCTGCGCACCAAGGAATATCTCCCCTGCGCGGACCTCGCCGCCAGAGTGTACGCCGGGTTCGAGCGCTATGCCGTCCGGCGGCTGGACGCGGTGATCCTGCCTGCCCCGGTGCAGGGCAGGGACCCCTTTTCCGGCGTTTCCCGGCGCACGGTGTTCGCCGCCAACTATCCGCCGCTGGGGGAGCTGTACGCGGGCTATGTGCCGCGGGAGGCCTCCCAGCCAGCCAAATTATGCTTCGTCGGCGGCATGACGCCGGACCGGGGCGCTGAAAACATGGTCATGGCGGCGGAGAAGGCCCAGCTTCCGCTGGTGCTGGTGGGGGACTTCACGCCGGAGGAATACGGCCGGCGGGTGAGGGCTTTGCCGGGGTGGCGGTATGTGGACTTTCGCGGCAGGCTGGACCGTCGGGCGGTGGCCGCTGTGTATCAGGAGGCTTCCGTCGGCCTTTGCGTCATGCCCAACGGCGGACAGTATAACGTCAGCGACACGTTCAACATGAAGGTCTATGACTATATGGCCATGGGGCTTCCGGTGATCATAAGCGACAGCGCCTATGCCCGCAGGGTCAACGCCCGCTATCCCTTTGCCCTGCTGGTGGACCCGGTGGATGTAGATGCCATCGCAGATGCCGCGCGGTATCTTGCCGCCCACCCGCAGGAGGCGGCGAAGATGGGGGAGGCCGGACGCCGGGCCGTGGCCGAGGAATATAACTGGGAGCGGGAATCGCAAAAGCTGCTGGCGCTGTATGAAGCGCTGATCGGCCCGCCCCGGGCAGGAGAAGAGCAAGAGGAACTTTAGAAAATGACGCCCTTATTCAGTGTGATCGTTCTCGCTTACCGCAGCGGGGCATACCTTGAGACCGTGCTGGGCTCCGTCCTCGCGCAGGACTATCCCGCCATGGAGCTGATCGTCTCCGACGACGGGACGCCGGGGTTCGACCCCGCCGCCGTGGAGGAGATGGTCTCCCGTCTGGCGGGGGACAACCTGCTGCGCTGCACCGTGCTCTCCCACCCGGAAAATCGGGGCACGGTGGCAAGCTTCAACCGCGCGGTGGAGCGGGCGCAGGGCGCGTATCTCAAGCTGATCGCCGCGGACGACGCCCTCTATGGCCCGCAGGTCCTCTCGCAGGCGGCGCGGGCCTTTCAGGAAAGCGGCGCGGAGATACTGGCCGCCCGGGTGATGAAGTGCGACGGGGCCATGCGGCCCATCGCCCCCCTGCGCGACCGGTTTTTGCGCGGCCTGCCGGGGAAAACGCCCATGCAGGTGTGGCGGCAGCTTTGCGTGCACAACGACCTGCCTGCCTCCGGCGTGTTTTTCACCCGCGCCTTTTTCGACCGCTACGGCCCGGTGGACAGCCGTTACCGCCTGCTGGAGGACTGGCCCACGTGGCTGCGCGTCACGCGGCAGGGGTGCCGGATCGCCTTCGGCGATTTTCTGGCGGCGAAATACCGCGCCGACAGCGGCTCGGCCACCGGGATACGGCCTGCGTACCTCCGCGATAAGGCGCTGACTTTTGCGCTGGAAATACGGCCCTATCGCGCGGAGTTGGGTTACGCGCGGTATTTGGCCGCGCTTGCGGGCCTGCGGGTGCGGGATTCCCGCGCGGTCCGAACGATTTATGGATGGCTCCGCCGCTGACGGCGGGAGGAGGAATGGCATGACACCGAAATTTTATCATTTTACAGAGCATGGCGACAACCGCGGCAAGCTGGCGGTGGTGGAGCCGGGGAAGGACATCGAATTCCCCATCCGCAGAGTGTATTACATTTACGACACCGACCCGGACCAGCGGCGGGGCTTCCACGCCCACAAAAAGCTGGAGCAGGTGCTGCTGTGCGTTCACGGCAGCTGCAAGGTGCTGCTGGACGACGGCACGTCCCGCTGTGACGTGACGCTGGACTCGCCCACGCTGGGACTGTATGTGGGCAATGCCATGTGGCGGGAGATGTACGATTTCTCTCCCGGGGCGGTGCTGCTGGTGCTGGCGTCAGAGCCCTATACGGAAGAGGACTATATCCGCGATTACGACGCGTTTTTACACTATATCGGAAGAGGAGAGAAACCGGAATGAACATACCCTTTGTGAGCTTCAAGCCCATGGAGCGTGAGCTGGACGCAGAATTGCGCGGGGCCTTTGCGCGGGTCTATGGGCGCAGCTGGTATATCGAGGGGGAGGAGGACGCCGCCTTTGAAAAGGCCTTCGCGGCCTACTGCGGCGCGGAGCACTGCGTCGGCTGCGGCAACGGGCTGGATGCCCTGATGCTCTCTCTCAAGGCGCTGGGGATCGGCCCGGGGGACGAGGTGCTGGTCCCCTCCAACACCTATATCGCCACGGCGCTGGCCGTGACCTACACCGGGGCGACGCCCGTTTTCGTCGAGCCGGACATCCGCACCTATAATCTGGACCCCGCCCGCCTTGCCGCGGCGCTGACGGAGAAAACAAAAGCGGTGATGCCTGTGCACCTTTACGGCCAGCCCTGCGACATGGGCCCCATCATGGACTTTGCCAACGCCCATGGCCTTTTCGTGGTGGAGGACTGCGCGCAGGCCCACGGCGCGACCTATCAGGGCCAAAAGATCGGTTCTTTTGGCAACGCGGCGGGCTTTAGCTTCTACCCCGGCAAGAACCTTGGCGCACTGGGCGATGCCGGGGCCGTCGTCACCAGTGACAAGGCCCTTGCGGAGAAGGTCCGGGCACTGGGCAACTATGGCTCGGATTATAAGTACCACCATGTCTATCAGGGCAACAATTCCCGGCTGGATGAGATACAGGCGGCGTTTCTCGCCGCAAAGCTTCCCCATCTGGACCGGATGAACGCCCAGCGCCGCCGTATCGCCGGGCGGTATCTTGCGGAAATTCACAACGAACAGCTGACGCTGCCCTATGTCCTGCCGGGCACCGAGCCTGTGTGGCACATTTTTGCCGTCCGCTGCCCCAGACGGGACGCGCTGGCGGACTATCTTGCGGAAAAGGGCATCGCCACCAACCGCCATTACCCCATTCCCATCCACCTGCAGGGGGCCTACGCGGACCTGCGCATCCCTCAGGGCGCCCTGCCCATCGCCGAAGAGATCAGCGCCACCCAGCTGAGCCTGCCCATGTACTACGGCATGACGGACGATGAGGTGAGCTACGTAGTGGACGCGCTGAATGCGTTTTAAAGGGAGTTTTTTATGAAAAAGGGCCAGAACGTTACGATCATGCCGGGCTGTCATATTGCAGACAGTGCCGTGCTGGAAGACGGCGTTTACATCGACTATAACTGCGTGATCCGCGATAACGTGACCATCCGCAAGGGGACGACAGTCGGCGCGGGCTGCGTGATCGGAGAGTATACCGCCGACTGGTATGCCGACCATGGCTGTGCGCTGCGGCCAACGGTCATTGGAGAGCATTCCGTCATCCGCAGCGGCAGCGTGATCTATTCCGGTGTGGTGCTGGGAAGCTTTTTCCAATCAGGGCATCATATCACCGTGCGGGAAGAAAGCCATCTGGGTGACCATTGCAGCATTGGGACGCTTGGCGATGTGCAGGGGCATTGCACCTTGGGAAATTACGTGCGCTGCCATAGCAATGTGCATATTTCTCAAGGCTCCCGTATTGGAAATTATGTCTGGATCTATCCCTATACCGTGCTGACCAACGACCCGATCCCGCCTTCCGAGGTGGAAAAGGGGGTCGTTATCCACGACTTTGCCGTCATTGCGACAGGGAGCATTTTGCTGCCCGGTATTGAAGTCGAGTCGGACACACTGGTTGCCGCCGGAGCGGTCGTGACCAAAACGGTGGAAAAGGGCACAGTTGTCGGAGGAAATCCGGCAAAGGTCATCTCAACGATCGATAAGCTTCGGGACCATGTGACCGGACAGAAACTTTACCCATGGCGGGAGACCTTTGCCCGCGGAATGCCGTGGGAGGGGATCGGATACCAGAACTGGGCAGAGCTGCAAGGGTCCTGATAAAAAAGAGATAAAGGAGACGTAAAAATGAAAGGAATCATCTTGGCTGGCGGAGCCGGGACGCGGCTTTATCCGCTGACGATCGTCACTTCCAAACAGCTGCTCCCGATCTACGACAAGCCCATGATCTATTACCCGCTTTCCACGCTGATGCTGGCGGGCATCCGCGACATCCTCATCATCTCCACGCCGACGGACCTGCCCAATTTCAAAAGCCTGCTGGGCGACGGCAGCCAGTTCGGCGTGAAGCTCTCTTACAAGGTGCAGCCCTCGCCGGACGGTCTTGCGCAGGCGTTTTTGCTGGGGGAGGAGTTCATCGGCGACGACTGCGCCGCCATGATCCTCGGCGACAACATTTTCTACGGCGCGGGCCTTGGCGGAATGGTGCGTCAGGCCGTGCAGACCGCCCAGCAGGGAAGGGCGACGGTCTTCGGCTATTTCGTCCCGGACCCGGAGCGCTTTGGCGTGGTGGCCTTTGATAAGGACGGCCGCGCCACCTCCATTGAGGAAAAGCCCAGAGAGCCCAAGAGCAACTACGCCGTCACGGGCCTCTATTTCTATCCCAAGGGTGTGAGCGCACTGGCAAAGGAGGTCAGGCCCTCCGCCCGCGGCGAGCTGGAGATCACCACCCTCAACGAAATGTACTTAAAGCAGGGCCTTCTGGATGTGCAGCTGATGGGCCGGGGCTATGCGTGGCTGGACACGGGCACGATGGACTCGCTGGTGGAGGCGGCCGATTTCGTCCGCATTCTGGAGCAGCGGCAGGGCATCAAAATTTCCGCGCCGGAGGAGATCGCCTACCGCATGGGCTGGATCAGCGAGGCACAGCTGCTGCAAAGCGCCGAGCATTACGGCAAGTCCCCCTACGGCCAGCACCTGCGCAACGTGGCAGAGGATAAGATCTATTCAAAATAAGAAGGAGAATACGCCATGACTTACCTTGTTACCGGCGGCGCCGGATTCATCGGCGCGAACTTTGTTTACCATATGTTTCAGGCCCATCCCGCCGACCGCATCGTCTGCGTGGACAAGCTGACCTATGCCGGGAACCTCTCCACGCTGGAGGAGGCCCTGAAAAATCCCAATTTCCGCTTTGTCAAGGCGGACATCTGCGACCGCGAGACCATGAAGGCGGTCTTTGAAGAGGAGCGCCCGGAGGTGGTGGTGAACTTCGCCGCCGAGAGCCATGTGGACCGCTCCATTGAGAACCCCGGCGTCTTTCTGGAGACCAACATCATGGGCACGGCGGTCATGATGGACACCTGCCGGGCCTTCGGTGTCCAGCGCTTCCATCAGGTCTCCACCGACGAGGTCTACGGCGACCTGCCGCTGGATCGGCCGGACCTGTTCTTCACCGAGGAAACGCCTATCCACACCAGCTCGCCCTACTCCAGCTCCAAGGCGTCCGCCGACCTGCTGGCCATGGCCTATTACCGGACCTACGGCCTGCCCGTCACCATTTCCCGCTGCTCCAACAACTATGGACCTTACCAGTTCCCGGAAAAGCTCATCCCGCTGATGATCGCAAACGCGCTGGCGGACAAGCCCCTGCCCGTCTACGGCGAGGGGCTGAACGTGCGGGACTGGCTGTATGTGGAGGACCACTGCAAGGCTATCGACCTGATTTTGCAAAAGGGCCGGGTCGGCGAGGTCTATAACATCGGCGGCCATAACGAGATGCGCAATATCGACATCGTGAAGCTCATCTGCAAGGCGCTGGACAAGCCGGAGAGCCTCATCACCCACGTCACGGACCGCAAGGGCCACGATATGCGCTATGCCATTGACCCCGCCAAGATCCACGCGGAGCTGGGCTGGCTGCCGGAAACCATGTTTGCAGATGGCATCCAGAAGACCATTCAGTGGTATCTGGATAACCGCAAGTGGTGGGAAGAGATCGTCTCCGGCGAGTACCAGAATTACTACGAGAAGATGTACGGGAACCGATAAGACATTTTCCGCAGCGTAAAACGAGAGAAAGTGTGTTTTTGGATGAGTCGGAAAGAAAAAAGTGAGAGATGGCAGCAGTGGGGGCTGTTTTGTCTGGTGCTGCTGACGTATATGATCTGGCTGTACAGCCGTGGGAGCATGGATGCGAACAGTAGTGATGCCGCCGATTGCTGGCACAGTATCACCACATGGTTTTCTTCGGAGCGCTATGGCTCCTATACCCTGTATAAGGGATTTGCGGCGGTGTATCCCTATGTGTGGCTCTATCAGCTGGCGGCGGCCCTGCACCTGAATGAGTTTTTCTTCTGTATGCTCTATCACGCGGCGCTGTTTGCCTATATTACAACGATCGGCGTACCGCTGATCGCCAGAGAGCTGACGGACTGGGAGCCGCGGCTATGGCAGAGAGTAGCTGTTCCGGTATTCTTTTTTGTGATCTGGAAGCCGACGTTCGCTCTGAGTGAACTGATGGTCGATCTTCCATCTTGTGCCTTTTTCATTATGGCAGTCTCCTGCGTGTTGACCATACCGAAAAGAGATGGCAGGAAGCGGCTGCTCTGGGTGCTGCTCAGCGGGCTGCTCGCCAGTCTGTGCGCCAATATCAGCGGCCAGTACTCGGTTTCCGCATGGTGCCTGATGCTGCTCGGTATCGTGCAGATCTGGCGGGCAGGAAAAGCAGAAAGGGCAAGTGTGCAGGCGCGTGTGCTTGAGATCGTGCTGCTGTTTGTCGGCTTTGCCGCCGTCAAGCAGCTCAACGTACTCTTTATGACAAGGGTGGTTGCGCCGCTGGTTGCGGCCGGGGCGTGGATCCCATCCGGTGATATGTGGCTCTGGAGAGGACTTCTGTATTTTCTGGATAAAAACCGCTATCTGTACGGAACGAATTTGCTGAATCCCCGCGGTTTTGCTATTTTGCAGGACATCTGCGGCTCTGAAGAGGCGGCGCGGACCTTGTTGGAAGCCGCTGTCGGCGGTATGGCCGGATGGTCTGTTTCGGAATTTTTGAACATGGTGCGGCATTACCCTGTGGATGCAGTTGTGCAGGCACTGGACAAATTTTTCCTCTCTTTTTCTATCGATATGGGCCGCCAGTCCGTTGCGTTTTTGACGGCGGGTTACAGCCTTTTTTACATTGCCGGGTGGAACGCGGTCCGTGGACTTCGCCGTTGGCGGGATATGGTCAGCCCCAAAGCACTGGTCGTTCTGGCGGCGCTGTGCGCGTTGATCCCGACGATGGTGATGACGCTGGAAATGCGGGTGACCATTGGTGTACAGAGCATTGTTTTCGGCACGGCGCTGCTGAGCGGCAGTATCCCACAGGCGCTGGAGAGTGCCGTGCACCGTCTCAGCAGGGGTCGGTTGCTCCAAGTGCAGAAGCAGGCGCCGATCGGCGTATATCTGGTGTGGTTCATTTTCCTGCTTTTGTGCATGATGCATATGGGCACGCTGTATGCGCAGTCGGATATGGGTACGGAAATGCTTTTTAAATGGTGGTAAAGGAAGAGAGAAACCATGATCAACTTTAATATTCCCCCTTATGTAGGGACGGAAATGCAGTATATCCAGCAGGCGATTGCTTCCCACAAGATCTGCGGCGATGGACAGTTTACTAAAAAGTGCAACGCGTGGATGGAAGACCGCTTTCATGCGCAGAAAGTGCTGCTGACCACCAGCGGTTCTACCGCGCTGGATATGGCGGCGCTGCTGTGCGGTCTTCAACCGGGCGATGAGGTGATCCTGCCCAGCTTTACCTTTTCCAGCACAGCGAACTCTTTTGTGCTGGCCGGGGCGAAGCTGGTGTTCGTTGACATCCGTCCGGACACCATGAATATCGACGAGACGAGAATCGAAGAAGCCGTCACGCCGCGCACCAGAGTGATCGTTCCCGTGCATTATGCAGGCGTTGCCTGTGAGATGGACACGATCATGGATATTGCCAAGCGCCACAACCTGCTGGTGGTGGAGGATGCGGCGCAGGGCGTGATGAGCACCTACAAGGGCCGGGCTCTCGGCACCATCGGCGATTTCGGATGCTATTCCTTCCATGAGACCAAGAATTATTCCATGGGAGAAGGCGGCGCACTGGTCATCAATAACCCTGCCTATAATGAGCAGGCGGAGATCCTGCGGGAAAAGGGCACGAACCGCGCCAAGTTTTTCCGCGGTCAGGTGGATAAGTACAACTGGGTGGACTTCGGCGACAGCTATCTGCCCAGCGAGCTGAATGCCGCCTATCTTTGGGCGCAGCTGGAGAAGGCCGACGAGATCAACGAAAACCGCCTCGCTACGTGGAACGCTTACCGTGAGGCATTCCAGCCGCTGGAGGACGGCGGCCAGCTTAAGCTGGCTCACATTCCTGCGGAATGTGAGCATAACGCCCATATGTTTTACCTTCTCTGCAAGGATCTGAAAGAACGCACTGCGCTGATCTCCTATCTGAAAGAGCAGGGTATTTATGCTGTGTTTCATTATGTGCCGCTTCATTCCGCACCTGCCGGAGTGAAGTTTGGCCGCTTCCACGGGGAAGATGTCCATACCACAGCCCTGAGCGACCGCCTGGTGCGCCTGCCCATGTACTATGGGATGCGTTCCGAGGATCGGGACAGCGTGATCTGCACGGTCAGAGAGTTTTATCGCTAAGAGAAAACCCGCCGCGAAGCGGATAGTTGTCAAGAGCTTTGAAGAGCATTTAGACGGATTGAGACAGGTTATAAAGAAACAGGAGAAATTTACACAGGTGGGAGATCACACAATATGGTGTCAATTATTATTCCCTGCTATTGCTCGGAAAAAATGCTGCCCGATGTAACGGCGAGAATCGCATGTTCAATGGCAGAGTCATATGAACTGATTTTAGTGAATGACAGTTCGCCGGATGGAACATTCGGTGTGATTACTGAACTGGCGAAAAAGGATCCACACATTATCGGAATTGATCTGGCCCGAAATTTTGGACAGCATTCTGCAATTTTTGCGGGATTTCATTATGCGGCAGGGGATGAGATTGTTTGTCTGGATGACGATGGACAAACTCCGCCGGAGGCTATTCCGGCTCTGCTGGAGGCAGTTCGGGCCGGAGCAGATGTGGCGTATGCAAAATATGCGAACAAAAAGCATTCCAGATTTCGTAATTTTGGAAGCAGGGTAAATGATTGGATGGCGGATCAACTGCTGGGAAAGCCGGGAGAATTATATCTTTCCAGTTTTTTTGCCATGCGCCGATATGTGATGGAAGAGATATTGAAATATGAAAATCCGTTTGTCTATTTGCCCGGATTGATTTTAAGAACGACAAAGCATATCTGCAACGTGGATGTGGAGCATCACGAACGGGAAACAGGGACTTCCGGATATACTTTTGGTAAGCTGATAAAACTTTGGCTGAACGGGTTTACCGCGTTTTCCGTGAAGCCGCTGCGTTTGGCGGATATTCTGGGCTGCGTGGTGGCTGGTATTGGTTTTCTCTATCTGCTGTATACGCTGGTCATGTACGCAATTCGGCCCAATAGTGTAGTCGGGTGGCATTCGCTTATGGCTGTTTTACTGATTCTGGGCGGCTCGATCATGTTGATGCTGGGGGTCATGGGAGAGTATGTTGGC
>CAKSVQ010000080.1 GCA_934504065.1 uncultured Dysosmobacter sp. | reverse complement strand
CCCAAGGTGTACATCGCTCTGGGCATCTCCGGCGCCATCCAGCACAAGGCCGGCATGCAGGATTCCGAGTGCATCATCGCGGTGAACAAGAACGACACCGCCCCCATCTTCGAGATCGCTGACTACGGCATCTGCGGAGACCTGTTCAAGGTCACCCCGCTGCTGATCGAGGCCATCAAGGCTGCCAAGGCCGCGAAGTAATTCCATTTATCTTGAACCACCCCGCAGAAATATTTCTGCGGGGTGGTTTTTTCGTGCATTCGTGCAAAGGTTGTGAACCTTTTGACAATTTGCATAAAATTGAAACTTTCTTTTTGTATCCTAACAAAAAAATAACAGTGCATCCGCAAAAATTTACGATTTATTAATAAAAACCCGTCGATTACAATATTGGCGTGGAAATGGTTCGGGAGACCATAAAAACCCGATTGGGAAATTCCACTGGGAAACTTTATTGGGAAAAGGAGAAGAAAGCATGAAAAAATTTGTTGCAACCATTCTGGCGGCCATGATGCTGCTGGGCGTGTGTGCGGGCTGCGGCGCAAGCAGCGGCGTGATGGACACCGCCAACGCCAACGCGGTGGCTGGCGGCAACAGCGACCTGCCCGTCGTCACATGGAAGATGGGCTCCACCTGGGGCGCAGGCAACGTCCACTTCACCGTGGACCAGCGCTTCGGCGAGATCCTCAGCCAGCTCACGGGGGGACGCTTCACCGTCACCAACTACTCCGAGGGCGAGCTCTGCTCCGCCAGCATGCTCTTTGACTATGTCAGTCAGGGCACCATTCAGTGCGGCGGCGACTGGGGCGGCTACTGGTCCGGTAAGGACACCGCTTTTGAGCTGCTGTCCACCATTATGGATGACTTCACCGCGCTGGATTACTACACCTGGATCTATGAGGCCGACGGTCTCCAGTGCTATAAGGATATGTACGGCCAGTACAACATGAATTACTTCCCGCTGGTCACCAATCCCTCCGAGTCCGGTATCCGTTCTGTCAAGCCCATCACCTCCATCGCGGATATGCAGAAGATGAAGATTCGTCTGGGTGGCGTGATGGCCGGCAAGGCAGCCCAGAAGCTGGGCATCAACATCACCACTGTGGCGGCCTCTGAACTGTATGAGTCCCTGCAGCGCGGCGTGATCGACGGCGGCGAGTTCTCCGGCCCCAAGGCTGACGACTCCCTGAAGCTGCAGGAAGTGGCCAAGTATTGGTGCGCTCCTGCATGGTACCAGTCCGCCGGCGTCAACGGCGTGATGGTGAACATGGATGCGTGGAACGACCTGCCCGAGGAATATCAGACCGCCTTTGAGACGGCTGCCCGCCTCTGCTGCGGCGAACAGCTCTCCCGCTACATCTACAACGACATGACCGTTACCAACAAGATGATCGACGAAGAGGGCATCACCGTCACCCACCTCAACGACGCCGACTGGCAGAAGATTCGCGAGACCTGCCTTGAGACCTACGCCGAGGAGTGCGAGATCAACCCCAACTTCAAGATGGTGTATGACTCCATGCAGGCCTACCGCGAGACCGCCAATAACTACCGCGACTGGACGGGCGAGTATGGCTTCGGCTTCAACCGCACCGAGGGGTAAGCCCCTTTCCCCGCTGTTTGATCGTATGACAAAAAACGAGAGAAAGAGGTGCTGAAATGAAAGTCATCAAAACGATCTGCAACGGCATCGACAAGTTCAACGACCTGTTGGGCCGCCTGTTTTCCGTGCTGGTGCTGGGCATTCTCGGCGTCATCCTCTGCGAGGTCGTTCTGCGGCGTATTTTTAACCGCCCCCAGATCTGGACGCAGGAGCTGACTGTGATGCTCTTTGCCTGCTATATCATTCTCATCTGTGCCTACGGCTTCCAGAAAAAGGCCTTTGTGGCGGTGGACGTGGTGTTTGCCATGTTCCCCCCGCTGGCACAGCACATCCTGCATATTGTCACGTATCTGATCTTCCTTGTGCCCTTTGTGGTGAGCCTGCTGCCCACCAGCTGGAAGTTCTTCCTGCGGGCCTACACCACCAACGAGCAGACCTATTCCGTGTGGGCCGCGCCCACGTGGCCGGTCAAGCTGTGCCTGTTCATCGGCCTTGCGCTGCTGGCGATCCAGTCCGTTTCTGAGATCCTCAAGCAGGTGGAGGGCATTGTGGAGTCCGCACAGGGCAAGCGCGCGGACGGAAAGGAGGCCCAGTAATGGAAGCGATCATGAGCCAATTACAGTCATGGGTCTCCGCGTCCGGCATCCTGTCCGACCAGATGGCGGTCATTATGATCGGCCTGCTGTTCGGACTGATGGTGGTCGGTCTGGTGCTGGGTCAGGAACTGGCCTTCGTGCTGGGCGGCGCAGGCGTTATCGTGGGCTGGATCGCATGGGGCGGCCCCGGCGTGACCATCGCCATGACCAAGATTTACGACCAGATGCAAAGCTATTCCATGGTGGCCATCCCCATGTTCGTGCTGATGGCAAACTTCCTCACCCACTCCAAGGTGGCCGATGGACTGTTTGAATCCATCCGCTATCTGCTGGGGCCGCTGAAGGGTGGTCTGGGTCTGGCGGTCATTCTGGTGTCCACCGTGTTTGCCGCCACCACGGGCATCGTGGGCGCGTCCGTGGTCACCATGGGCATGCTGTCCCTGCCTGTGTTGCTGCGCAGCGGCTATAAGCCGTCGCTGGCCTGCGGCATGGTGTGCGCGGGCGGCTCGCTGGGCATTCTGATCCCGCCGTCTATCATGCTGGTGTCCATGGGCTCTTATGCCGAGGTCTCCGTCGGCAAGATCTTCTTTGCCGCCATCGTCCCCGGCCTGTCCCTGTCCGTTGGCTACATCATTTATCTGATGGTGGTGTGCCACATCCACCCCGATTGGGGCCCGGCCATGAGCGCCGAGGAGCTGGCGGAAATGCCTCTCAAGCAGCGCATCAGCGGCTCCCTTATCAACCTCATCCCGCCCCTGATTTTGATCTTCGCCGTGCTGGGTTCCATTTTCGGCGGCATCGCCACCCCCACGGAGGCCGCCGGCATGGGCGCGATCTTCGCACTGATCCTTGCCATCTTCTATAAGCAGTTCAGCTGGGAGATGATGAAGGAATCCCTGATCGACACCGCCAAGACCACCGCCATGGTGTTCATCATCCTCTTTGGCGCCGCAGCGTTCACGGGCGTGTTCATGTCGCTGGATGGCGACCAGATCATTGCCAACTGGGTGCTGGGCATGGGCATCGGCAAGTGGGGCGCGTTCGCCATCATGTGCGTGATCGTGTTTATCCTCGGTATGTTCATCGACTGGCTGGGCATCGTGATGATCGTGTTCCCCATCTTCCTGCCCATCATGGATCAGTTTGGCTTTGATCGGCTGTGGCTGGTGGCTGTCACCGCCACGCTGCTGCAAACCTGCTTCATGACCCCGCCTTTCGGCTTTGCCCTGTTCTATGTCAAGGGTATCCTGCCGGGCGATGTGAAGATCCAGGAAGTGTATAAGGGCGTGATCCCCTTCATTATCATCATCTGCATCGTCACGGTGCTGTGCGCCGTGTTCCCGCCGCTGGTGACGTGGCTGCCCAGCAAGCTGGCAGCCTAAGGTTCGAAAAAGTGGCAAAGCCACTTTTTCGAGAAGGTTTCGCTTCGCTCCGTGCCTCGGTTGGCTGCTTACAGCAGCCAATTCGACACACGCTTCGCGCAGGGTGTGTTCTGCCACGCACATGTCGCGGCAGAACACGGATTCCATAGCTTTCACGTCTGCGGACGTGAAACTCGGCGAGACTTTTGTGCGTAGTGTGCAGAGAGTGCTTCCTCGACAGTTAAAAGCCGCCGTTTTCGAAAGAAAACGGCGGCTTAACTTATCTCAAAGTCTTATAGAGTTGTGGCAGAGCGCAGCGAATCTTTTTCGAACAAGCGGCGAAGCCACTTGTTCGAGAGTGAAAACCCGCTCCCGACTTTTATAGCCGAGAGCGGGTTTTTCAGGAAACAGAGGGAGTCAGCGGGCCAGCTTTTTCGCGGCGGCGCGCTTGCTGCCATACCAGAGAATGGCGGCCACGTAAGCTGCCGCGGCGCAGGCGCCGATGGCATAAGCGCCGCCCCAGGGGACGTGGAAACCGATCTGGGCGTTCATGATGTAGGTCACGGTGACGAAGCAATAGAACGCGCCGGGGATCAGGGGGATCCACACATAGGAGCGCTTTCCGTTTTCAAACATCCACACGGAAATGGAAAGGAACGCGAACAGGGAGAGCGTCTGGTTGGACCACGCGAAATAGCGCCACAGGGTGTTGAACCCGGCGGGGCTCATCTTGGCGAAGACCAGAATGGCGGCCACCAGCACGAAGATGATGGCGGAGAGGGACAGTCGTTTGCCGTTGGTGCTCTGGTCGATGTGGAAGGACTCGGCAATGGTCAGCCGCAGGCCGCGCAGCGCCGTGTCGCCGGAGGTGATGGGCAGGACGATGATGCCAAGCAGAGCCACCACGCCGCCCACGTTGCCCAGAATATGGCGGCAGACAACGCCCACCGTGGCCGTCGCGCCGGAGGCCACCGCCTCCTGAAGACCCAGATTGTAAACGCCCATGGCGGCAGCGGCCCAGACCATGGCGATGAAGCCTTCCAGAACCATCATGTTATAGAAGGTCATGCGGCCCTGCTTCTCGCTTTTCATCGTGCGGGAGATAATGGCCGTCTGGGTGGAGTGGAAGCCGGAGAGAATGCCGCAGGCCACCGTGATGAAGAAAATGGGAATGAAGTGGTTGGCGGTGAAATAGTCCTGATAGCTGAAGGCGGTCTTAACGCCGTCCTGCATCACGAAGGCGGCGGGGGCCGCCCATGTGTCCCAGATGTTCAGCAGGGGATAGCCCTTGGCGAACAACCCCACGAACACGCCCACGGCGGAGAACAGCAGGATCGCGCCGAACACGGGGTAGATCTTGCCGATGATGGCGTCAATGGGGAAAACCGTTGCCACTAAGTAATACGCGAAGATCACGCCGTAGATGATCCACGTGGTGGGGTCACCGGCCGTTCCGGAGAAGTGGAAGACCTGTGTGGCGGCAATGTCGCCGGGGGTGTAAATAAACACCGCGCCGACCAACAGCAGCAGCACGCACACAAACACCTGATAGATGCGGTAGATGGTCTTGTTGGAATAGCGCCGGATCATTTCCGGCATCTGGGTGCCGCCGTCACGCAGGCAGATCATGCCGGAGAAATAGTCGTGCATGGCGCCGCCGATGATGTTGCCGATGGGGATGGTGAGAAATGCGATGGGTCCGAAAAGGATACCCTGAATGGGGCCGAAGATGGGGCCGGTGCCTGCAATGTTCAGCAGGTTGATCAGGCCGTTTTTCCAGCCCCGCATGGGGACAAAGTCCACGCCGTCCTGTTTGGAGTAGGCGGGGGTCTCCCGGTCGTCCGGGCCGAAGACCCGCTCGCAGAACCGTCCATAGAGCGCGGCGCCGCCAAAGAGGATCAGAAGACCGATGAGAAAGGTTGCCATTTACACACACTCCTTTTCCTGACTTGCTCCTCCCAGAGGGGAGAGAGATAGCAGTGGGAGAAGCTACTGTAAGCATAACAGATTTTGCCGCCCAGCGCCGTTAAGGAAGCGCCTAGGCGGATACAGCCCGTGTGAAAGAAAAGCAGGCAGGCGCTAAGGACCTGCCAAAAAGAAAAAGAACAAAATTCCGCCCGTTTCCCACTGTGGAAAACGGGCGGAAATCGTGATAGAACGAGTGCCGGGGCTCATTCGTCCTCGGCCAGACGGTACCCCACGCCGACCTCGGTGAAAAGATACTCCGGCTCGGCGGGGTTTTTCTCGATCTTGCGGCGGATGTTGGCCATGTTCACCCGGAGGATTTGGTTGTCTCCTCCGGCCCGGGGGCCCCAGAGCTCTTTAATAATGAAATCGTAGGTCAGCACCTTCCCGGCATATTTGCCCAGCAGCGCCACGATGCGGAACTCGCTCAGGGTCAGGCGAACATTTTCGCCGTTTTTCAGCACCTGATGCTTGTTATAGTCAATGGTCAGCTCCCCGACAGTGTAGGTGCCCTTCTGGGCGATCTCGTCTTTTTCGCTGGAGGTGCGGGTGTGGCGGATGGCAGTGCGGACCCGGGCCAGCAGCTCGTCGGTGCCGAAGGGCTTGGTGAGATAGTCGTCCGCGCCGCAGTCCAGCGCCGTCACCTTGTCCTTTTCGTGGGAACGGGCGGAGACCACCACCACGGGCAGGCTGGACCACGTACGCAGCTGGCGCAGGATGTCCATGCCGTCCATGTCCGGCAGTCCAAGGTCCAGAATGATGAGGTCCGGGCAGTGGGAGGAGATCATGGACATGGCCTCCGCCCCGGTGCGGGCCTGCATGGTCTCATAGCCGTTGCCGGAGAGCACGGTGGAAATAAAGCGGGCGATGCTCTTCTCGTCCTCAATCACTAAGATTTTTTCACGGATATTCATAGCTCATCCTCCTGATTCAGGGGCAGACGGAAGGTAAATTCCGCGCCGATGGTTGTCAAATTGCGGGCGTCCATCGTGCCGCCGTGGGCGCGGACGATGGCAAGACAGACGGAAAGGCCCAGACCCATGTTGCGCTTGCCGTCGCTGGTGGGGGTGGAAGAGTGCTTCATGGTGCCGTCGAAGAGCACGGGCAGCAGCTTTTCAGAAATGCCGCTGCCGTTGTCGGTCACGGTGAAGCAGGCCAGCTCCGCCTCCCGGTGCACGGCCAGCTCGATCTGGGTGGCGCCGCCGTGGCTCACCGCGTTTTCCAGCAGGTTGGAGAGCACCTGCGCGATGAGGATGGGGTCCATGGGCACCATCAAAAGCTCACTCGGTGCGGACACGGAGACCCGCACATGCGGAAAGCGGCGGCGGAACTTCTGTGCCGCCTCCCCCAGCACCTCCTCCGCAGCCTCCGGCGATTTGGAGATGCGGGTCTGGTCGCTGCCGATGCGGGTGATGGACAGCAGGTTTTCCACCACGCGAATCAGCCATTGGGCGTCGTCCTGCACGTCATCCAGCAGGATGCTGCGGTCCTCTACGGACATTTCCGGGTTTTCCAGCACGGCGGAGGTGGCCCCCAGAATGGAGGTCAGGGGGGTGCGGATGTCGTGAGAGACGGAGCGCAGCAGGTTGGCCCGCATTTTTTCCTTTTCGTTTTCCGCCCGTAGCCGCTCCTGCTGCTTGGCCTGTGCGGTGAGGGTCCCGGTGACGATGGAGACCACCAGAAAGGTGAGAAAGGTCAACGGGTATCCGGCCAGCGTGAAGTTGACCGCCCAATAGGGGTATGTAAAAACGAAGTTCACGCACACCACGCTCAGCACTGAGGCAATCAGGCCGAAGAGATACCCCGTGGTCAGCCGGGAGATCAGCAGCACCGCCAGCACGAATACCGGGGAGGCAAAGCCGTCGCTGCTGTCGGCCATCCGCAGCAGGTTGCAAAGGGCAAAGGCGGCGGAAAGGATCAGGGCGGAGACCAGCAGGTCCCGCCAGGAAAAGGGAAACAGGCGGGCCGCCATAGAGAGTTTTTGTTTCAAGGGATGACCTCCTTTGTTCGGTTTTCATTATAGCAGATATGGCGTTAAAGCGGTGTAAAAAACTTGACATTTCTTTAACACCGTTCCGCTGGGGATTGTCAGCAACTGAACGGATTTTTGCGTATGATAAGAGAAAAGCGGAGAACCGCTGGAAACTAGCGAAGGAGCGTGGAAAAAATGAAAGAAAAAGGGCTGGCCGGATATCTGCACAAGGGAGAACAGGTGCGCTGGCACGGAACAAGCAAGGATTTTCCCCTGTTGGCGAAGGATACCAAGACTCAGATCATCGTTAAGTGGATCGCGGCGGTGGTGCTTTGCGGCGGCTTTGACGGATTGTACATCAAGAATAACCCGGAGTTCAGCATGGGCATGGTGTGCGCGGTGCTGCTGATCGGGGTGCTGGTCGTTGCCTCGCCGTTCCTTGAAAAGCGGAAGGTGCTGGGGCAGGAGTATTGGATCACCGATGAGCGTGCCATTCTGCGCACGAAAGACGGTTCGTTCTTCTCCGTCAAGCTGGATGGACTGGACGCATTCCGCCTGGTGAAGGACAAGACGCAGGAGGGTACCTTGGTTCTGGGCGGATTGATCTTCGAGGACATCAACCGTCAGCTCCGGTGGCGGGCCTGCCATCCCAAGACGGATGTGCAGAGCGACGGCGCCGCAGATGAAGCGCAGGGACTGGTGTTCTACAATGTCGGCGACAGCAAGGCCGCCGCGGAATGCCTGCGTCAGCAGGTCTCGCAGGCCGCCTGAGTTTCCCATTTGTAAAGAAACGACGAAAAGCGCCCCGCATCCGTTCTCGGATGCGGGGCGTTTAAAGCGATTAGGCGTTCAGGAAGGTATCCAGCGCCTGCTGGTATTGCTGGGGGTCTTCCGCAAGGCAGGCGATGTGGCCCGCGTGGGGCAGGCGCAGCACGGTGAGCGGGCACTGGGCCTGCTCTTGCAGCACCTCCAGATGCTTCACGGGGAACAGATAATCCTCCTCCCCGTGGATCAGCAGGACAGGCAGGCTGCACGCGCCGATCTGGTGCCAGAGGTCCGCTTTGCGCCAGTTGTTTTTCGTTCCGGCGCAGACCATGTACTCCGTGTTGGAAAATCCGGCCACCACCTTGGCGACCGCGCCCAGCGTGGGCATCAGGTGGGCGAGAACCACCTCCCACAGACCGGCATAGCAGCTGTCGGCAATAACGCCCTTCACGTGGGCGTCCGGCCGTCTGCAAGCGTAAAACAATTCGGAGGCCGCTCCGGTGCCAAGGCCGAAGAGGTAAATTTCCGCCTGCGCGTCCTGCGCCACGATGGAATCCACCCACGCCTTGACCTCCACGCGCTCGGCAAAGCCCATGCCCAAAAGCTTGCCGGAGCTTTGACCGCAGGCCCGGGCGTCCGGGATCAGCAACGTGAAGCCCCGCTGGTGAAACAGCCGGGCGTAGGCGGCGGTATACCGCCCATCCGTGGCGTAATCATGGCAGCAGAGGACATAGCGGTGAGTCTCCGCCCCCGGTATCAGCACGGCGGAAAGGGTCAGCCGTCCCAGCTTCAGCGTGCGCCGCTGCCCCTGGGCGATCTGCTGGAACCACGGGTCGGCCTTGGCCTCTTCATAGGGGCTGCGGTCGTTTTCCTTGCAGGCGCGGTCAAAAATGCGGTCCTTGGGCGTTTTGACCAGCACGGCCAGCCGCAAAAACCAGAACCCTGCGAGAAACAGCGCAAGGTAGATCACGATAAAAATCGCAAGATATTTGAAAGCCATTACATATTCTCCAGTTCGATCCCTAACCGTTCCAGATTTCGATAGAACGTTTTGCGGGCGATGCCCAGATACCGCGCCGCCGCGCTGCGGTTCCCGCCGCAGGCGGAAAGGGCCTGCATGATCTGCTCTTCCGTCAGCAGACTGTGGGATTCCCGGGGCGCGGGGTGGGGCGACGGCGTGGGCTTTCCGCCGCTGTGGAACGCCTGCGTGGTGTAAATGGCGTAGCGGTCCTGTTGATTTTGGTTGGCTGTGTTTTCCATAATGTGACTGGGCAGGATGACCGGGGTGTCATACAGCTGCACGATGCACTCCATCAGGTTTTGCAGCTCCCGGACGTTGCCCCGCCACGGCAGGGAGAGCAGCAGCCGCTTCGCCTCCGGCGAAAGGGTCATGGCGGTGGTTTTGCCAAGCCGCTCGGAGATCGAGCGGATAAAGTGCTCGGCCAGCAGGATGATGTCGTCTCCCCGGGCCCGCAGGGGCGGGATGTTCAGCGAGACGGTGCTCAGCCGATAATAAAGGTCGGCCCGGAACTGCTTGCGGTCGATCATCTCCAGAATGTTGGCGTTGGTGGCGGAGACGATCTTCACGTCCACATCGATCATGGTGTTGCCGCCAAGGCGCATCAGCTTTTTCTGCTCCACCACCCGCAAAAGGGTGGCCTGCAGGTCCAGTGGCAGCTCGCCGATCTCATCC
>CAKSVQ010000079.1 GCA_934504065.1 uncultured Dysosmobacter sp. | reverse complement strand
TGTGCCTTGCTGATCTGTGAGTGTTACAGGCGCGTTCGCGCTTACCTCTAATTCACCTTCTTTTAGGGTGATTTTTTGGCCGTCTGTGTCTACGCTTATTTTTGTATTGTCTTCTACCGCTTTGTAGGTGTGTTGTGTGCTGTTGGCTGCTGCCTTGGTTTTTAGCGTGACGTCTTTGTGTAATTGCCGGTTATCAATTTCCGTCACCGTGCCGGCAATAATTTCTATGGTGTCTCCGGCGGTGATGTCTGTTCCTTGTGCGTTGAAAGCGTCTGTCAATGGGTTGTATCGTTTATTGGCGTTGATCGCTTTTGCCTCTGCGCTGATGGTTACGCTTACGGTTTGGTCGTCTGCGGTTATATTCAGCAGATATTCCTCACCTGTTTTAATGTGACCAACGTCCGCTTTTTCTACCATTTTTTCTTTTAAGGTATAGCTGTCCTGAGGCACCCAGATGTCTGCTGTGCCCGCTTTGTGATGCGTATTTGCAATTTCCTCGGCTTGGGTGCGGGTGGTGTAGGTTTTGCCGCCTACCGTTACCGTTGCTCCCTCTACCGCGTTGCCTTGGGCGTCCTGTACGCTGACCAGCGCATGATATACCTCTGTGCCGGTTTCGTTTTTGGGGCGGGTCGTTTGTGTGTCGTCTGCTGTATTGTCTAGAACCACCTTTGCACCGTTGCTTATGGTTACTGTACCTTCATTTACCGGGGTTACCTGCGGACGTGTGACCGAAGCCACTGTGCCGCCGTTGCCTCCGTTGCCTGCAGCTTTGCTGTATTTTGCTGCTGCATTGTTACCACTCCAATAAAACCAGTTGCCTTGATCTGTATGAGAGCCTCCTTTTGCATACCAAAATTTTGCATTAGTACTACTTCCGCCATTGGATTGTGTACCGGTGCCATTCGTGCCAGATATGCCAGTTTTGCCCCCGCCAAAGCCCTTTGCGCCTTTTGCATATACTGCGCCGCCGTTTACGGTAAGTGTACCGGCATCGCCACCCTGTCCGCTGTTGCCGCCTGCGCCGCCTGCACCGTTACCGCCAGCTCCGCCAAAACCCGGATACCAATACACATCATTCCAGTCAAAGAGGGTTGTCTGGTTTGTATTCTGATTGCCGATTTGAGCACCGCCATTGCCGCCATTGCCGCCATTGCCGCCGTTACCACCGGATCCGCCGCCGATGCCTGCTGCCGTACCGTTGCCAATCGCGTTTACCGTACCGCCGTTAATCGTAACCGTACCGCCATTGCCGCCATTGCCACCGTTGCCGCCATTACCGCCGGCTCCACCACCACCGCTGCTGCCGGATGCACCGCAGAAAATCATTTGATTTTTATATACGCCGCTATTCCAGTCTCGCCGAGCTTGACCCTCGGTGCCGTTTGTGCCGTTTGCGCCATGCCCGGCGTCCGTGCCGTTTTTACCGCCACCGCCGCCGATGCCTGCACTGTTGCCACCGCCGGTTGCTGTTACAATTCCACTGTTAATGATAATGGCGCCTGCGCCGCCCGTTGCGCTTCCACCGGAGTATCCACCTGCGCCACCGGCTCCGCCGACTCCGGCTTTGCCCTTGACATCTATATCCCATTTGCCGTCAGAACCGTTGCCGCCAGCTGTACCGGAGGCCTCTTGATTCACTTGGTCTGCACCGCCGTTGCTGCCGATGCCTGCACCGTTTCCACCCGTGGCGATGAGCTTGCCTGTGCCTTGTTCGCCGGTCAGCTTGTCAATCGTTAGGGTCGCATTTTCCGGCACCAAAATGCCCGCCGCTGCCGTTGCTGTGAATGTGTTGTTGGTGCCGTCTTTCAGCTGCAGCGTTACATTTGCGTCTGCGCTCAGCTCCAGCGGAGACTGCCGGGTTTCAATCTTTGCGTTGTCCAGGGTTATGGTCACGTGGTCGGTGGTCGTCACCTTGACCCTGTGGGTTGTGCTTTCGCCGGTTATTTTGTAGTTGCCACCGGTAGTAATGTCTTTGTCCGCGGTTAGGGTCGTTAAGTCAATTTCTGTGGTTGCGTCCGCAGCAAACGCCGTGAGAAGCGACACCGGCACCATTGATGCCAGTATGCATGCTGCGATTAGGATTGATAGTAGTTTTTTCTTTTCGAATAGTTTTTTCTTCATGTTTGATCTCTTCCTTTCGCTGGTATAAAATGTATACCTTTTGTACCAGCATTCTTTGTGCAAATTTTTCACAAAAACTCACGAATTTAAGCCACTTTATTTACAAAATAAAAGTGGCTCAAAAGGTATAGGTTTTTTACCAAAATATATTGATGTCTACCTCACTATACATTGTTATTATAGCGTATATTTTAACCAAAAGCAAGGTTTTTCAAAAAAAATCAACCCTATTCCGCTAACAGTTTTAAGGATCACTTACAAAAGACGTTATCCGGTTCGTTATGAGCGAGAAAAAAGCCGACCCCATTCCGGAAAACCGGACAATACCCCGAAAAACGGACAGTGAAAAACAGCACCTCCTGTTGTAAGAATAGAAACTACAATAAGAGGTGCTGTTATGTCCAGACAATATACGAAAGTAGAGGCGCTCAGCGAAGAAGCGTTCCGGCGAAAAGCCGTTTTGCGCGTGACGCGCAAGCCCGATCTACTCTCGCAGGGCAGCGGCCAACCGGATGCCGTCCAGCTCCTGCATGAGCACATCCGTGAGCAAAATGCGGAATTGGGCGCCGTCCTAAATGACCGCGAGCAGGGAGGAGGCGTCTCCGTAGAACGAGAGACTGCAGGGTCAGTCCAGCAGGAAGTGTCCCGGGGAAACCTCTTTCCACTCGCCCTTGCCCGGAAAGGTACTGCGGTCAAACTCCAGGAGCACCTTATTTCGTTCCGCGATGGGGTCGGGCTTTGGCACCGCCGAAAGCAGCGACCGCGTATACGGATGCAGGGGGTTGCGGAACAGCTCCTCCGTGGGCGCACACTCCACCAGCTTGCCGTGGTACAGCACGCCGACGCGGTCGCTTAGGAAGCGCACAATGGCCAGGTCATGCGCAATGAACAGGAATGCGAAGCCATGCTCTGCCTGCAGGTGCTGGAACAGATTGACAATCTGTGCCTGGATGGAAACATCCAGCGCGGCGATCGGCTCGTCGGCAATGAGCAGGTCCGGCTGCAACGCGATGCTCCTGGCAATGGCCACCCGCTGGCGCTGCCCTCCCGAGATTTCCGGCGGCGTCTTCTGGCATAAGGTCCGGTTGAGCCCCACCAGCTCCAGCAATTCGTCCAGCCGGCGCACAAGCTCCTTTTTCTCCCGGAAAATCCGGTTGACCTTCAGCGGCTCTAGGATGATCTGCCCGACGGTCATGCGCGGATTGAGCGCCGCAGCGGAGTCTTGGAAGATAATCTGCATCTTCCGGTGAAGCAAACCGGAATGCGCACGCCGACCGGCGGCGTGTGTGATGTCGTGGCCTTGGAAGGCGATCTCCCCATCGGTCGGTGCGTACAGGCCCATGACCGTTTTCGCGACCGTGGATTTCCCGGAGCCGCTCTCCCCGACCAGCGCGAAAATTTCGCCGGGCTGCACGGAAAAGGAAATATCGTCCACCGCTTTGACGGTAAAACGGGAATGGACGCGGAAGTACTGCCGCAGGTGCGACACCTCCAAAACCGGGGTAGTCATACCTCACCTCCTGCCAGACCGGGACCGGCGTCGATGGACGCGGGAGTACGGACCGGGGCCGCTGTTTCAGGCAAATCCCGCAGGGGCGGCACCGGCGCGGCTGCGGCGTTGCCGGGAAGCCCGGCCGGCGCCTCGATCTTCGGCGCCCGTGGGTCCAGCAGCCAGGTGGCGGCCGAATGCGTTTCCGAAATCCGGAACATCGGTGGCTCCCGTTCGTAGTCGATCGCCAAGGCGTAGGCATTGCGCTGCGCGAAGGCGTCGCCCGGGGGCAGGTCGATCATGACCGGCGGCGCGCCGGGGATGCTGCGCAACAGATTCCGCTCGTCCGCAAAGGCCGGCAGCGCCGACAGCAGCCCCCATGTGTACGGGTGCCTAGGGTCGTAGAAAACCTCCTGCACCGTACCGATCTCCACAATCTTCCCGGCGTACATAATCGCGACCCGGTCGGCAACCCCGGCCACCACGCCCAGATCGTGCGAGATGAACACAAAGGAAACGCCGGTCCGCTCCTTGAGACTGCGGATGAGCCGGAGGATTTTGGCCTGTACGGTAACGTCCAAGGACGTGGTCGGCTCATCGGCGAAAATAACCTTCGGCTCGGACGCCAGCGCCATCGCCAGCACGCACCGCTGCCGCATCCCGCCGGAAAAGAAATGGGGCTGCAGCCGGAACCGTTCCTCCACCTCCTCGATCTCCACCATCCGCATCAGTTCCATGGCCTTCTCCCGGGCCTCCTCCCGGCTGATCTTCCTGTGCCGGCAAATGGCCTGCACCATCTGCTTTCCAATGGGGATGGTCGGGTTCAGGGACGTCATCGGATCCTGGAACACCATTGAAAACGCGTTGGCGCGGAGCCTGCGCATTTTCCGCTCCGGATACGGAACAAGATCCTCCCCCTCGACCAGGATCCGGCCCGCTTTATATTTGGCGGTCGGGGGCAGCAGCTTCATGATGGACTGCACCATGACGGTCTTCCCGCAGCCGGATTCCCCCACCACAGCCAGCACCTCGCCGGGCGCGAGTTTCCAAGACACGTCCCGCACAGCCTCCAGCTCCCCCAGAGGGGTATCAAAGCTCACAGACAAATGGTTGACTTCAAGAACAGGCTTCATGCCGTCCCTCCTTTCGGGTAGAAATAGAAACCGCAGTCAAAGGTTGCTTGGCCGGCGATTGACCTCCTTGCGCAGCGCGTGCCCGATATTGGTAATGCACAGCAGGGTGACGACCAAAAAGAAACCGGGAATCAAAATGACCCACCAGGTTCCGAGCAGCAAGGCCCGGTTCGCTAGGGACAGCATACTGCCCCAGGACACGACCTCCACGGGCAACCCCAGCCCGAGGAAACTGAGGGTGGCTTCAGTCACCATGCTGGTGCTGATGCCGGAAATAATGACGAACATGATGGCCGATACAAAATTGGGGACTAGGTGCCTGCGCATGATATGCCCGAACCCAGCGCCCATGCAACGGGCGGCCAGAACATACTCTTGGCTGCGGATCTGCCGCACCTCGCTGCGTACGATTCTGGCTAGGCTGAACCAGCCGACGATTCCGATGACCAGAGACAGGGTAAGGATATTGTTGTTGCCGAAAAAGGCGGTAATCAATAAGATAAAGAGAATCGAGGGGATGCTGCCAGCCACCTCGGTAACGCGCATGAGGAAAGAATCCAGACGGCTGCCGGAGACACCGCTGATACACCCGTACACAATGCCGATGGCCGTGATGATTGCCGCGCTGAGCAGGCCGATTAAAATGGACACCCGCCCGCCGAACCAAATCAGCGAAAAAATATCCCGTCCGAGGAAGTCGGTGCCAAAGTAGAACGTGCCGTTTGGCGCTTCGCTGCAGTGGTCGAGATAAAAGGCGGTCGGGTCGTTGTTCATGATGAACTCTGCGGCAAAGCAGCCCAAAAAAATCACGCCTAGAACCGTCATGGAAACCAGCGGCTTGCCCCTGAGCTTGTGCCGCAGGGTGGGTTTTTTCAGCTGGGGCGTATGCACCCGGTAGCCCGCGCCCACTATGCGGAATAAGTCTTTTTCCTGCGCCTGCGCCGCCATAACGACACCTCCGTTACTTTCATTCTGGGGTCGATACTCTCATTGATGGTTTGAGCCAGCAGACTGCTGGCAATCACCAGAATCCCGGTGAGCAGGACCACCACCATCAAAAGGTTATAATCGTGGTACTTGGCGCTCTCCACGCCCAGCGCCCCGATACCCGAATAGTTGAACACCGCCTCGGCGATATACGTGCCGCTGAGCACGTGGGGGATGGAAATCGCCATCACGCTCACGATGGTCGGCGCGACGTTCCGCAGGCAGTGTCCCCAAAGGATCCGGCTCTTCCCAAGCCCGTTGGATTTGGCAAGTAGGACGTAATCCTTGCGAACCTCGTCGAGCAGCTTGTTGCGGATCAGGTAGGTGTAGTACCAGAAGTGGCTCCCCATCATGACCGCCAAGGGCAAAATCATATGGGAAACGCGGTTGCCGATGTCCGCCGCCATGCCCGTATCGTAGGCCCCGCTGCTCGGGAACCAGCGCAGACTGATGCTGAAGATCAAAATCAGCACCACGCCGGCCCAGAAGGGCGGGATGTAGTAGATGACCGTGCTGACCTTGCAGATGAGCTTATCCAGCCAGCTGTCCTCAAACCTAGCGCAGACCATAGCCAACAGAATCGACACGGCAAAAACCAGAACATAACCGGTGCCGCCAAGCAGCAGCGTATTGCCGATTAACGGCCCGATCACCTGCATGACCGGCATTTTGTATTGCAGCGAGATGCCGAAATCCCCATGGAACACGCCGCCGAGCCAGCGGAAATATTGGAGCGAAATGGGGCCGTCGAGCCCCAGCCTTGCCCTGGCGTCCTGCATATCCTGCGCGGTCATGCTTTCCACCGCGTCGCCGTAGAACGCCTGCAAAGGGTCCCCGGGAGCCAGCCGCGCAAACACGAACACCACCACCGACAGCAGAAACATAGCAGCCACAAAAACGAGACAGCGCTTGCCGATCTTCCAAGCCAGCCTTGCTTTTGCATTTTGATTGTTCAAGGATCCCCGCCTCCTTTGCTCCATTCTGTGTGCGGACAGATTTGAAACAGGCTCTTACTCGAAGTACCAGTTCTCCACGTTCCAAAGCATCCCGCGGGAATGGTGCCCTAAAATCTTGCCCTCGTCGATACCCCTGATCTGAGACTTGCTAACATAGAAAGCATCCAGGTAGTTCAGCAGGAGGACGCGCGGGTTCTTAGCCTGCTCGACTTCAAATTCGCCGTACAGGGCCTGCCGTTTGCTGAGATCGGTTTCGTGCCTTGCCCGGGCCAGCAGTTCATCCACTTTTTGGTTGCTGTAGCCCTGCCCGTTATTGCTGCCGCCGGTGGTATAAAACGCGTAGCACTGATCGGCGTCAAAGATAAACGCCTCCCCGACCAAATAGGAATCATAGCCGGTCCAATCCCAGCTTGCCAGCGGGAACACCTTCACTTCTACGCCAACGGCCTTGAGCTGATCGGCAACCAGCTTTGCCATGTCGACCCGCTCGACCTCGGATTCCGGCGCCATGAGGGTGAAGCTGAATCTCTGGCCTTTGCGCTCAAGGATGCCATCGCTGCCCTTTTTCCATCCCAGCTTTTCCAGTTCTTTGGCGGCCTGCGCTACATCGTAAAGGTAGAGGTCAGCGTTTTTGTTGCCGCCGAGGTTCGTTTTCTGCAGAGGGCTGTAGGCGACCTCGCCTTTCCCGTCGACTGTCGCTTTGAGGATGGCCTGCTTGTCGATCGCATAGTTTAGGGCATAGGCGCTGTCCGCGTTGTCCTTCCAGAACCCGCCGTCGTACCGCAGGGTGATGCCGCGGAAATCACAGCAGTTATGCCGGGTGATCTGATAGTCTGGGTTCCCCTGGAAACTCTTGATATAATTGGCGTTGAGCCACGCGATGTCCACCTCGCCGGACTGCGCCATATTGGCCTTCACGGTTTCATCGGCAACATTTTTGAAGATCAGGCTCTTGATTTTGGGGACGTTATCGTAGTAATCCTCATTGCGTTCCAGGACAACGCTGTTGCTTGCGGTGTCCTTGGAGACAAACTTGTATCTGCCGGTGCCGATGGGATGCTGGTTAAACGCGTCGGTATTGATGTCCTTGCCCTCCAGCAGGTGTTTCGGGATGATGCCGATGGTAAAGTAGGCGGGCATGGCGAGGTTCGGCTCTTTCATTTTGACCACAAAGGTGAGCTTATCCGGCGCGGAAACCGACGCTACATCCAGGTAATTCGAAAGCACATCGGAGCTGATGCTTTTATCCTGGGTCAGGACGGTGTAGGTAAAAACGCAGTCGTCCGCGGTAAACTCTTTGCCGTCGTGCCACTTGACCCCCTCCCGCAGATGGAAGGTGTACGTCATCGAGGCCTCGTCGTAATCGTAGCTTTTTGCCAAATCCAAAATCGGCTGATTCTTGGAATCCAGCTTGAGCAGGCCGGAGAAAATCACAGACTGCACGTCCGCCGTATTATGCAGCACTGGATTCATAGGGCTACCATAGTCTCCGGCAAGGATCAGGGTATCCTTTTTGGTGGAGGAACCCGCGGTTTGCGTACTGTTTGCCGGGGTGCCGGCCGACGGCTCATTCCCGCAGCCGGCCAAAGAGATGAGCATCGCTGCCGTCAGCACGGCCGCAGCCACCCAGGAAAAAATTTTTGTCTTGGTTTTCATGATGGAACCTCCATTCCCAATTGGTTTGCTTGTGTGTTTACGATTTCATTGTAGCATAGCGGTTTGTTTAACACCACAGATTATTGACTAATGTTTCTCACTCCCGATAGACAATGTTCCTGCTTTATCTGCCCTCCTGTTTTGACCGTTTCTGAGGGGATCGTCAGCCAGGCCCACCATTATTGCCTAATTTTTCTCAATGAGGCAAATTCTTCTTGACAGGCCTTTTTTCCATGCGCTACAATCGACCTAAGCATGAATTTTTGTCGAAAACCATCGAGAAAGGGGATGACGGTATGAATGCGGTCGGGAGCGTGCGGAAAATCAAGGAAGCGACGCTGGCCCTGAGCAAAAAGACGCGCTGTGAAAAAATCAGTGTGTCCATGGTGATCGCGAAAGCACAGATCGCCCGCAGCACGTTTTACAAGCAATTTCCCGGCATGGCGGAGGTGTGGCACAGCTTTTCGCACGATTTCATCCATTCCCTGGCGCAGCAGAGGGACGAACTTTATGTGGCGCCGGCCCGCATCATCACAGAACCAAAGCAATCGCACGTGGCCATGCTGGCCAGCCAAAACCCTTCCGCGTTGGCGGACTACTTTTCCGGGTTCTTTTTGCGGCACCAACATCTTCTGAAATGTCTGGTCAAGGAAAACTTAGACCCGCTGTTTTTAAAGAAGTGGAAGGAATTCACCTGTTCAATTTTCGTGGAGATTCTGCAGCACCGCAACTGCAGCAGACAGGAAAGTTTTGAAATTGCGGAAATTCTGAGTGCGGGTCTGGTTGGTCGGGGCAAGGATGCGATTTTTTCCAAGGACGCCTCCCCCCTGTACGGCCACTACATGACGGCCTACAAAATCCTGTTTTCTCTCAGCTAGACAAAAGCAGCCGGGCCGTCCATCCCATGACCGCAAAAAAGGCATCCCCATGAACGATGTTCGTCCTGGGGATGCCTTTGGTTTTTATTGCGGCTTATACGCTTCCATGCACAGCTGCTCCCGCTGCTCCTCAAACCGCATATATGCCGTTACATCCGCAAATCCCGCCGCCTTGAGTAGCCCCGCGAACACATCCGCGCTTACTGGGTGCATCTCATAGTTTTCCATCTCCTGCCATTGCGCGTCCGTATACTGTTCCCGGCGCATGACATTCTCCGCGATACAGACCTTCCCGCCCGGCTTCACCACGCGAAAAATCTCACACAGATTGCTGGCTAAATCCGGCCAGAAAAAGTAGCTTTCAATGGAGTAAACTTTGTCAAACATGGCGTCCGGAAAGGGGAGCTCAGCGACATCCCCTAGGCAAACCGTTACCTTCCCGGTTGTGATCCCAGCGGCATTTTCCGCCTGCGCACACTGCACGGAGGTTTCGGAATAATCGACCCCATACAGCTTTCCGTGCGTTATGGTGTCCGCCAGCTGCCGCAGCACTCGACCGCCGCCGCACCCAATATCCAACACAACATCCCCGTTCTGCACATTCAGGCACCACTGCGTCAATGCGTTCACAGCCGCGTGATGTACATTCATTTCCGCGAGCATTTGTTTTCCCTCCTGCCCCAGAGGAAACCGACAGCTATTCTCTGTTTGCTTCATGGTATCTGCTCCTTTTCTCCAAAATAGCCTCCC
>CAKSVQ010000078.1 GCA_934504065.1 uncultured Dysosmobacter sp. | reverse complement strand
TATTTATGGGATACGGGCTTTCAGTTCGGCGAATGGCTCGTTCCCGGAAGGACGGGCGAAGGCTTTGAAATATGCAAAGAATCCGCGTTGTATATCTCGTCGTTTTTCGGTTATAAAACTTTAACCATGTTTTCCGAACTCGGTAAAGTTATCGGCGACGAAAGCGCGGAATTTTACAGCGATTACGCAAAAAAAATGAAGTCTGCCATTCAAAACGGACTTTTTGCAAACGACATGCTCCCACGCCATTTAATGGGCGCGTACGTCCTTGCGTTCGCGTTCGATCTCGTAGACGATATTCACCGCGAAGAATATAAACAAAGGCTTATATCGCTTGTGGAAGAACACGGATATTGTTTGCAGACGGGTTTTCTCGCAACGCCTTTTCTTATGGACGCGCTCGAAAAAATCGGCAGAAAAGATCTCGCTAAGGCGATACTTTATCAGACGAAAAGCCCTTCTTGGTTATACGAAGTCGAAAAAGGCGCGACGAGTATGTGGGAATCGTGGACGGCTATGGACGAAAACGGAAATCCCGAAAAAGTCAGTTTCGATCACTATGCGTTCGGCGTAATAGACGAATGGTTCAGAAGAAGAGTTTGCGGTATCGATTTTATCGAAGCGGGGTTCAAAAAGATTAAAATCGCGCCCGATACCTATTACGGTTTTGAAAAATTCTCCCGCACGCTCGTTGCGGAAGCGGGCGAAATAAAAGTCGCGAGAAACCGCGATACGCTTTCGGTAAGCATTCCCGTAAACACGACTGCAATCGTAGAATGGCAGGGAAAAACTTACGAAATAGGCAGCGGCGATTACGTTTTCGGGGGCAACGAATGATAAACGAAAACACGACTCTTTACGACCTTTATAACGACGTATCTCTTTCGGAAATAAAAGATTGCCTTATCGCGGGCGGAGAAAATTTCTTTCTCGGCGAAACGGGCAAACTTTCTTTGAAAGAGTTTAACGAGAAAGTGCAGCCGACGTGGGGCTATGCCGATATGCTTACGGGAATTTTCGGCGTTCGCGACGCTTTTGCCCGCGGCGGAAAGGTTATTCCCGTTTACGGCGAGAAAGAAATCGAAAGCGACGAGGATAAACGCAAAGTTAAACTCGTCTTTTTCCCGGCGAAAAACAAAAAAAGAAAAACGGCGTTTATCGCTTCGGGCGGAGCGTACGGCTCGGTGTGCAATCTTGCGGAAGGCTTTCCCATTGCGACGGTTCTTGCGGAAAACGGGTACGATTGTTTTTGTTTGCGTTATCGCACGGCAACGCCCGAAAGTTTTATATCGGGGCTTTTGCCTAAGCCGATGGAAGATTTTGCCGCGGCGATCAGGCTTATCGCAAATTGCGCGGACGACTTGAACGTCGATATGAGCGATTACAGCGTATGCGGTTTTTCGGCGGGCGGTCATCTTTGCGCGAGTGTAGCCTGCGAAAATATCGGGCTGAAAAAATACGGGCTTAAAAATCCCGCAAAAGTAATTCTTGCGTATCCGCTCGTCGATCTTAAAGATCTGACGGGGGAAATCGGCGCGTATATGCTTACGGGATTGTTCGGGAAAAACTTCGATAATCGACTTATAGACGGGTATTCTCCGCTCGAACACCTTTCGGATAAGTATCCCGAAACATTTATCGTTCAGGCAAACGACGACAATACCGTTAATCCGATCAAGAGCGCTGCCTTTGTCGAAAGGCTTAACTCTTTGGGCGTAAGCGCGAAATTAAAAACGGCGGAAAAAGGCGGACACGGATTCGGTTTGGGCTCGAATACCGACCTTTGCGGCTGGCTCGGCGAAGCGTTTGATTTTTAGCCGTCGGTTTAAATATTCATCGGGGGAAAATGATGAAAACTTACGTTAAAAACAGAGTCCGAACATACTTACTTATCACGCTTATACCTTTAATTACAAGCATAGCGGTTTACGCCGTTACTTTCAGCGCGCTCTCCTCGGCGATTAAAAAAACCGAGCAAAGCGTTTTTTCCGCTTTTACGGAATATTTTGAAGCGTCGCTTGAAACGGCAATCGAAAAAACTCATAAAATCGTTTACGGATACGACTATATTTCTCTCGATCGCTCCGATATATCGCTCGGCGTCGACGACGATAAATTCACGTCGGTAAAAGACAAGCTGGTTGCGATTAAAAGCGAAACGCCTTTCGTAACGAGAGTTGCGTTGCCCGTTTCCGACGGATTTTTTATAACCGACGCGGGGTTGGACGATAAAACTTATTTTGCCGATACTATATCCCGACTCGTCGGAAAGAGCGCGGAGCAACTCGAAAAAACGTACGGCGAATACTCCGCCGAGAAAATTCGTCTGATTGACTTCGGAGAGTATTCTGCGGCGATATTGAGCGTCGATTACGTTGCCGATAAAAAAGCGGTCTGGATTATCGATAACGGTAAACTTAAAAAAAGCGTTATCGATTATTTCGGTTACGGTAATTTCGTTTTGTCGATAGGCGAAATAGAAATTACGAAAGGCAGACCGAGCGAAAACGCATTCAAAAACGCAATAATCGGAAAATCTACGGGCATAAATTACTCAATGTCGATTCCGGGCGGCGAATATTCTTATATATTCATACCATTATGGATATTTTTCTCCGCGTCGCTCGTTTTAAGCGTTGCTTTAACGGCGTTTCTTATCGTAAAAAACGCAAAACGCGGTTATAAGCCGATTGAAAAAATCGCAAAAAAACTAAACGACGGCGACGTTTTGTCGGAAAAGGGCGAATTCGACTCGATAGAAAAAGGAATAGACAAAATAATAGAGCAGAAACGCTTTGCGGAAGAAAAAGCGAAATCGGATCGCGACGCGATAATAAAAGGCATAGCGGTAATCAACGTAGAAGACGTAAAAGCGTTTTTCAATTTATTAAAAACGAAAGATTTTTCCGAAGCGGGCGAAAAATTAAAAAAATTCGTTTTGCCGATGACGGATAACGTGAGTGAGAACGAAGTCGCCGCGAGATTACTGTCTTTAAGCGGCAGGTTAAATGCCGAACTCGATAAAGCGACGAAAAACTTTAAGGAAAGTTTTTTAACGGAACTCGATTATACAAACGTTTTTTCAAACGCTTTGTCGAAAGACGATTTTATTTCCGCTACCGATAAAGTTTTTTCCGCGCTGCAAAGTTATACCGATGAATACGGAGTGGATAAAAACGATTGGACCGAAGCCGTTAAAGAATACGTCGCGGATAACTATACGGACGCTAATCTTACGGTTGCGTATCTTGCCGAAAAGTTTCATTTCAGTTTATCGCATTTTTCGCGTTCGTTCAAGGAAACGACGGGCGAAAGTTTATCCATTTACATTGATAAAACGCGGATAAATAACGCCGAACGCTTGCTCGAAGAAGGCTTATCCGTTGAAGAAACGGCGGTAAAAACGGGTTTTTCGGATCGCGGTACTTTTATGCGTGTATTCAAAAAAATCAACGGAATTACGCCGTCGCGATATAAAAAACGGGGTTAAAAACGGCGTATGCGGCGATTTTTGCGGTTTGTTTCAGTTTTTGTCGTAATAAAAAAAGGCTATTGACACCGAAAAAACGAAGTGTTACAATTGTCTCAACACGAGCGGCAAACGCTCGATGAAAATAAGGAGGACGATGATAAAATGAAATCGTCAAAAAGAAAATTTGTTTCAATACTCACGTTAATTTTAGCCTTAGCGCTTAGTTTTTCGCTCGTCGGTTGTAACGGCGGAAACGGATCGGATTCGCAGGGTTCCGGTAATAGCGCAGAACCGCCTGCAGCAAAAACGGACGCGTTTGAAAGCGACACCGCGTTTTATCTCGATTACGCCGTAGTCCCCACCTTTGGCGCAGGATTTACGAGCAGCGTTATCACGATGAAGAAAGACGGAACTTTCACCGTAGAACATTCGTTTAACGCGATGGGCGCGGTGCTTGCCCCCGTTTTCCTTAACGTAAACGGCACGTACAAACTTAACGACGACAAGACGGCTGTTACCCTTACCGTTGCGCAGAAATTCTACGGCAATCAGTCGGAAGACGGCGCGGCTCTCGAAGATCCCGACGCGGCAAAAACGGTAACTTACGATCTTGAAACTCTCGACGACGGAAGTTACAAGTTTACGCATATCTTCAACGGTAAACTTGCAATGCCTTATTACAGCAACAGCGCAAACTGGGGTTCGTTAAAAGAATTCGAATATCCCGCCGCTCTCGGCGAAAAGGTCGTTTTCGCAAGCGTTCAGAATTTCGTTGCGGACGTTAGCGAAGCGGAAGCAGGTCCGCTCGGCAAAGTAACGGAAATAATCTATTCGTTTACGGACGACGGACAGTACGCTTGCTCCGTTTCGTTATCGGGAGAAAAAGACGGTAAGCCGACGAGCGCGAAAGTAGAAAGCAAAGGCGCGTATAAACTCGACAACGCAGAAAACCCCACCGAAATTTCTCTTCTCGAAGAAGGAAAAACCGATATAGTAAAATACGCTATGGCGGTTGTTCCCGAAGGCGAAAGTTCTTATATCACGATGACCTACGTAAACGCTACGCTCGGCACGTATACGCTTTATAACGACGTTGAAAAAATCCCCGCGACTACGCCTTATCCCGAAGCGCTCGGAACGCTCAACGCTTTTGAAAAAAAGACGGTTTTCAAGGCAACCGTAGCGGCTCTCGGTAACGCCGAAGTCGTTATCACGATGAGGGTAAACGGCGCATACGAAATGACGATAGCCGCTCTTTCCATGACGTTTAAAGGTCATTATAATCTCGTCAAAGACGGCGAAACGCTTAAAATAAAACTTCTCGAAGAAGGCGAGGGAAAAGAAATTGCCGAAAGGACCGTTGCCGTAACCGAAGGTCTGATGAGCTTCGGCTATCCCAACGCTTCGCTCGGCGATATAACCGTTACGGAAGTTAAATAAGTAGCAGGTGCGATATGAAATTATTAAAAAGAATGATCGGATGCGCGGCGGCTTTTGCCGTCGCCGCAACCGTGGGTTTTTCGGCTGCCGGCTGTAAGAAAAACGAGGAAAAATACGATTTTACTATCTGGTGTTATCAGACCGACAGTTCTATAAGAAACTACGGTGAAACTTCGTATGCGTTCAAAGAACTCGAAAAGCGTACGGGTAAAAAAGTAAAATTCGTTCTCGGCGACGATTATACCACAATGCTTTCCACAAAGTCGTATCCAGAAGTCGTGTTGTTGCTCGGTTATCCGAACGGATACGCGGCGGGTATCAATAACGGACACGTTTACGATATAACGGATCTTGTTAAAAATTATGCGCCAAACTATAAAAAACTCATAACTTCCGACGAAGATATATGGAAAGGCACTACGATAGACGGCGACAGAATCGGCGGATTTTACGTAGTAAACGATCCCATCGAAAAGCCGTGGCGCGGACTGGTTATGCGCAAAGACATAATCGAAAAATACAAAAATTCGTTCACGACTTATTCCGATTGGGAAGACCTCGGAGAGAAAGACAGCAAGGGGCAAACGCTTTTAACCCCGACTTTATATTCCCATTGGACGGATATATTCACCGTAGTAAAAAAGGCTTATAACGACGGCGATAAAGAAACAGCGGTTAAATATCCGCTCTGTTTCCCCGCTACGGGCAGAGATTCTCTCGACACGCTTAACGCCGGTTTCGGCTTTGCTCTCGGCGATACGGCATATTACGATTACGTTGACGAAAGCGGCAATCGTTCGCTTAAAATCGGTTACGTCGAAGACGGGCTTAAAGATTATCTCGAACAGATGAACGCATGGTATAAGGCGGGCTTTATCGATCCGAATTTCGCGCAGTCGGCAAACGGGCTTACCACGGAAAACAAAAACTCCGTAGGAACTTCCCGCACGAAACCGCTTTCCATGGTATGGGCGGAAATGTCCACTTATATCGATTCCAAGATAGAACTTGGCAAAGCAAACGGCATTTCGGGTTATGATCTTATGGCGATTCCTCAGCCGAGAATAAGCAAAACGGACGTCAATCATCTTGTGTGCAATAACGGAAAGTTGGGAATGAGCGCGTTTGTAACGACGAAATGCGACGAGGCAAAAGCCAAAGAAATCGTAGAGTGGTTCGACTATTTATACACCGACGAAGGCGCGGCTTTAATGAATTACGGCGTAGAAGGGCAGACTTATACGCTTAACCCCGACGGCAGCAAAAACTTCTCGGACGAGATAAAAAATAACCCCGATAAAGGGTTTTACGAGTATATTTCGTTCGGATTCCCCACGAAAAACGACACCACGAAGACGGACGTGTTCAAAGGCGAAAAAGCTTTATCTGCGGAAAATATCTGGACGTACAAAAACGACGGCGCGTATAATCTGAGGGCGACAGCCGCTTATACCGGTTCGGACGGAGCGACTCACACGCAGATCATGAACGCGGTAAACACTTACGTCAGCGAAAATCTGATTAAATTCGTGAAAGGCACGCGCTCTTTGAAAGAGTTCGACAGTTACGTCTCCACGCTTAAAAGTTCGCAATACGATATAGGCAAAGCGGTAGAAATAAGCGAAAAGTCTTACAGGGCGTTCTTGTCGAGAACGATTCCCGACGACTGGAAAAATTAACGAAGGTATCATTATGAAAACGCAAACAAAATCGACGTTTTTCGGTAAACTGAAACGCGACGCTCAAAAGAATAAAATGTTGTATCTTCTGATACTCCCGGTTATCGTATATTTCGTTCTTTTCAGTTATCTGCCTATGGCGGGTATCGCGCTCGCGTTTCAGAATTATCAACTCGGCAACGGTTTTTTTGAAAGCGAATTCGTCGGACTTGCCCATTTTATCAGGTTTTTTCAGGATCCTTACTTTTTAAGGACGATACGAAACACCTTGATTTACGGATTGTGGGGATTGATTTTTTCATTCCCCGCGCCGATCATATTCGCGCTTTTACTTAATTCCGTAAAAAACAAATTCTTCAAACGTTCGATTCAGACGTGCGCGTATATGCCGTATTTCATCTCTCTCGTAGTCGTTTGCGGACTTATCAAGAGTTTTTGCGATCCTTACGGCTTTATCGGTTCGTGGTTCGGTAAAATGGGCTGGATAGGCGAAGATATGAGCGTTCTCGGCGATAAACGTTATTTCCGCGCGATAATTATTATTTCCGATATCTGGCAAGGGCTTGGTTTCGGCAGTATTATCTACGTCGCGTCGCTGTCTTCGATAGACCCCTCTCTTTACGAGGCGGCGGAACTCGACGGCGCGGGTAGATGCGCAAAACTATTCCATATCACACTTCCGTCTATTCTGCCGACCATTATGATGATGCTTACCCTGCGTATGGGTATGATACTGTCCATCGGGTACGATAAGATAGTCGTTCTTTATTCGGGCGAAACGTGGGAAGTCGGCGAAACAATCGGCTCTTACGTTTACCGTCTCGGATTTACTTCCAACTCGCCCGAATACAGTTACACCACGGCGATAGGTTTGTTCAATTCGGTCGCAACGCTGATACTGCTTGTGATTTCGAATAAACTCAACAAGAAAGTAACTTCTTACGGGTTGATTTAGGGAGGCGAAAGATGTTGAAAATCAAAAAAAAGTCGTCGGATATTATTGCCGACGGAATCATCGCCGTCATACTTATCGCAATCGCGCTCGTATGCATTCTGCCGATGTGGCACGTTATTATGGCGGCTATATCCAAACCGAAGGACTTATACGCGTCGTCCGATTTCTTGTTCAGACCCGTCGGCGGGGTATCTTTCGAAGCGTGGTCTATCGTCTGGAAGAACTATCCGATACTTCGCAGTTATTTTAACACGATTCTTTATACGGTATTATATACGGGGATAGGTCTTTTGCTTACATTGCTCGGCGCGTACGTTCTTTCGAGAAAAGATTTTCTGTTCAGAAATCTTATATTCGTATTTATGTTGCTGCCGATGTTCGTAAATGCGGGAATGATTCCGCAATACGTCGTAAATTACAAACTCGGACTCACGAATACAATCTGGGCTTTGGTTTTGCCGGGATGCTGCACCGCGCTTAACGTGCTTATGGTTCGCGTAGGCATGCAGGCGACCGACGCTTATTGCGAAGCGGCTCAGATCGACGGCGCAGGACATTTGCAGACCCTTTTCAAAATCGTTCTGCCGCTCGTTATTCCTTATGTTTCCGTAGTGGTAATGTTTTCGGTAATAACGCAGTGGAACTCCTGGATGTTGCCTAAAATTTATCTCTCCAAGGAAGTCGAAAACCTTTATCCGTTATCGCTTATCATTTACAATATGATTCAGCAGACGGAAGGAACGGGCGGTATGAGCATAGGCATAAACAAACTCGAAGAATACGGACCGAGTATTCAGATGGTAACGATTCTGATTTCTTCATTGCCTCTTCTTTGCATTTATCCGTTTATTCAGAAATTTTTCGAAAAAGCGGTTGTAATCGGCGGAGTGAAAGGCTGAACACACTAACCGCCGCAATTTCTCGCGGCGGTTTTATTTTAAGGATATTTTATGGAAAATTTGACAATCGAACAAAAGATTAGGCTTCTGTCGGGCGACGGATGGTGGCATACTTACGAAATCGAAGGCTTACTGCCCGCAATTTTTATGTGCGACGGTCCGCACGGACTTAGAATCCAGCGGAAAACGGGCGACCATCTCGGCATAAACGAAAGCGACGTTTCCGTCTGTTATCCGACGGAAAGCACGATCGCCTGCTCTTTTGATAAAGAACTGCTTTTCAGGCTCGGAAAAACACTCGGAAAAGAGGCACGCGCCAACTCTTCGGACATGGTTTTAGGTCCGGGGGTAAACATTAAAAGAACGCCGCTTTGCGGAAGAAATTTCGAATACTATTCGGAAGATCCCGTCGTAAGCGGAGAACTCGGCGCGGCTTTTATTAACGGGTTGCAGTCTGTCGGCGTAAGTTGTTGCGTAAAACATTTTGCGTGCAACAATATCGAATACAGACGGAATTTTTCCGATTCGAGAATGACGGAAAGAACGCTCCGGGAAATATATCTTAAAGCGTTTGAAATTATCGTTAAAAAAGCGTCTCCAAGAGCGATTATGTGCGCCTATAACCTCGTAAATGGCGTTTTTTGCTCCGAAAATAGAAAACTTCTTACGGACGTATTAAGGGGCGAATGGAACTTCGGCGGAATCGTCGTTTCCGACTGGGGTGCGGTGGTAAACGAAGCGGCCGCAGTTAAAGCGGGACTCGACCTTGCGATGCCCGAAGGCGAAATTTATAAAAGGCTTAAACTCTCTTACGATAAAGGCGAAATAACCGAAACGGAAATATCTACGGCGGCGGATCGCATTGCGAAATTCGTTCTCGATTGCGTCGATAACAGAAAACAAACCGTCGAACATTTTAGCAGGGATTCCGCGCTCGCATTAGTAAAAACCGCCGCTAGAGAAAGCGTCGTTCTTTTGAAAAACGAAAATAATTTCTTTCCGCTTAAAAGCGGCGAAAAAATACTGTTTACGGGCGACGCGACGGAAGACACTCCCTATCAGGGCGGCGGAAGTTCGCACGTCAACAACGCAAACGCAATTTCTCTGTTAAATGCGTTAAAAGAAACAAAACTCGATTACGAGTACGTTCGCGGGTGCGACACCGAGAGCGGAACGACCTGCGATATAGACTTTTCCCCTTACGATAAGATAATCGTATCTTGTAAACTGCGCGAAGCAGACGAAAGCGAAGGTTACGACAGGAAAAACCTGAAATTGCCACCTGCAATAAACAAACTCGTTTCGTCTGCGATAAAATCGGGAAAAAGAGTCGGGGTTTTACTGTTTGTCGGCGGAGTGATCGAATTGCCGTGGGCAGGCAAAACGGACGGCATTATGTTATGCGGACTTCCCGGTGAAAACGGCTGCTTCGGCATTGCGGATTTGCTTGCGGGAAAATACTCGCCGTGCGGTAAACTTGCCGAAACGTGGGTAAAAAACGAAAAACAATTATCGACTTATTCTCTGGCGGTCGGAAACGGCAAAACCGTCGATTATAACGAGGGCGTTTTCGTCGGGTACAGATATTACGAAAACAAAGGCGTAAAGCCG
>CAKSVQ010000077.1 GCA_934504065.1 uncultured Dysosmobacter sp. | reverse complement strand
GCCTTCAGGTCCACCTTCGTCGTGTCCGCCTTGGGCAGCACGGCGATCTTGTGGCCGATGTTGGCCGCGGCAAAGCCGGAATAATACACCGCGCCGCCGATGGCGTGGATGGTGGTGCCATCGTAGTCCACATTGGTGTCTTCCGCGATCTCACCGATGATCAGGGATTCAAATTGACTCATTGTGCTCTCTCCTTTCGCATCTGGGCATCCGCCTCCAGAATCTCCGGATAATCCGGGCACCAGAGCTGGAACTCGCCCGCTTCGATCATCCGCTTGTATTCAAAGGAATCCTTTACCCGCTGGGGCAGGATCACGCCCGCCCGGGCCTCGTCGCCGTCGCGGTGGGTGTCGGACCCGGCCAGACGGTAAAACTCCGGGTGGCGGCGGCACATGGCCAGCGCCTTGTCGTTGTTGTTTTCATGGCGGGGATTGTCGTTGACGATCTCCGAGCCGTGGATGGCCGTCTCCTGCACCGGGGCGCTGCCCTCCCGGAAGGGATGGGCGTGAATGATAAGCACCTCTTCATGGAACTTGTCGTAAAATTCCTGCGCGCTCATACAGCAGGCATAGGGGTGAGAACGCAGCCACTGCTCGTCGATCCCGTAGACCAGATAGTCGTTGTCATTTTCCGGGAAGCGGAACTCCGCGCCCAGCAGCACGTCCAGCCCCACCTCGTCGCCCCGCTTTTTCGAGGCGTGGTAACCGGAGAGGTAGTGGTCCATCACCATGTCCCAGTTGTGCTGGGTGTCGATACGGCTGAGATATTCTGGGTGCAGATGGTCGGTGACCACCAGCCCGGAAAAACCGTGGCGCACATAGCGGTCCACCACGTCCGCGGCAAACAGGTGGCCGCATTTGCTGGTTTCCGCCGTGTGCGTATGGGGATCGTACAGATAACCGTTCATTGCTCTTTCTCCCTTTTTCTCATATCTTCATCTCACTCCAGCGCCCGGCAGGTGCCGCGCTTGATGAGCGCGGGCAGCAGGATCTGGTGCACATAGCCCTGCGTGCCGTTTTCGATCTTGTCCCGCAGCATGTCCACCGCCTGCACCGCCATGTCCCGCTTGGGCTGCTCGATGGTGGTCAGGTCGATGCGGGGCAGGCCCGTGGAGGGGATATTGTCAAAGCCGATCAGGCTCAGATGGCCGGGAATGTCGATGCCATGCTCGTCCGCCGCCTTCAAAATACCCAGCGCGTTGGAATCTGTGGATGCAAAAATAGCCGTATAGTCAATGGGCTTGGAGAAGAGCTCCCGGGCCATTTCATAGCCGTTGGCAATGGAGGAACGGGTATACTCGCTGTTGACAAAGCGCTGCCGCAGCCCCAGCTCCTGACAGGCCTTCATATACCCCTCCGCCCGCAGCTGGTGGGTGGTGGTGTGGCGGCGGCCGAAATACAAAATGTCCCGGTGGCCCAGCTCATAGAGGTATTTGGTGCCGATATAGGTGCCCCGACTGTTGTCCACCGCCACATAGCTCTGGGGCTGGTCCCGCAGGTTCTCGCTGAGGAACACCGTGGGCATCTGGTCGGTGTAGGCCCGGATGTTTTCATAGGTCTTCAGGCTCTGGGGCACGATCAAAATGCCGTCCACCTGCCGCCCCAGCAGCAGCTTGACCACCGTTTTTTCCTGCTTGAGGTCGGGGCCGGAATTGCAGAGCATAATGTTATAGCCATGGGCGCGGGCACTCATCTCGGCGTAATACGCCAGCTCGGACATGAACTGGTTGTCGATGGAGGGCACCACCAGCCCAATGAGGTCCGTTTTTTTCATGACCATGGAGCGGGCCACATAATTGGTGGTATAGCCCATTTCATCACAGAGCTTGATAATGCGCTCCCGGGTGTCGCTTCCGATCTGGGGACTGCCCGAGAGGGCGCGGGAGACCGTGGCATAGGAGACGCCCGCCGCTTTGGCAACGTCCTTCAAGGTCACACTTTTCATCTGTTTCGTCTCCTCCGCAGGGCGGAAAATCGCAAACGTTTCCGCCCTATTTTTCGCAGCCATGGGCAAATCAACCCCTTGGCTGCATATTTGAAGCATAAACGATTTTCCCGGTATTGTCAATAAGAATCTGCACTTTTCGCGGCTTTGGGCAGAAAAACGAAAAAGCCGCTCACTCTTTGGCATTTGTCATATTGACAAAAGTGTCCCTCTTATTTAGAATAAAACCAGCAAAACATCGTAAACGTTTGCAAATATTTCAACTGTATCAGGAGGGGATGCCTATGATCCGTGCCGTGCTGTTCGACGTGGGCGGAACGCTGCACGAAGTTCACCACTCTGAGGAAATGGAGATCGGCTTCTGCCAGCAGCTTCTGGACCGTCTTGCCGCCAGCGGCATCGTTCTGCCCGTCACCGCCGGAGAGCTTGCTCCCCGGCTGCGTGAAAACGCCGAGACGTACAAGCACTGGTCAGAGCAGACCCGCCGGGAGCTGCCCGGCCCCCGGATCTGGAGCGAATACTATTTAAAGGAGTTCCACATTGCCGAAGGGCTGCTGAGCCCCATTGCCGAGGAGCTTTCGTGGATGTATGACGCCGTGCGGGTGAAAAACGTTCCCCGCCCCCACATGCGCGAGACGATCCGCGCCCTGCACGAAGAGGGGTTGACCCTTGGCATCATCTCCAACATCATCTCCACCTCCTTCGTCCCCCGGCTGCTGGAGGATTACGGCATCGCCCAGTGGATGGGCTGCGTCATCCTCTCCTCCACCGCAGGCGTCCGCAAGCCCGACCCCGCCATTTTCCGGCAGGCCGTCGACCAATGCGGCGTTCCCTGCGCCGAGATGGCCTACGTGGGCGACACCCTTTCCCGGGACGTGCTGGGCTGCCGCAACGCGGGCGTGGCCCTCTCCATCCAGATCAGCAACCCCTCCATCGCCCACCGCGACACGGCCTTTACCGGGTCTGGCCTTGCGCCGGACGCACTGATCCATGACCTTTCCGAGATCCCCGGCCTGATCCACGCATTCAACGCCCGCTGACACATACTTTCCCCAAAGTGGCTTCGCCACTTCGGGGAGGCTTTTTGAAAAGCGCACTGACCTGTCATTTTATTTTATTAAGGAGGAACCTGCATGACTCCCGATATTCAGACGATCTTTTTTGACGTTGGCAACACGCTGCGCATTGTTGTGAAGGACCAGGCCTTCATCGATCAGGCGGAAGCCAGACTGATGGAGCTGCTGCAGACCAGAGAGACCCACGACGAGCTGTTTGCAAAGCTGGAAGAGCGGTGGAAGGGCTACCGCAAGCTGTCCAAGTCCTCCCTGCTGGATGTTTCCGAGGGCGAGCTGTGGACCCAGTTCATGCTGCCGGATTACGACCCCAACATGGTCTTTGCCAACGCCCCCCGGCTCACCCGCCTGTGGCGCGACCACGACGGCCGCCGCGTGGCCCGGCCCGACGCCGTTTCCACCGTGAAGGAGCTCCACCGTCGGGGCTATACGCTGGGCATCATCGCCAACACCGTCACCGAAACGGAGATCCCCGACTGGATGGCCGCCGACGGCGTGGCCCAGTGCTTCAAGACCACCATCCTCTCCTCCAAGGTGCGCCTGCGCAAGCCCGACCCGGATATTTACCATTTGGCCTGCCGCTGCATCGGCACGCCGGAGGCCAACTGCGCCTACGTGGGCGACAACCCCGTCCGCGACGTGGAGGGCACGCAGGCCGCGGGCTTCGGCATGATGATCCGCATCGACGAGCCGGACACCCTGAGCACGGAAAAGGCCACAGGCAAGGAGTTCACCCCTGATCATGTCATCGTTCAGCTGAGCGACCTGCTGAACATCTTCCCGGAACGTGGGTGAGCGCCATGAATGCACAAACGATCCAGACCATTTTCTTTGACATTGGCAGCACCCTGGGGTGACGGATAAGGACCCCGCTTTCCTCGCGGAGGGACGGCGGAAGCTGGCGGCACTGGCCAGGGCAACAGATGAGCCGGAGCAGTTCTATCAAAAGCTGAAGGAGCGCTATGACGCTTACCGCGAGGTCTCGAAAACAGCGCTGCTGGATTACCCGGAGACCGAGTTCTGGCAGCAGATCATGCTGCCGGACGTGGACGGGGAATATGTGGCCGCCCACGCGCAGGAGCTGACCACCCTCTGGCGGGACGGCACCAACGGCAAGCGCCTGACCCGGTTCGACACGGTGGACACCATCCGCGAGCTGCACCGCCGGGGCTACAAACTGGGCGTGATCGCCAACACCATTACGGAATCCGAGATCACCGACTGGATGATCGAAGAGGGCATCTCCCACTGCTTCACCACCACGATCCTCTCTTCCAAGGTGCGCCTGCGCAAGCCCGACCCCGCCATTTACCATCTGGCCTGCCGCTGCTGCGGCACGCCGGAGGAAAACTGCGCCTACGTGGGCGACAATCCCGACCGGGACGTGGAGGGTACCCGCGCCGCGGGCTACGGCTGCATGATCCTCATCGACGATCCCAAAAAGGGAAAGACCGAGCAGCTGCGCGCCGCCTGCGACTACCTCATCAACGACCTGAGCGACCTGCTGCCGCTCTTCCCCATCCGCGCCTGACGCGGTGCCAAAAAACATTCAGGAGGGTTTCCCATGGATCAGAGCAAACGTTACAAAGCAGTCTTTTTCGATCTGGGCGGCACGCTGCGCATCGCCCTGATGGATGAGCCTTACATGAAGCACGCCCGCCGCAAGATGGCGGAGATCGCCGGGGCGGAGATGCCCTATGAGGAGTTTTACCAGCTTGTGGAGGCCCGGTACGAGCCCTACCGCAAGTGGGCGCTGGGCGAATATAAGGAATCCGGCGACGAGGAGCTCTGGTGCAACTGGCTGCTGCCGGACTTTGACCCCAAGCGCATCAAACAGGTATGCCATGAGCTGAGCTTCCAGTACCGCCAGTGCAAAGGCCGCCGTGTGGTGGTGGACGGCGGCGTGGAGGTCATCCGCGGCCTGCATGAGCGGGGCTATAAGCTGGGCATCATCTCCAACCTGATCGGCGAGAACGAGGTGCCCGACTGGCTGGAGGAGGACGGCCTTGCCCAGTATTTCGACTCGGTGGTCCTCTCCTCCGTGTGCCACATGCGCAAGCCCGGCCACGAAATTTACGAGCTGTGCGCCCGGGAAATGGGCGTGGCGCTGAGCGACTGCGTGTCCGTTGCCGACAACGTCAAGCGGGACATCCCCGGCGCGAAAAAGGCAGGCGTGGGCTGCAACATCATCTTCGAGTCCCCGGAGAAAAAGCACGCCGTGGAATTCACCGAGGAAAATCGGCCCGACGCCGTCATCAAGGACTTCCGGGAAATTCTCGACCTGCTGCCGCCCCTGCGCTGACTAAAAAAAGCGGGGCCCGCCCGGAAAGGCCCGGGCGCGTCCCCATTCTGGAGGGAACTGCATGAACACGGATATTCGCTATATCTTCATTGACCTCGGCGGCACCTTCCGCGTCATCGACGAGGACCCCGCCTACCTCTCCGCCGCCCGAGCCAGAATTGCTCAGCTGTGCGGCGTGGAGACCGACGATCCCAACCGCTGGTTCGACGAGGTGATCGACAAGCGCTATGACAAATACCGGGAATGGGCCCTGAAATTCATGTGCGAAGCGCCGGAGGAGGTCCTCTGGAAGCGCTGGCTGGCCTATGACATGGACCCGGAGCGCATTGCCAAAAACGCCTCGGAGCTGACTTACCAGTACCGCCAGACCAAGGGCCGCCGCACGGTGGTGGAAGGCGGCGTGGACACCGTGAAGGAGCTTTGCCGCCGGGGCTATACGCTGGGCATCATCAGCGACCTTGTGGGCAAACGCGAGGTGGACGAGTGGCTGGATGCCGACGGCCTGCGCCCCTATTTCAAAACGGTGCAGCAGTCCTCCGTCACCTATGTCCGCAAGCCCGGTCCCGCCATTTATTACTACGCCATGGAGGAAGTGGGCGCCCAGCCGGAAAACTGCTGCTATGTGGGCGACAACCTCAACCGCGACATTGTGGGCGCCAAGGCCGTGGACTTCGGCATGACCGTGGCGGTGCAGTATAACCGCAGCAAGCCCCTCAAGCTCACGGAGGAGAATATGCCCTCCGCCAAGATCTACACCTTCCCCCAGCTTCTGGAGATCTTCCCCGCCTGCGGTCAGGTGGCCGCCGACAAGCTGACCGACCCCCGGGACGGACAGTGACTGAACAAACAGGAGGTTTATGGAATGTCTGATATGAAACGCGGCGGCGCGCAGCTTGCCGAAGCCGTTAAAAAAGCCTATGCTCTGGGGCAGGACGACTATCATCTCGAGCCCATGCTTCTGGTGGAGGACGGAAAGCCCGTGGGCAAGATCGCCGACGGCGACGCCGCCATCTTCTGCTGCCGCCGCGGCGAGCGGGAGATCGAGCTGACCGAGATGTTCACGGAAGCGGACTTTGATAAGGTCCCGCGCCGCAGGCTCAACGATCTGGACTTTGTCATCATGACCATGTACCATGACAAGTTCAAAAATCTGCCCATCGCCTTTGCCCCCGCTAAGGTGGTAAAGCCGCTGGCGCAGGTGCTCAGCGAGGCCGGGAAGAACCAGTTCCACTGCGCCGAAAGCGAAAAGTTCGCCCACGTGACCTTCTTCTTCAACGGCGGCGAAAACAACGCTTTCCCCGGCGAGGACGACGTGTGCATCCCCTCCCCCAAGGGCATCGACTTTGACCAGCAGCCTGAGCTGAGCCTGCCCAAGGTGGCGGACACGGTGATGGACGCGCTGGGCAAATACGACTTCGTGGTGACCAACTTCGCCAATGGCGACGTGATCGGCCACACCCAGAATACCGCCGCCAAGATTCAGGCCTGCGGCTATGTGAGCCAGTATCTGGATAAGGTGGTGAACGACGCCCTTGCAAAGGGCTATGTGGTGGCCATCACCGCCGACCACGGCAACATCGAAAAGCTCTACACCGCCGCCGGAAAGCCTGACGGCGCTCACACCACCAATCTGGTGCCCTTCATCCTGATCGACCCCGCCGATCCCTCCCCCATCTCCCTGCGGGACGGCTCTTTGGGCGACGTGGCCCCCACCGTGCTGGACGTGATGGGCATTCCCCAGCCCGCCGAAATGGACGGCGCTTCTCTGGCTGTGGGCAAGAACTGGGGCAAGGACCGGAAGATGCTGCTCATCATCTGCGACGGCTGGGGCCTTGGCTCCGGCGACGAGAACGACGCCATCCATGTGGCCGACACGCCGTATTGGGACGCGCTGCTTGCAAACCAGTCGTGGAGCAAGCTGCACGCCTCCGGCGAGTTCGTGGGCCTTGGCTCCGGCAAGGCGGGCAACTCCGAGGCCGGGCACTCCAATCTGGGCGCGGGCCGCTGCGTGATGCAGGACGATGTCCGGCTGGACGCCGCCGTGAAGGACGGCAGCTTCAAGAGCAACCCCGTGTTCCTGCAGGCCATCGAGCACGCGAAGAAAAACGGCACCAGTCTCCACCTGCTGGCCTACCTGACCTACAAGTCCTCCCACGGCTGCATCGACTATCCCCTGAACATCTGCGAGATGGCGCGGGACAACGGGCTGGACCGGGTCTATCTCCACATCATTTTCGACGGCCGTTCCACCGAGCCCGGCTCCGCCCCCGCCCTCCTTGCCGAGACCGACGCCCGGCTGGACGCCATCGGCGTGGGCCGCATCGTGGATGGCGTGGGCCGCGGCGTGGTGCTGGACCGGGACAAGAACTATGACAAGGTCAAGCGCGCCTACGACGCCATGGTCGAGGGCGTGGGCACCCAGTATACGTAATACAAAAATGTGCTTTTTGCACAGCGGCGGCCTCTCTCCGGCCCGGTTTTTTGGCTCTGCCGGAGGCGGGGCCGCCGTTTTTTCAGTTTTTTTCACATTTATTTTTGTTAAAATGCAAACGGTCATTGACGAAACGACGGCTGATGCTGTAAAATAGCAATGAACGTGGATCGGATGTCAAAGAGGTTGTATCGGTTTGGCAAACGATTACCTGTTACCGCAGCCTGTTTCTGGCGCTGTTTCGCGCCGGGTGCTTCCGGCTGCCGCTGTTGAACCCGCGCCCTGTCGGCTTCCTCCGGCCCGGCGCTTTATCAAAAAAAGGAAAGGACGACAAACCCATGAACGAAAAGAAGTGCAAAGTTCTGGCGGCCGAGATCCGGCTGGAGACCCTGAAGGTCATCCATTCCCGGGGCTTCGGTCATGTGGGCGGCTCCATGGATCTGGCCGATCTGATGGCCGTTTTGTACGGCGAGGTCATGAAGTACGATCCCAAGAACCCCCGCTGGGAGGACCGTGACTGGCTGGTGCTCAGCAAGGGCCATGCCGGCCCCGTGGCTTACGCCACCTTCGGCCTGATGGGCTTCTATCCCATGGAGGATGCTTATACCCTCAACCAGCCTGGCACCAAGTTCCCCAGCCACACCGACCGCAAGCTCACCCCCGGCGTGGATCTGACCACCGGTTCTCTGGGTCAGGGCGTGTCTACCGCCACCGGCGCGGCACTGGGCAACAAGATCGATGGCCGCGACAACCACGTCTTCTGCGTGATCGGCGACGGCGAGGCCGATGAAGGCCAGGTCTGGGAGGGCTTCCAGTTCGCCTATGCCCACAAGCTGGACAACATCGTCTATATCATCGATAAGAACGGCTATCAGCTCGACGGCCCCACCGACGATATTCTGGCCCATGGCGACATCGCCAAGAAGGCCGAGGCCTTCGGCCTGTACACGCAGGAGATCGATGGCCATGACGTCAAGGCCATTTACGACGCCATCCAGAACGCCTATGCCAAGAAGGGCGTGCCCTCCTGCATCGTGCTGGACACCTGCAAGGGCAAGGGCGCCACGTTTGCCGAGCCCAAGCACGACCATTCCTCCCAGCCCAACGAAGAGCAGTGGGCCGAGGCTCTGGCCGCCGCCGAAAAGGCTCTGGAAGACGCCAAGAACGCTTAAAGGAGGGGAAAGACGATGAACGTGAAACTGATTGGTGAACACAAAAAAGACTCCCGCGCCTGCCGCGACGGTCTCGCTCTGACCCTGAACGAGATGATGGCGGAGGACAAGTCCATCTGCTATGTGGACTGCGACCTGATGGGCTGCATCAACACCAAGATGCTGCGCAACAACTATCCCGACCGCGCCTTTGAGGCCGGCATTGCCGAGGCCAACGGCGCTGGCGTTGCCGCCGGCCTTGCCGCCACGGGCAAGAAGGTCTTCTATCACTCCTTCGGCACCTTCTCCTCCCGCCGCTGCTACGACCAGATCTATATGTCCGCCGCTTACGCCGGACTGACGGTCCATGTCCTGGGTTCTGACGCGGGCGTGACTGCCGCGTTCAACGGCGGCACCCATATGCCGCTGGAGGATGCCGCCATGTACCTGAGCATCCCCGAGACCACCGTGCTGGACCCCGCCGACTGCGACCAGCTGGCCAGCATCACCCGTCAGCTGGTGAACGTGCAGGGCGTGACCTATACCCGCTTTGTCCGCAAGGGCATCGTGCAGGTGTACGGCGAGGGCTCTGAGTTCGAGATCGGCAAGGGTGTTGTGCTGCATGAGAGCGACAAGGATGTCGCCACCATCATCACCTCCGGCATCATGGTGGACGAGAGCCTGAAGGCCTATGAGACCCTGCAGGCTGAGGGCATTTCCGTCCGCGTGATCGATATGTTCACGTGGAAGCCGCTGGACGAGGAGCTGGTCATCAAGGCCGCTAAGGAGACCGGCGCCATCATCACCGCCGAGAACCACAACGTCACCTGCGGTCTTGGCAGTGTGGTCGCCAACTGCCTTGCCAAGAACTGCCCCACCGTGCAGGAGTTCGTGGGCGTGCAGGACCAGTTCGGTCAGGTGGGTCCGCAGGACTATCTGATGGACGTGTACGGCCTGCGCGCGGCCAACGTGGTCGCCGCCGTGAAGAAGGCTGTTTCCCGTAAGTAATTCCGTTGACTTCCGTTCCGGCGCAAGCCGGAACGGTGTCAGATAATTTTATCTTTTCAAAGGAGAGTTGATTCCAAATGGCTAAAGCAATGGACGCTTTTTCCGCCTCTCTGATGGCCGATAAGCGCGAGATCATTTTCGCCCCCACTGTGTACAAGTTTGAGACCTTCGC
>CAKSVQ010000076.1 GCA_934504065.1 uncultured Dysosmobacter sp. | reverse complement strand
GGATAGTACATTCCATCTTCACCCAGCGTATAAGTTCCGCCCATCTGTTCAAAAATTGATTTTTCCATTTGCGTATCCTTTCCGGCTATTCAGCCTATGCCGGTTTGCAATACGGTTAAAGCTGTTTCAAAACATTTCCAATATCTTCGTTGATACAAATTGACTTCGCTTGAATTTCTCTCGGTGCGTAGGCTTCACCCAGATTGATACAGGCATAAGTAGCGTTTTCCCACTCGTTTACCATGCGCCAGAAAGAAAATTTTATGATCGTTGGCGTATTCATTCCAGCGCCTAATTCTAAAAACAGAACCTTCAAGCCCTTGTGCCGCCGCAAAAAATCCGAGTACCGTTCCGAAGCACGATACCAACCCTCATCCTGCACAAAGGTATCGTCACACCGCAGATTCATTGTCATTGGCTTGCCACAGACCGGGCAATGCGGAACCAGTTCTGTCGGCACACGCATATTCTGCTGCTGCTCCACCATCTGACGAATGGTGGCTTCGTTGTCGTAAGTCCTCTGGCAGCACGGCTCGCCGCACTGAAACAGGCCATAATCGCCTTGCGTATAGAACAGGCGATGCTTATCGAATCCCGCCTTTTGAAACTGGTGATCAACATTGGTAGTCAGAACAAAGTAATCCTTATTCTTGACCAATCCCAGCAAGTCCTCATACACCGGCTTGGGCGCTGGCGTATAGCGATTTATCCAGATATAGCGGCTCCAATAGGCCCAGTGTTCCTCCAGCGTGTCAAAGGGGTAAAAGCCGCCGGAGTACATATCGCTGAAGTGGTACTTTTCTGCAAAGTCGTGGAAATGCTTTTCAAAGCGTTCTCCCGTATAAACAAACCCGGCTGATGTGGAAAGACCGGCTCCCGCGCCGATGATAACGGCATCCGCTTCTTCCAACACCGAGCGTAACTTCTCTACGCTGTTAGAGGTATTTGTTTTCCCGAAGTTGTGAAAACCGAACATCATGCGCACCGCCTTTCCTGATAGCTTGTTGTAAGAATTTGCAAATGTCCTAAAATACGCTGTTTTCTCAATGTTTTCGTTCTCTTGTTTCCGGTGCGCAAAGAACAGAACACCGGGGTGTTATACCCTACGCCCAGCTCCAAAAAGAGAATTTTCTGCCCTGCCCGGGTGCGGAGGAAGGTCTCATACCGCTCTGCCGCGGCGTGCCAGCCCTCGTCCTCCACGAAGCGGTCATCACAGCGGAGGTTTGGGACAAGGGGCCTGCCGCAGTGGGGGCAGGTGGGCAGCAGAGCACTGGGTATCCGCAGGTCCTTCTGCTGTGTGGCCATTTCGCGGATGGCTGCTTCGTTATCGTATGTCTCCTGTCGGCATGGCCCGCTGCACTGGAACAGTCCGTAATCTCCCTGCGTGTAGAAAAGGCGCTTTTTGTCGAAGCCTGCTTTCTGGAAGCAGTGGTCCACATTTGTTGTGAGGACGAAGTAGTCTTTCTCGGCCACCAGCTGTAAAAGGTCGCGGTACACGGGCTTTGGCGGGTCCTGATAGCGGTTGATGAGGATATAGCGGCTCCAATAGGCCCAGAACTCCTCCCGTGTGGGAAAGGGATAGAACCCGCCGGAATATATATCCTGAATGCCGTATTTTCCCGCAAAATCCGAAAAATACTGCTTGAACCGCTCACCGGAATAGGTAAATCCGGCAGCGGTGGAAAGTCCTGCCCCTGCACCGATGACCACGGCGTCCGCGTCATGAAGCGCCGTGCGCAGGCGCTCAATCTGTGCCGAGCAGCTGTTCGTAGATTTTTTTGTCAGAATCTTTGAAAACATTGAAGATCACCTTGATATGGCTGTTTTGTTCCGCCTTGTATCGCCGCACGGTCTCCACAGCGATCTCCGCCGCCCGTTGGCCCGGAAAATGGAACACCCCGGTGGAGATGCAGCAAAACGCGATGCTTTCTATGCCGTGCTCTTCTGCCAGTTTTAAACACGAACGGTAGCAGGAAGCCAGCAGGTGCTCGTCCCTTGCCGTCATGCGGCCATCCACGATGGGACCCACGGTGTGCAGCACGTAATCACAGGGCAGGTTATAGGCCTGGGTCAGTTTAGCCTGCCCGGTGGGCTCCTCATGGCCCTGTTGGGCCATGAGGTCGGCACAGTCCAGCCGGAGTTGAACGCCCGCGTAGGTGTGAATGCAGTTGTCGATACAGGCGTGGCAGGGAATATAGCATCCGGTCAAGCCGGAGTTGGCGGCGTTGACGATGGCTCCGCAGGCAAGGCGGGTAATATCTCCCTGCCAGAGGTAGAGGTCGCCGCTGACTGGCCGCAGGTCGTCTAAATGGGTCACGCCATCCTCTGCCAGCGCCTGCCGGAGATATGCGTCCTGCACCGTCAGAAATTCGGCGTCGGTCTTTCGGGGCGCCCGGACATTCATCAGCGAGCGCAGCAGCTGCCGCTGACCGTCTGCGTCCTGCGGGATACGCAGCTCCCGGTATTCCGGCCGTTCCTTCAATAGCGACCGGATCAAAAATAGCCGCCGTTCCGCCTGTGTCATTCTGCGCTCCTTTCCTTACTTCCCGGGGAAGAAAAAGCCCACTGTCATGTCCAGATAGTTCATGCCGCTGTAATGGGGATATTTGGCCTGCACCGTTGCTTTCATCTCTTCGGCGGAATCGCAGGTCAGGGCAATCTCCTTGAGGTCGGCAAGGTAGGCCGCCTTGGTCTGGGCATCCTTTAAGTCCTCGGGGGTGTAGTGGGAGGTCAGCACCAGATCGAAACCCTTGCGGATGTAATAATTGAGCTGGGAGATGATGCCGTCGGCATGGGGGCAGCCCGCCACGATGGAGTGGCAGTCGTGTCCCATCATGTGGGTGTAGACGCAGTTGATCTCCGGGATCTCCAGATCATAGGCCTCGGCATTGGGACGCACCACAAAGCGGATGCCCGCGATCTCCGTTTCTCCCTCGTCCATGATGCGGTCCGCCGCGCACAGCCTGGCGTCAAAGCTTGCGCCGAAGGCTTTTTCAAAGTTGGATACCAGCGCCGCGCCGCCGCCCGTGGTGTTGTAGGCCACGGAGGAAGCTGTGCCGTAAGCCGGGACCTCCGGCAGGAAGGAAGCGCCCGCAGCGTGATAGGCCACCAGCTTACCTTCGACGGAAATGCCCTCCTGTGCGAGGAACTCCGTCAGCTCCCGGATATTGTCGTAGAAGCAGGGCAGTTCAATGACCACGCCCCGGCCTGCCTTGGCGAGAATGAAGACCTCGTTGTCGATGGCGTCGTGGGTCTGATAGGCGTACAGGGTGATGCCGTTTTTCGTATAGATGTCCATACGGCCCTTGGCCAGCGTCACGGTGCGTTCAGCAGTTTTGTTCATGAGAAGATACCTCCAAATGGTTTTGCGAAAGGGTTTGGTTTCTTTCGTTGGTATCAACATATCACCGAAAAACAAAACCGTAAAGTACGCACAATATTGTGGCGTAGTTACCAAAAGGAAACCATGCGTCTTGCTTTATCCTGTATCAAAGCCTTGTCCCATGTGGGTTTCACGGTTTAGCGACGATGCATCCGAGGCTTGGCCGCCTCACTTTGCGTTGACTTGCCCTGCCGGACCTGCTCGCCGCAGCAGGCCGTGACGGCGGCAAGCAGCGCTTCATCCGCATAGGGACCGAAGGTCTTCTCTGCGCCGCTGTCCGGCTTGACGTACAGTTGCTTTGCGTCTATGACCACGTCGGCGGGGTTAAAGATCACCATCACATCCTCCTGATCGTCCACGGACTTGGAGTACAGAATGCCGTTTTTGATGTCCTCCAGCGTTTTCTCGTACATGGCGATGGTCTTGTCAATCTCCTCCTGTGTCCAGATAAACTCTTTGCCGTTGACCCGGTCGGTTTCGCCAATGATACTCTGGAGCTGTACTTTTTCCTGCTCCAGCCACGCCTTATATTCGTCATACGTCCACCATTCAATGTCCGGCGTGGGGAAGCGGGCCTCAAATTCCGCGTCTGTCAGGGGTTCAAAGGTCTTTCCGTCATCAAAGCTGTAATAGGTTTTTCCATCGGTGGGATCCATATAGGACATGAGGGTGTTATCATCCGCATAGGTCTCGGTGAGGAAGAGATTCATGTGCCGATCCACCAACTCCCGGAACTCCTTTTGGGTGATGGGGGAGAGCTCGGTGATCTTGCCGTCGCTGCCGCGCTTGACGGCAAGGTAGACGCCGTCCGCAGAGGCATCGTCCGTGTAAATGCCGCCGTTGTCATCGTACATTCCGGCAACGGCCTTTCCTTGATAATACCAGCTGTTTTTCTGGTAAGTAAGCCCTGCGGCAAGAAGCTCCGGGTCTGGCACGGCGTCGCTGCTGCTTTCTGCGGCCTGTGTGGTGGTCTGGGGAGCCGGATGGCTGCCATCCGTTTCCGGTTGGGCCGAGGTGGCGAAGACCGTCACCGTCCCGGCAACCAGTGTTGCTGTCAGCAGTAACGTTGCAGCTGTTGTTTTTTTCGTTTTCATGATTGCTGTGATCCTTTCTTCCATAACGTTTTTACTGAAGTGATTGCAAAGGGGAGTGAGGCCGCTGCGGGTTTCCTCCATGCAGATGAGGACCCTTGCGTAAGAAGCCCGTGCGCCGCTTCCAAAGCGGCGCACCACGGTCTCGTCGCAGGAGAGCTCCAGATCCCGGTTGGCCAGCAGATACATGATCCACACCAGTGGATTGAACCAGTGCACACAGGCGACGGCGATCAGCAGGAGTTTGGAAACGGTGTCAAAACGCTGGATGTGCACCCATTCGTGCTCTAAAACATATTGCAGGGCGGCTTCGTTTGTCCAGTCCGTTTCTTTTGTCATCAAAATGACAGGGCGCAGCACACCGAAGGTCAGCGGCGAGGAGATGCGGTCCGACTGCCGGATCGAGACCCTGCGCCGCAGGGGATGCTCCCGCAGCCAGCGCTGGGTCACACTGTTTTCCACTGGGAGGGACATCTGAAATTCCCGATAGCACTTCCAATAGGCTACGGCAAACACGGCGGCACAGAGCGTCAGCCCTGCAAGCCATATGGCTTCCCGGAGGGAAAACGTCCCTGCGGAAGCAGAAACAGCTATCGGTGCGGAGACTGCCGCCTGCCCGGCGGGAATAGCCGGAGATACCGGAGCGGGAGCGGCTGCGGCAGGGGAGGGGGCTTTGTCCAGCAGGGAATAGATGCTCAGGCCGGAGGGCAGGGAAAAGGGGAGCAGCAGCCGTCCCCATGCCGCGGCCCAAAGGGCCAGAAAAGTTTTTTTCGGCAGGCGGTGCACTGTCAGCGCCCGGACGGTGAGGATAACGAGGATCATCACGCCGCCCGCAGCGCTTCGCTGCAATAATGTCATACGCGCCCTCTCATTCCAATTCGCCGACGATCTGCTTCAGCTTTTCGATCTGCTGGGCCGAGAGCTTTTTCCTGCCCAGCAGCGCCGCAAACAGCTTGTCGGCAGAGCCATCGTAGACCTTGTTGATGAGCTCGTCCGTCTCCGCCTCCTGCACGGCGGACTTGGGGATAAGCGCGTGGCAGAGAAATCCCGGCTCACTGCGCTGGATGGCCCCTTTTTTCATGCAGCGCTTGATCAGCGTATAGGTGGTGTTTACATTCCAGCCCAGTTCCCCGGAGAGTACCTTGGCAATGTCTCTGGCCGGGGTGTCCCCCTGCTTCCAGAGTACATCCATCACCTTCAATTCCGAGTCGAACAGCTTTGTATCCATGGAAAGACCTCCTTTGATAAGACAGCAGTAGTGCCATTGACTGCATACTACCATAGTCTTATCTACTTGTCAATACGACTACGGTAGTATCAGAAGAAAATTTTCACCGACCCGGGCGGATTGCAATTCTCGGCGGGGCGGTGTAAAATGAAAAAAAAGGCGGCAGAGCGCCGCTTTTTAAAACTGTTGGAGTGAACTGCATGATCAACAAAATGCTGATTCGTGGCGCAAAGGTCCACAATCTGAAAAATATTGACGTAGACATCCCACTGGGGAAGATCGTGGGTATTGCGGGGGTGTCTGGCTCCGGCAAGTCCTCTCTGGCGCTGGGGGTGCTGTATGCCGAAGGGTCCCGCCGCTATCTGGAGGCCCTGTCCACCTATACCCGCCGCCGCATGACGCAGGCGGCGAAGGCCAGCGTGGATGAGGCGCTGTATGTCCCCGCCGCGCTGGCACTGCACCAGCGGCCCGGCGTGCCGGGCATCCGCAGCACCTTCGGCACGGGGACGGAGCTTTTGAACAGTCTGCGGCTGATGTATTCCCGCCTTGCCAGCCATCGCTGTCCAAACGGGCATTATCTGGAGCCGTCGCTGCTGGTGGCAGCCGGAAAGGAACTGGTTTGTCCGGCGTGCGGCGCCCACTTTTACGCACCGTCTGCCGAGGAGCTGGCCTTCAATTCCCAAGGCGCCTGCCAGCGCTGCGGCGGCACGGGCAGCGTGCGCACGGTGGACCTTGACACGCTGGTGCCCGACGATTCCCTGACCATCGACGGCGGCGCGGTGGCTCCGTGGAACAGCCTGATGTGGTCGCTGATGACGGATGTCTGCCGGGAGATGGGTGTGCGCACCGATGTGCCCTTCCGGGATCTGACCGACCGGGAGAAGGACATCGTCTTCCACGGCCCTGCTGAGAAAAAACACATTTTTTACCACGCGAAAGGGTCTAATCAGGCGGGAGAACTGGATTTTACCTATTTTAACGCCATTTACACCGTGGAGAACGCCCTTTCCAAGGTGAAGGATGAAAAGGGCATGAAGCGGGTGGAAAAGTTCCTGAAAGAGGATATCTGCCCCGACTGCGGCGGCACGCGGCTTTCCGCCGCCGCCCGGTATCCGAAGCTGCGGGGACTTTCATTGGACGAGACCTGCGCCATGACACTTTCTCAGGCGGTGGAGTGGGTGGAGGAGGTCCCTGCCAGTCTGCCAGAGGAAATGCGCCCCATGGCGCAGAGCATCTGCGATGCCTTTCTGGGCACGGCCAAGCGGCTGCTGGACTTGGGCCTCGGCTATCTGACCCTTGACCGCTCCGCCGCCACGCTCTCCACTGGGGAGCGTCAGCGGATGCAGTTGGCCCGGGCGGTGCGCAACCGCACCACCGGGGTGCTTTATGTGCTGGACGAGCCGTCCATCGGCCTGCACCCGGCCAACATCGTGGGCCTGACCGGGGTGATGCACGATCTGGTGGCCGACGGCAATTCCGTGATTTTAGTGGATCACGACACGGAAATTTTGAAAGAAGCGGACTGGATCGTGGAGATGGGGCCGGAGGCCGGGGCCAAAGGCGGCCACATTATCGCCCAGGGGACAGTTCCCGCCATAGAAGAAAACCCTGCGTCCCAGATCGGGCCGTTCCTTTCCGGCAGGGCGGAGACGCAGCTGCGCCGCCGCGCTGACAGGGAATCCCTGTTCGTCGCCGGGGCCATCCACCTTTCCACTGCGCAGATCCACACCGTGAAGCCCTTGGAGATGGCGATCCCCAAGGGGCGGCTCACCGTGGTCACGGGGGTCTCCGGCTCCGGCAAGACCACCATGGTGCTGGAAAGCCTTGTCCCCGCGCTGGAGGCCCTGATCGGCGGCACCGCTTTGCCGGAGCACATCCGCGCCGTGACCGCCGAGAATATCCGCCATGTAAAGCTGATCGACGCCACGCCCATCGGCATCAATGTCCGATCTACTGTGGCCACTTATGCGGGGGTTCACGATGAACTGCGCAAGCTCTATGTCAAATCGCCGGACGCAAAGGAAAAGGGCTATAAGGCCGGGGATTTTTCCTATAATACCGGGTCGCTCCGCTGTCCCGGGTGCGACGGCACAGGCGTGGTCAGTCTGGATGTGCAGTTTTTGCCGGATGTGGACATCCCCTGTCCTGATTGCCGGGGCTCCCGCTATGCAAGGGCGGCTTTCGGTGTGAAGCTGAAAAATCAGGCGGGACAGGCCGTTTCCCTGCCGGAGCTGATGGACATGGATGTGAGTGCCGCCCTTGAATTTTGCAGGGACAGGAAGACCGTCAGCCAGAAGCTGGGCGTTCTCCGTCAGCTGGGCCTTGGGTATCTCACGCTGGGGGAGGAGACGCCGGGCCTTTCCGGCGGCGAGGCCCAGCGGCTGAAGCTGGCCAGCGAGATCGGAAAGACCCAGACAGATTCCGTGTTCGTCTTTGATGAGCCGTCCATCGGCCTGCATCCGCTGGATGTGCAGGTGCTGCTGGGGGTGTTTCAGGCCCTGCTGGATAACGGGGCCACCGTGGTGGTCATCGAGCACGATCTGGATGTCATCCGCAACGCGGACTTTGTGATCGACATGGGTCCCGGCGGCGGGGACGCGGGCGGCACCGTGGTGGCCTGCGGCACGCCGGAGGAGATTCGGGAGAATCCCGCCAGCATCACCGGAAAATATCTGTGAAAGAGAAGGAGGATCATCCAATGGAACTGCCAGCCTGCCCGGTGGAGACCACTTTGATGCTCATCGGCGATAAATGGAAGGTGCTGATCCTGCGGGACTTGATGGAGGGCACCAGACGCTTTGGCGAGTTGAAAAAATCCCTCGGTCATGTGACGCAGAAGGTGCTTACCGCCCAGCTCCGGGACATGGAGGAAAAGGGTCTGCTCACCCGAAAGGTTTATGCCGAAGTGCCGCCCCGGGTGGAATATACCCTGACGGAAACGGGTTACAGCCTCAAGCCCATTTTGGATTCCATGGTGGTCTGGGGCACGGACTACCAGCGGAAAAATAAGGAGGAACGCCATGATCTGTGAGATTTGCAGGGACGAGACGTTTCTTGCCCAAAAGGCCCAGCCTGCGGCGGCGGATGACCTTTCGACGGCGCGGGACCTGCTGGATACCCTCGTCGCCCACAAGGATGGCTGCGTAGGTATGGCGGCCAATATGATCGGCGTGAACAAGCGCATCATTGTCTTTGAAAACGAGGGGAAGTATGAGGTCATGTTCAACCCCGTGATCGTTCGGCAGTCCGGCCCGTACATGGCCGAGGAGGGCTGCCTTTCCCTCACCGGGACCCGGAAAACAAAGCGCTTTGCGTCCATTAAGGTGCAGTGGCAGAATGAAGCGTTCCAGACCCGGCTCAAGACTTTCTCCGGCTTTACGGCGGAGATCATCCAACACGAGATCGACCACTGCGAGGGCATCCTGATTTAAAGGGAAGAACGCGATGAACTTTTTTTTAAACCAAAAGTCTCCACCCGTTGACGGGTGGAGACTCAGCTTGTCGAAAAACTTCTGCTTGACGGAAAACAATTTCATTTAGCAGAGGGAGTACGAGGGGGCGGTAGCCCCTTCGTGTTGGATCGAATGCCTGCAAAAAGCCCGCTTTTGCGGGCGTTTGCGCCGCGCAGCGGAAGCTTTTTGGCCTGCGCAGCAGGCAAAAAAGCGAGGCATTGGGAAGGCTGTCGAAAAAATCTATACAGATTTTTTCGACAGCCTGAGTCTCCACCCGTTGACAGGTGGAGACTTTTGCATGGATTCGGAGATTCGGATATTCAGCGCCTGCGCTTTCGGTAGATAAGGCACGCGGCGGCCAGCGACAGGGCCGCTGCTCCCACCACGTCTAAAATGGCGTGCTGTTTGATAAACAGGGTGGAGGCGCAGATCAGCACGGCCAGCACGCTCACACCCAGGCGCAGGGCGGCGGGGGAAGTGGAACTGTCGTGCACGGCCAGCGCCGCGCCGATGGAGCCGGCCACATGGACGGAGGGAAAGACATTGGTGTTGGTATCGATGCGGTAGAGGGCGGATACCATGGCGTTAAAGAGTCCGGTTTGCGGCAGGTCGGTGGGACGGAGGTCCTGCCCGTTGGGGAACACCAGCCAGATAAAAACGCTTGCAAAAAAGGTCAGGCACAAAAAGGCCAGATAGCGGCGGTAGGCGGCGTTGTCCCGCAGCAGCAACCGCACGCCAACGCCCACCAGCAGCGGATACCACGCACAGTAAAACAGCACGAACCACGAGCAAAAGGGAATGGCCGCGTCCAGCGGAAGCTGGGTTGCCCAGTAAGTGTGGCTGGGAAAGCGCTCCAACAGGGCGAAGATGACAAGATATAATGGCACCCACGCGGCATATTTCAATTCGCGCCATGGAATGTGCACCGGAAACACCGCCCTTCCTGAATTTCATAAAAGGTTATAGCACAGCCATTTGGCGGAAATCATGGATATTTTGTAAATCTTGCAAAAAAGCCCGCCGCCCAAAATACCGGGTGGTCGTAAAACAGTAAAATCAAAAAATGGTGAAAACCTTGTGTTTTCAAGGGGCGGCGTGACTTCG
>CAKSVQ010000075.1 GCA_934504065.1 uncultured Dysosmobacter sp. | reverse complement strand
CCCAGCGCCAGCTCCCGGGTGACGATGTCGCAGGGGTTGGTGATGTTGATGAGCACGCCGTCAAAGCCGCTGGCCTTGATCTTGGCGGTATAGCCCCGGACGGCGGGGATGGTGAAGTCCATCTCCGTCAAGCGGTCATGGGTGCCCCGCAGCAGGTCGATCTTGCCAACGCTGTTGACGATCACGTCGCAGTCGCCGAGATCGGCGAAGTCTCCTGCCTTCACCGTGATGCGGTGAGGCAGGTAGGCGGCGGCGTCCCGCAGGTCCTGCACCTCGCTGGCCACCTTCTGCTCGTTCATGTCCACCAGCACCAGCTCGTCCGCAATGCCCTGCACCGCCAGAGAATATGCCACATGGGCGCCCACATGGCCCAGACCGATTACGCCGACTTTCCGTGTTTTCATTTCTAAAATTCCTCCTGTATCTTTAATTTTTATCAAATATCAACTGTCAAACGGCTCACATCTGACCGAAGTTGGGGAAGAGCACCAGCGTGTAGAGCATGCAGAGCACCATGTACACGCACAGCACGATGACGAAGGCTGCCAGTGTGCGTTTCATGACCTTGCTCTCGTTGCCCACCTCGCCCACAGTGGCGCAGGCGGCCACCGTGTTGTTGGGGCAGATCAGGTTGCCGAGGGATGCGCCCGCGTTCTGCCCGGCAAACACCGTGATGGGGTTCATGCCAAGGGTCATGGCCGCTTCGGAGTGCATGCCGGCGAACATGATGTTGGAGCCAAGGCCCGTTCCGGTGACGAAAGAGCCCAGAGAGCCGATCAGCACGGCGGCGGCAGGATAGAACGTGCCCGCGAGGTCCGCGATGTCGCCCGCGATCAGGCTCATCATGCCGGTGGTGGAGGACTGCATCACATATGCCATGACCAGCAGGCTGCCCATGGTGACCATGACGGGCAGCACGTTGCCTGCCGTCATGCGGAAGATCTCAAACAGCTCGTCCTTTTTCACCTTCAGCGTGGCCGCGCCCAGCAGTCCGCACAGGAAGATGACGCAGTCCACCCAGAAGATGTAACCGAAGGTGCACAGGAAGGCAAAGCCGCTCTGGGGCCACAGGGCGGGCACGCCATAGCGCACCAGCGGCAGCAGCACCAGCATATAGATGTAAGGAGACATGGCGCGGAACGCACCGTAGTGCTGGCGCACGTCCTTGGGGGTCTGATAGCGGAACTCCTCGGGGGTCTTGATGGGCACCACCTTGACGAAGAGGACGCTGAGCAGGATGGCTGCAAGGCCGGTGCCCATGGAGGTGATCTCCGGGCCCACGAAGTTGCTGAGGAAGAACATCACGCCGCCGGTGGTGATGCCCGCATATAAGAGGTAGGGAACGATGCCCTTGAAGCCCTTGCGGCCAAAGGCCATGGCCACCATGATAAAGGGAATGATGAGCACGCCGAACATGTGGATGCGGCCCACCATGGCGGAGTTGAGGGCATTGGTGGAAATTCCGGCCTCCACCAGCGCCGCGCCGCCGTTGATGGTGGTCAGGCCCGCGCCGCCCCAGGAGCAGGGCGTGGCGTCGCCCAGCAGGGCCACGGCGATGGAGGTGATGGGGTCAAAGCCCAGCGCCACAAGGAACGGAGAGGCGATGGCGGCGGGAGAGCCCGCGCCTGCGGCGCCCTCCAGGAAGATGGGCACCATCAGTCCCACGATGATGAGCTGCACCCGGCGGTCGTCGCCGCTGACGCGGGCCACCGTGTTTTTCACGTCCTCAATGGCTCCGGTGCGCTTGAGGGTGTTCAGGATGACGAACGCGCCGAAGACCATGAACACGATCTTCAGGCCCTCTTTGATGCCCTTCCACAAAAGGGCGTCCACCACGGCCACGTTTTCCTTAAAGGTGATCCCGGTGATATTAAAATAGGTAAAGGCCAGCAGCATCGTCCACAAAAGGGCCACGGGGGCGACTTTCATGGCTGGTTTTTTCAGCACAAGGATCCCTGCCAGCACCATGACGATGGGGCTGACTGCCAGACAAAAGTTCAAAAATTGCATGTTCCAAGTCCTCTCTTTCTCATTATCAAAAAGAGCGGGCCCTGTCCAAAAGACAGGGCCCGCTTCTTCGGATACGAAGTTACGCGGCGTCTTTCAGACAGGCGGTGTGGTTTTGCAGCAGCAGGGGAAGCAGAATAGCCAGCAGGCTAATCAGGCAAAGGGTAATCAGGGGCAGCACCCGCAAGGCCAGAAGGCGCAGGGAGACCAATACAGAAAAAACGGACGCCAGCACGGCGTCCGTTACGATCAGCATATTGGCGCAGGAAGAACCCTCCGCGGCAGCGGCATTGGTGTGTGCGGCATTCATCATCGCGTGCATGGCTCTTCCTCCTTCCTCTGCCCTTTTTCAAGGGAGTGTAATTTTACGATACGGGACGGCGGGAAAAAAGTCAATCCCCAATCCGCACATCCGTGATTTTTCGGAGAATCCCAGCAAGTTTCTGGGAAATACGGCGATGCTTCTATCCATTTTGAACAAGACGTGGGCAGACAACCAAATGCCGTTGTCTGCCCACGCAAACGTTGACTTGCCGCGCTTAATGCTTGTGTTTGGTGATCTTGCGGTCGATGGAGAGCACCTCGCCCTCCGGCTCGTAGTCCACCTTGATATAGGTGCACACCTCCGGCGCCCCGGCCCGGGCGGCCACCTTCTGGCACTGGGTGGCTATATCCATCAGCTGGTTGAGGTCGTTGCCCTCGATGGCCGTTTCAAAGGGGCCCACCTCATAGCGAAGGCCCGTGGACTTGATATAGTCGATGACCTCGTCCACAATGCGGATCAGATCTTCCTTGTCGGATACCTGCGGTAAAATCTGAATGGCAATGCTTGCGTTCATGGTGATCCCTCCATTAAAATTTGATCTTCTGCGCGGCGGCGTGCCAGTCGCGGATGGTGCTATCCGCCAGCGCGCCCAGTGCTTCCCACTGCTCCGCGCCGCTTTCGTCCCACACGCCCACCGTGTAGAACCCGGCGTTTTTGGCGGTTTGCAGGGCGAAAAAGGCGTCTTCATACACGGCGGTCTCTTCCGGCGCGCCGCCCAGCCGCCGGGCGGCTTCCAAAAATACGTCGGGGCGGTCCTTTCCGGCGGAGACCTCGTCGCAGCTGATGAGCACGTCCAGCTCCTGCGCAACGCCCAGCCGCGCAAGGCAGGCCTCGGCAAGGTCCTTTGGTGTGGCGGTGGCCACGCACAGCTTCACGCCCCGGGCCTTCAGCGCGTCCAGATAGTCCTTCGCCCCCGGCTTGAGGGGAATGTCCCGGCGGTAATGCGCGTCCATCACCGCGTTCATCTCCGCCATCACCGTCTCCGGTGTGCCGGGGATGCCGAAGCACTGGATGAACAGCGCCGAGGACTCTGCCATGGTCATGGCCTTAATGCGCTCCAGCACCTCGTCCACGCCCTCCCGCACTCCGCAGGAGGCAAGGTATTCCCTGCCAAGACGCTGCCAGTAGCCCATGGAGTCCACCAGTGTGCCGTCCATGTCGAAAATGGCAAAGGGCTTATGCATCCGCGCCCACCATCTGCCGCGCCAGCTCACGCAGCTGCGCCGTGGCCTTGCCGGGGTCCTCCGCGCCGAAGATGGCGGACACCACCGCCACGCCGTCCACGCCGTTGCCGGATAGCTGCATGAGGTTGCCCGCGTTGATGCCGCCAATGGCCACCACCGGAATGGAGACGGAGCGGCTGATGCTGCGCAGCAGGGCGGGCTCCATGGGCTTTGCGTCCTTTTTGGTGCTGGTGGGGAACACCGCGCCCACGCCGATGTAGTCCGCTCCGGCCTTTTCCGCCGCCACGGCCTGCTCCACCGTTCCGGCGGAGATGCCCAGAATTTTATCCGGCCCGATCAGGGCCCGGATGTCCCGGCCCTGAATGTCGCTCTGTCCCACGTGCACGCCGTCGGCCCCGCATTGCAGGGCGATCTCCACACTGTCGTTGACCACAAAGGGCACGTGGTATCTGGCGCACAGGGTTTTCAGCTCTTCGGACTCGGTTTCAAAATGGGCTTCGTCCAGATCCTTTTCCCGAATCTGCAGGAAGGTCGCGCCGTTTTTCAGCACGTCCTCCGCCACCTCCGTCAGCGTCTGGCCCTCCTTGAGCCACATCCGGTCCGTCACCGCGTACAGCAGCATGGACCTGCGCATTTCATCCTTTGTAAATTTCATAACGAGCTCCTCCGTTCAGTTGTTCCTCGGTGAGATTGAATACCGCGTCGATCAGGTCGGTGCGGAAGCTTGCGTTGCCTGTGCCGTTCTGGATGCGCCGCTTCTCCGCAATTTCGCCTGCCACGCCCATGGCCGCCACCGCCGCGCAGGCGCTTTCCAGCGGGTGGGCGGGATCAGCGCCGCAGAAGGCCCCCAGCAGCGCCGTGAGCATACAGCCGCTTCCGGTGATGCGGGCCATGGTGGCGCAGCCGTTGCGGATGAGGACGGTCTTGCTGCCGTCCGTCACCACGTCGATGGGGCCGGAAACGGCCACCACCGCTCCGGTGCGGCGGGCGAGGGTCGCGGCCATGTCCACCGTGCGGGGCAGGGTCTTTTCCGTTACGGCGTCCTCCCCGCTGACATCCACGCCGCTTCCGGTCATCTCCTGCCGGACCAGCGCCCGGATCTCCGAGGCGTTGCCCCGGATCACGGCAAAGCGCACCTCCCGCAAAAGCCGGGCCGACGCCGCCTGCCGCAGCGCCGTGTTGCCAGCCGCCACGGGGTCGAAGATCACCGGACGGCCCAGCGTGTTGGCTTCCTTTCCGGCCACGGCCATGGAGTCCACCAGCGCGATGGCCCCCAGATTGCACACCAGCGCCGCCGCGCCGTGGACGGCCTCGGCCACCTCCCGCACGTCGTCTGCCATGGAGGGCGAGCCGCCGGAGGCCAGCACGATGTTGGCGCAGTCATTCACGGTGACAAAGTTGGTGATGCACTGCACCAGCGGCTCCTGCGCGCGCACCAGTTGAAGCTGTTTTCCAAGGTCCATATCCATCAAAATCGCTCCTTTCATCTTTCCAGCTGCTGCTTCATCCGCCCCAGAACGCCCGTGCGCTTGAGGATCACCAGCACCGCCGCGCCCATGGAAGCGCCCATCATGGCGGAGGGGGTGTAATAGGGGATGAAATAGAAGGGGGACTGGGCGTCCAGCCCATAGAACAGGCGGAACAGCGGATAGGACGCCATGGCACCCACCACGCCGGTGCCGACCACCTCGCCGATCCATGCCGACCACCACGTTCCAAATTTGCGGTAGAGCAGTCCGCCCAGAATGGGGCCGAACATCGCCCCGGTAACGCATCCGATGTCCCGGCCGCACAGCATCCGCATCACGCCGCAGAGAATGCCCGCCGCGCTGCCGTACCACGGCCCCACCAAAGCGGCGGCCAGCACGTCCACAAAGTGCTGGAACGGCGCCATGGCCGGGAAGTAGACAAAGGTGTTGAGCACGAAGGCGAGACAGGCCAGCATGGCCGTCAGCGCAAGACGCCGGGTGCCCGCCCCCATTTTTGCCCGTGTGGTGACCGTGTCGGTTTGGTTGGTGTTTGTGTTCATGATCTGCACTCCTTTTTTTCTTTAGCAGGAGGCCTGACGGTGACGAAAAAAGCAGAGGTTTCCCGCAAGGGAACCTCTGCCGACTTCTATTTATCCGCTTGCCCGGACGGCGTACCGCCGGAAAAAGGAAAAATATCCGCATTGCTTCGCATCCCTACGTTGGCATTACCCAAATCAGGTGAGGTCGAGGGAATACACCCTCCTCTCAGCCCTCTTCCGAGAACTCCCTTGCACGGCACAGTATATGCCTCCCGCCGCCGCTTGTCAACCCCTTGTCAATCTTCGGCAACTTTTCCTTGACAGGGCCTGCCGCAGGTGTCATAATAGGGGACAAGACAGGGGAGCCGAAAAGGCTGAGAGGGAGCGCTACGCTCCGACCCTTGACCTGATGTGGGTAATGCCATCGGAGGGAGTCAATAGGACTTGCACGGTGGATGCCCCATGAGGGAATCCACCTTTTTTACTACCAGTTTTTGAGATACTCTTTTGAGAAAGGGGAGCTTGACGGAGAGAAACAGGCAGCCTGGCCAGCGCCGGGAACGGGCAGAGGGGGAGCGCCCTGTGCCCGGGCCAGACTGACAGCGATGGGAAGCCGTGTTCCGGCGTGAGAGGAGACCAGGAAGTCTCGACCGAGTTTTCCCGCGGGGATGCCCCGCACCTTGCCCGGCAAGGGGAGAACGCTGTCTGCTGCCGTTTTCTCCCTGCCGATCCCGCGCCCCCATGGGGGGCTGCCCGCCGGAAAACGGCGGAGCGATCTCAAAGGAGTGTTTTTTTATGAGAAGCAATGCAACGAAAAAGCTGGCCATCGCCGGCATTCTGGTGGCTGTGGCCGTGGTGGGCAGCACCTTTTCTTTCCCCGTTTTTGGAAGCAAGTGCGCCCCGGTGCAGCACATGGTGAACATTCTGTGCGCCGTGTTCCTTGGCCCGTGGTACGGCGTGGGCGTGGCCTTTGTGGCAAGCCTGCTGCGCAACCTGATGGGCCTTGGCAGCCTGCTGGCCTTCCCCGGCAGCATGTGCGGCGCGCTGCTGTGCGGCCTTGCCTACCATAAGACGAAGAACCTGCCCCTGACGCTGGTGGCCGAGGTATTCGGCACGGGTATCATCGGCGGATTGCTGTCCTATCCCATCGCCATTGCCTTTATGGGCAAGTCTGCCGGAGACATCGCGTTTTACGCCTATGTGGTCCCCTTCCTCGTCTCCACGGTGGGCGGCTCTGTGCTGGCCGGGATTCTGGTATTCGCACTGGAAAAGAGCGGTGCGCTGAAGAACATGCGCACCGCGCTGGAGCACTGAGAACATCATAGTGAAGAAACCGAAGCGGTCGCTTCGGTTTCTTTTATTTTCAACCCTGTTTAAATTCCGACAGATGGAGCTTTAAAAAGTCCAGAAAGGTCCCTGCCGCGGGGGCGGGTTCCGGCAGAGAGGCCGCACCGATCTCCACCGTCTGGGGCGGGTCCAGGGGGAGGATGCGGACGTTTCCGGACCATGAGCGGCCGTTGAGGGCGTTGTTCATGCTCAGCCCCAGCCCCGCCTCCACCATGGAATAGGTGGCGAGGGAATCCGTGGTGGAAAACTTCAGATCAGGCGTGACGCCGCAGTGCGCGAACACACGGGCGTTGTCAATATCGGCATGGAGATAGGTCTCGATATAGGGCTGTTCGGCGAAAGCCGATACCGGAAAGGCGGGCAGGGCCGCTAACGGGTGATCGGCGGGGAGCCCCGCCGTCATCTCGTCTTCCAGAATGGGCAGCCAGTCGTGGCCGCCCTCCCGGCGGCCGATGAGACAAAGGTCCAGCTGGTGCGCGTTCAGTCGTTCCAGCAGCTCCGTGCTGTATCCGCCGCCCAGATGCACCTCGATGCCGGGATATTGGAGGTGGAACGCCGAGGTGATACGGGCCAGCGGAGCGTAAAACGCGCTGTATGCCGTGCCCACGGACACTGTGCCCACATCCAGCCCGCGAATTTTGGCGGAAAGCTGGACGCAGCCCTCCCCGGCACGCAGCAGCGCCCGGATGGCAGGCAGCATCCGCTCTCCCTCCGGCGTCAGGCGCACGCCGCTGCGCTGGCGCAGCAGCAGGGCAAAGCCCGTCTCCTCTTCCAGCGCCGCGATCATGCGGCTGATGCCCGAGGGCGTGTATTGCAGGGCTTCCGCCGCGGCGGAAAGGCTCCCGGTCTCCACGGCGCAGACCAGCGCCCGGTATCGGTCCAGTTCCATAGGACCTCCTTTGCTAAAACGTCAAAGATAAGTTGAGATATTGCCGCTTTACGCAAAGTATACAGGAGCGGTATGCTGTTGTCAAACTTCTTTGGGAGGTAGACAATGGTATATACACATGACTTGACAGATGGCAGCATCCCGCGGCATTTGCTGCGTCTGGCGGCCACGCTGATCCTTGGCAACATTTTGCAGCAGCTTTACAACACGGTGGACGCCTTGATCCTTGGCCGCTTCGCGGGGGAGGTGGAATTTGCCGCCGTGGGAGTGGCAGGCTCGGTGATGAACCTGTTCCTGTTCGTCATTGTGGGGGGCTGCACCGGGGTCTCCGTGATCCTTGCCCAACTGTATGGTGCGGGAGAGCTGGCGGCCTTTCGCCGCGAGCACTGGCTTTCGCTGGTCTTTGGCTGCGGTGCGGTGGCTGTGGGCATCGGCGCGGGGCTGCTGGTGCTGCCGCCCCTGCTGGGGCTGATCCAGACACCCGCCGAGCTGACGGCGCTGGTGAGCGCCTATCTGCGCATCATCCTTATCAGCCTGCCCGCCGCGTTTTTCTATAATCATCTCTACGGCGCGCTGCTGCGTGCCATTGGCCGGGCCAACGCGGCGCTGCTGGCGCTGGCGGCTGCCGTGATAGTGAACCTTGCGCTGGACTACCTGTTTATTGCCCGGGCCCGGTGGGGCATTGCGGGGGCTGCCTGGGCCACGGCCATCTCGCAGGCGGTCTCCGCCGCGCTGTGCGTGGTGTATCTGCGTGTGTGCGCGCCGGAGCTGTTCTTCACCCGGGCGGACTGCCGGATGGACGGCACGCTGCTGCGGCGGACGGCGCATTTCAGTCTTGTTACCGCCCTGCACCAGTCCAGCCTTTATATCGGCAAGCTCTTTGTGCAGGGGGCGGTCAACACCGGAGGCACCGCCATGATCTCCGCCTACACCGCCGCCACCCGCATCGAGGGCTTTGCCAATTCCTTTGGTGACAGCGGCAGCGCCGCCACCTCCGTGCTGACGGCGCAGAACCGCGGCGCGGGAAAGGAAGCGCGGGTGGAGGAAACGTTTCGCAGCAGTCTTTTGCTGATGCTGGGGATGGGCCTCTCCATGTCGCTCATTATGTATGTCAGCGCCGGGGCGGCGGCACGCTTTCTGCTGGGCGCCGGACAGGAAGCGGCCCTTGCGAATGCCCGGGAATATCTGCGCGTCATCGCGGTTTTCTATACGCTCTGCTTCACAGGCAACACCTTTGCCGGGTATTTCGACGGCGTGGGCCGGGTCTCCGTCCCCCTGATCGGCGCGGCAAGCCACATTGCCCTGCGGGCGGTGCTTTCGTGGCTGCTGGTGGGAAGGCTGGGGCTTTCCGCCGTGGCGCTGGCCACGGGGATCGGGTGGCTGATGGTCAACGGGCTGTGGGAGGCCGTCCGCTGCCGCAGCTGAGGGCTTTTTCCGGGGGACTTCTATTTTTCCGGGGCGGCGCATAGGTTGTCCATGAGGTGAAGCATATGAAACCACTGCACATTCCCCGGCGGGCTGGGGCGGTGCTGCTGGCAGCGGGAACGCTGTGGGCCGCCGCCGTCACCGCCGGGAGCGAGAGCGCTGCCGCGGCCGCAAAGGCGCTGTGGGCGGCTGCGCCCATTGGCGTGCTGCGCTGGGAGACCGGAGACCTGTGGCGCAGGGACGGACTTTCCGCCGCCACGGCGCTGGCTGTGGGGGAAGCGCCGCTGCTGCGCGCCGCAAGGCCCGCCGTTGCGCGGCTGCTGGCTCAGCCGGAGCCGGAGGTGGCGGAAAGCGGCGGTGCGGACGGCACCACCGAGCCGCTGGAGGAAACGCCGCTGGACACGCCTGCCGCGCAGGATAATGGCGTGCCCGCCAAAACACTGATCCCCACCGACCCCAGCGGCTATACCGTCTGCGGCAAGGTGTACATCAGCTCTTCTTCCGGCTATACCCTCTCGCCGGAGGAGATCGCCCAGCCCTTTTCCGCCCGGCTGGCCGATGAGGGGCCGCAGCTGCTCATCCTCCACACCCACGGCAGCGAGAGCTATACCCCCGCCTCCGGCACGGCGGTGTGGTCGGGCGACCACCGCACCACGGACAACCGCTATAACGTGGTGGCGGTGGGAGACGCCATGGCGGAGGTCTTTGCGGAAAACGGCATTTCCGTCCTCCACGACCGCACGCTGTACGACTACCCCTCCTATGCCGGGGCCTATGACCGGGCGCTGGTGTCTATTCAGAAGTATTTGCAGCAGTACCCCTCCATCCACTTTATCCTCGATGTGCACCGCGATGCCATTGAGGACGGGCAGGGCGGGCAGTATAAGGTGATCTCCGCCATCGACGGCGTGGGCGACGCCGCCCAACTTTCCATCGTGGTGGGCAGCGACGGCGGCGGACTGACCCACCCCAACTGGATGGAAAATCTCCGCTTGGCGGCGGCCATTCAGGAAAAGATGCTGACGGACTATCCCACGCTGCTGCGCCCGGTGCTGCTGCGGGCCTCCCGCTATAACCAGCACGCCACCACGGGTTCGCTTCTGGTGGAGGTGGGGGCCGCCGGGAACTCCCCGGAGGAGGCGGCCCTGAGCGGCAGGCTCTTTGCCCGGGAGATGGCGCAGGTGCTTCTGCACGCGGGAGAGGATTGAATTCACGGAAAATTCCCCATTTTTCGACAAAAAATATCGCCTGACCGCGTGTCAGGCGATATTTTTTTCGCTGTTTTTTCAGGTTTAGACAAAATTTTCT
>CAKSVQ010000074.1 GCA_934504065.1 uncultured Dysosmobacter sp. | reverse complement strand
GCACCACCATTGATCCCCAGCGTATCCTGACAGAGGCTGCCATTTATGCCGACAAGGTGGCTGTGGACGAGGAGACCGTCCGCCTGCGCAGCCACGTGGCCCAGCTTCGGACGATGATCGCCTCCGATGAACCTATGGGGCGGAAAATGGACTTTTTGATCCAGGAGGTCAACCGAGAGTCCAATACCATCGGCTCCAAGTGCAACGATGTGACCATCGCGCAGGTGGTCGTTGGATTGAAGGCAGAAGTGGAGAAGATGCGCGAGCAGGTGCAGAACGTGGAGTAAGGTCATGAAGCTCATCAATATCGGCTTTGGGAACCTTGTCAATGAAGAACGGCTGGTGGCCATTGTCAGCCCGGATTCCGCTCCCATCAAACGCATGGTGCAGGAAACGCGGGAGCGGGGAATGCTGATCGACGCGACCTATGGCCGGAAGACCGCCTCTATCTTCATTATGGACAGCGACCATGTGATCCTGTCGGCCCTGCCACCGGAGAAATTCGGCATCGGGGAGACAGGGGGAGAGGAGAGAGTATGAAAAAGGGAAAGATGTTCGTGATCTCCGGCCCTTCCGGTGTGGGAAAGAGTACGGTGCTTCACGCGCTGCTGGCAAAGCGGCCGAATGTGTATTTTTCTGTTTCCGCTACTACCAGAGACCCCCGGCCCGGCGAACTGGATGGCATTCACTATCACTTTATGGATGTGGATTCCTTCCGCAAGTGGATTGCCATGGACCAGTTTCTGGAGTATGCGGAATATGTGGGCAATTTCTATGGAACGCCCAAGCGCTTCGTGGACGAGGCCATGGAGCAGGGAAAAGATGTGATTTTGGATATTGAGGTGCAGGGCGCTATTCAGGTGGTCAGCAAGCGGCCGGATACGGTGCGCATTTTCATTGCCCCGCCCAGCTGGGGAGAGCTGGAGCGCCGCCTGACCGACCGTGGCACGGACAGCAAGGAGAAGATCCAAAAGCGGCTGCTGCGTGCCAAGGTGGAGTTCCAGACCGCCCATACCTATGATTATTTTGTCATCAATGACACTGTTGAAAATGCCGTGAATGAACTCAACGCCATTATGACGGCAGAACATTGTAAACCCAAGGAGCGCATGGAGATCATCAACGGAAGATGATCCCGCGTGTCCTTTGATGAATTTAGCCGCAAGGCAGAATGGAAGTTGATCGATTATGATGCTGTATCCCGCAATGAATAAGCTGACAAGCTATGTGCCCAACCGCTATATGCTGGTGAACGTGGTGGCCCGCCGGGCCCGGCAGATCGCCGAGACCGCCGAGGAGACTGGCGAACATCTGGACGAAAAGCCCGTCACCCTTGCCATTCATGAGGTGGCTGACGGGAAGCTGGATGCCAGTGGGATGGATCTGACCATCGAGGAAGAAAACGAGTAATCAAAACGGGGAGGGGCGAGGCATGGAGACCGCGGTGATCGTAAAAGTCGCGGTCAGCGCCGCGCCCTATTCCATTGATAAGCCCTATGACTATCTGGTCCCGGCGTTACTGGAAGAGACGGCTGTGCCCGGTGCGCGGGTGCGGGTGCCCTTCGGGCGGGGAAACCGGGAGTCTGAGGGGATGATCCTTGCCCGGGAAATGGGAGAAAAAACGCCCGGTTTGAAGCCGCTGCAGGCGGTGCTGGATCAGACGCCCGTTTTGGACGCGGACGGAATTTCACTGGCGCTTTGGATGCGGCAGCGGTATTTCTGCACCATGTTTGAGGCGATCCACACCATCCTGCCTAGCGGGCTTTGGTATCAGTTTCAGGAGCTTTGGAGCCTGACGGGGCAGGAGGGCGGAGACACTGTCCGGGGCGGCAGCGCCGTGTTGGATGTTCTGCGCGTCCAAGGCGGCACCTGCGCACTGGAAACCCTGCGGGAAACCTGCGGAGAGCAGGTGACCGCGACCCTCCGGTCCTTGGAAAAAGCGGGCTTCGTGCGCTGTGAAACGGCGGCAAAGCGCCGGGTGGGCGACAAGACCCGCCGGATCGCGGAACTGGCCGTCAGCGCGGAGGACGCGCTGGCGCTGACCGAAGCAAAGCGCCGCAGCGCACCCATGCGCTATGAGGTGGTGCGGATGCTCGCCTCTGCCGGACGGACGTCCACGGCTGACATCTGCTATTTTACCGGAGCGTCCATGCAGACCCTGCGTGGACTGGAAAAGGCCGGGATCATTACCTTTTCTGAGGAAGAGGAGCTGCGCGTGCCGGAGGTGCAGAGTCAGGAACCGGGAGCGCCCATCGTCTTAAACGACGAGCAGCAAGCGGCCTTTGCGGCGGTCATGGAGCTAACGACCCACGAAAAAGGCGAGGTGGCACTGCTGCACGGCGTGACCGGAAGCGGAAAGACGCAGGTCTACCTCCGGCTGGTGCAGGAGGTGCTGCGGCAGGGAAAAACCGCCATGGTGCTGGTGCCGGAGATCATTCTGACCCCGCAGATGATGCGGAAATTTTCCTCTTACTTCGGCGGTGACGTGGCCATGCTCCATAGCTCTTTGCGTATGACGGAGCGGTATGACCAGTGGAAGCGCATCCGAAGAGGCGAGGTACGGGTGGTGTTAGGCACCCGTTCCGCGATCTTTGCCCCGCTGAAGGATCTGGGACTTATCATCATGGATGAGGAACAGGAGAGCAGCTACCAGTCGGAAAACCCGCCCCGCTATCACACTCGCGATATTGCCAAATACCTTTGCGCCAAGCACTGCGCCACATTGGTGCTGGGCTCGGCCACCCCGTCGGTTGAGACTGCGTGGGCTGCGGAACAGGGAACTTACCACTATTTCGCGCTGCGCAGCCGCTATAATCAGGGGGCGCTGCCGGAGGTGGTGATGGCAGACCTCCGGCAGGAGATTCGCGCGGGCAACGCCGGAATGATCGGCAGCGCCCTGCGGGAAGAACTGGAAAAAAACCTTGCCAGCGGCGAACAGAGCATCCTGTTTTTAAACCGCCGCGGCAGCAGCCGCTACCTTTTGTGCGGCGAGTGCGGATATGTACCGGAGTGCCCCCGGTGCAGCGTCCCCATGACGTACCATTCCGCAAACGGGCGGCTGATGTGCCATTACTGCGGCCATTCTCAGCGTGCCTACGAGACCTGCCCGGAATGCGGTGGCATGATGAAACACATCGGGGCCGGGACGCAGAAAGTGGAAGAAGAGCTGCGGGAATTGTTTCCGCAGGCGAGTATCCTGCGGATGGACGCGGATACGGCATCCGGCAGCCACGAAAAACTGCTCTCCCGCTTTGAAAAAGAGCGTATCCCCATTTTGCTGGGCACGCAGATGGTGGCCAAGGGGCTGGACTTTGAAAATGTGACGCTGGTAGGCGTTCTTTCGGCGGACCAGTCCCTTTACGTGGACAATTACCGGGCGGCGGAGCGCACCTTCAATCTGCTGACGCAGGTGGTGGGCCGGGCCGGACGGGGCAGCAAGGTGGGCCGGGCGGTCATCCAGACGTATACACCGGGAAACGACGTGATCCAAAGTGCCGCGCGGCAGGATTATGACAGCTTCTACCGCGGTGAAATTCGTCTGCGCCGTCTGCGCCGCTATCCGCCCTTTGCAGACCTGTTCACTGTCACAGTCTCCGGAACGGAGGAGGGCATGGTGCTGCGGGCCTCCGCCAGTGTGCGGGAGCAGCTGAGACAGCTGTTTCCGGGGGAAGAAGAGGTGCTGGGGCCTGCCCCCGCGCCTGTTGTCAAGCTGAATAACCGTTTCCGTTACCGCTGCATGCTGGTGGGAAAGAACGACAAGGCCGCGCGGGACAAGCTCGGCTGGCTTTTGAAAGAATTTGCAGGCGACCGCGCCAATCGCGGATTAAATATATTTGTAGATTGCAATACGCTGGAATAACAGGAGGATAAAAGGAATGGCTTTGCGCAAAATTGTAGAGGTAGGCGACGAATGCCTGACAAAGGTCTGCCGCAGAGTGACGGTATTTGATAAGCGGCTACATGAACTGCTGGACGATATGACGGAAACGCTGGCCGACGCCAACGGTGCGGGACTGGCCGCCCCGCAGGTGGGCGTGCTGCGCCGGGTGTGTGTGGTGATGGACGAGGAGTCCGGCGAGTATATCGAGCTGGTGAACCCGGAGATCGTGGCGCAGAGCGGCCAGCAGACCGGACTGGAGGGCTGCCTCAGCGTGCCCGGGAAATGGGGCATCGTCACCCGTCCCATGCAGGTGCGGGTGCGGGCGCAAGACCGCTTTGGCGACTGGTTTGAGGTGGAGGGCGAGGAGCTGACCGCCCGCTGCTTCTGCCATGAGCTGGAGCATCTGGACGGCCACCTGTATACCGAGCATATCGACCATTTCCTCTCCGACGAGGAGCTGCGGGAATATCTGGAAGCCGAAGAGGAAGGAGAGTAATGCCCATGCGCATTCTGTTTATGGGGACCCCGGATTTTGCCGTGGCGTCGCTGAAACGGCTGGTGGAGGATGGGCATGAGGTCTGCGGTGTGTTCACGCAGCCGGACAAGCCCAAAAACCGGGGGCATAAGCTGATGTTCTCGCCTGTAAAGGAGTATGCCCTGTCACAGCAGCTTCCGGTCTATCAGCCGCTGAAAATGCGGGATGGGGAGGCGCTCGCCATTGTGCGGGAGCTTACCCCGGAGCTGATCGTTGTGGCGGCTTACGGAAAGATCCTGCCTGAGGACATCCTGAATGTCCCGAAATACGGCGCGATCAATGTGCATTCCTCGCTGCTGCCCCGCTACCGGGGAGCGGCCCCCATCAACTGGGCGATTCTGGACGGCTGTACAGAGACGGGGGTTTCCATCATGTATATGGCAAAGGAACTGGATGCTGGAGACGTTATCATGCAGAAGACCACCGCTATCGGAGAAGATGAGGACGCCCTGAGCTTGACAGCGCGGCTTGCCGACCTGGGGGCCGAGGCATTGAGCGAAACGGTAACGGCCCTGCAAAACGGCATGGCTGCCCGGACACCGCAGGATGAAAGCCAGCAGACCTATGCGTCCATGCTTTCCCGGGAAATGTCGCCCATCGACTGGAGCCGTCCCGCCCGTGCTATCCGCTGTCAGGTGCGGGGGCTGATCCCGTGGCCCTGTGCTGCGGCAGAGTTGGCGGGCCAGCGCTTCAAGGTCTATCGCACCGCCCCGGGCCGCGAAACAGCGCAGGCCCCCGGCACGGTCCTCTCCGCCGGAAAGAGCGGGATCGAGGTGGCCTGTGGCGACGGTAAGAGCCTTTTCATTACGGAGCTTCAGGCGGAAGGCGGCAAGCGGATGGCCGCCAGCGCCTACTTACTGGGGCATCCGATTTCATGTTAAAAGAGGGATAGTATGCCTGTTGATTCCTATATGTATGCCAATAGCTATGGCACGTTTCTGGCCAACAACCTCTATGTGATCTTGCTGATCCCGGTGCTGGCCCTGTCGCTGTGGGCGCAGTTTCAGGTCAGCGGAAACTTCCGGCGGTACAGCGCTGTGCGCAACCGCCGGGGACTGACCGGAGCGCAGGCGGCAGAGGAGGTGCTGCGGGCCCACGGTGTTTTTGACGTGGGGATCCACCCCTGCCGGGGCAGCCTGACGGATCATTACGATCCTCGGGACAACACCATTTACCTTTCCAAGGATGTGTACAATGCCGCAACCATCGCGGCAGTCGGCGTGGCGGCTCACGAAGCGGGCCATGCTGTGCAGTACGCTGTCGGGTATGGCCCGGTGCGGCTGCGCAGTGCCATTGTCCCGGCCACGCAGTTTGGGTCCCGGTTTTCCTTTGTGCTGCTGCTTTTGGGAATGCTTCTATATAGCCAGCAGCTTTTCCTGATTGGTATTCTGCTTTTCTCGCTGACGACCTTTTTCCAGCTGGTTACGCTCCCTGTGGAGTTTAATGCTTCTCACCGCGCGCTGGAAACGCTGGAGAGCACCATGTTGTTGGATGGGGAAGAGTTGTATGGCGCACGAAAGGTGCTGCGGGCAGCGGCGCTGACATATGTCGCCGCGCTGTTGATGTCGGTTTTGCAGCTTTTACGCTATGTGCTGATTTTCCTTGTAAGAAACGACCGCAGGGGGAACCGCCGATGAAAGAGACGGCCCGTACAACGGCACTGCGTGTACTGGTGAGCTGCCGCAGTCACGGCGCTTGGGCGGATGCCGCCCTGCGTGCCCAGATCAGCCGGGACGGACTGACAGGGCAGGACGCGGCACTTTGCAGCCGCATTGTCTATGGCGTGATGCAGAACCGAATGCTGCTGGACCATTATATCAGCGCCTATTGTTCGCAGAAGCCGGATCATTTGCAGCCGCCGCTGTTGGAGATTTTGCGGATTGGCGCGTATCAGATCGTATTTTTGGATAAAGTGCCGGACAGCGCGGCAGTCAACACTTCTGTGGAACTGGCCAAACTGGCAAAAAGAGGGCAAGCGTCTGGCCTTGTCAACGCTGTTCTGCGTAAGATTTCGCAGAATAAGTCGGCGCTGCCGCCCGTCCCGTCCCGGGATGCGGTGCAGCGGCTGTCCATTCAGTACAGCCATCCCAAATGGCTGGTCAAGCGGATGGTGGGATTGCTGGGTGAAGTGGAAGCGGAGCGCTTTCTCGCCTGCGACAACAGTATTCCGCCGATCACCGTGCAGGTAAATCCTCTGAAAACGACGGAGGAGGCGCTGACGCAGGAGCTTTTGCACTTAGGCGTGCAGGTCACACGCCACCCGTGGGCGCCGGACTGTCTGGCGCTTTCCGGAGTGGGGGACCTGCGTGCGCTTCCGGCCTTTCAGACGGGGAAATTTCTGGTGCAGGACCCGGCGGCCCGACTGGTTTCTTACATTGCCGGAGTGAAGCCCGGCGACAGGGTGCTGGATGTCTGTGCCGCCCCTGGCGGAAAATCCTTCAGCGCCGCCTTTGCCATGGAGAACCGGGGAAGCATTCTTGCCTGCGACCTTCATGAAAATAAGCTCAAGCGGATCGAAGAGGGGGCCGCGCGTCTGGGTGCGGAGATCATTTCCACCGCCGCCGCGGACGGCAGAGCCTTCCGCCCGGAGTGGGAAGCGGCCTTTGACGCCGTGCTGGTGGATGCGCCCTGTTCGGGGCTTGGCATCATTCGAAAAAAGCCGGATACCCGGTATAAAAAACCGGATGACTTGTTTACGCTTCCGGTAGTGCAGTCTGCGATCCTTGCCAACGCGGCCCGCTATGTCCGTCCCGGCGGGGTGCTGGTATACTCCACCTGTACCGTCCTGCCGGAGGAGAACGAACAGGTGACGCAAGCCTTTTTGGCCGAGCACTCCGCGTTTCAGGCAGAGCCGTTTTCTCTGCCCCAGCCAGTGGGACAAACGGACGGCAGCTTGACCCTGTGGCCCCAGCGCCACGAGACGGATGGCTTTTACATCTGCCGCATGAAGCGGCATTGACCACGAGGAGAACTATGCGTGATTTGAAATCCATGACCCTGCCGGAGATGACGGAGGCCATTCAGGCGCTGGGGCAGCCCGCTTTCCGGGGAAAACAGGTGTTTACGTGGCTGCATAATGGCGCGGTTTCCTTTGACGAAATGACAAACCTGCCCAAGAGCCTGCGCGACCGGATGAAGGAGGAATTTTTCCTGACTGCGCCGTGGGTCGCCCGCAAGCAGACCTCCCGGCTGGACGGCACTATCAAGTACTTATGGGAACTGGCGGACGGCAACTGTATCGAATCGGTCATGATGCAGTATCACCACGGCAACACCGTCTGCATTTCCTCGCAGGTGGGGTGCCGGATGGGCTGTGCGTTCTGCGCGTCCACCGTGGCCGGAAAGGTGCGGGACCTGACGCCTGCGGAAATGCTGGATCAGGTGCTGTTTACCCAAAAGGATTCCGGCCTGCCTGTGAGCAACATCGTGCTGATGGGGATCGGAGAGCCGATGGACAATCTGGATACCGTGCTGCGCTTTTTGGAGCTCGTAAACCATCCCGACGGGATGAACATCGGCATGCGGCACATCTCGCTGTCTACCTGCGGCGTGATCCCGGGCATCCGCCGCTTGGCGGAGCTGGGGTTACAGCTGACGCTTTCCGTCTCGCTCCACGCGCCGGACAGTGAAACACGCTCCCGGATCATGCCCGTCAACCGGGCCTATGACGTGGAAGCGCTGTTTGATGCCTGCCATGAGTATTTTCAAAAGACAGGCCGCCGGATATCCTTTGAATATGCCATGATCGATGGAGTGAACGACCACGACTGGCAGGCGGACCTGATCGCAGCTAAGCTGAAAGGGATGCCGGGGCATGTGAACCTCATCCCCCTCAATGATGTGGTGGAAAGTCCCTTTAAGCCCTCAAAGCGGATCGCGGCGTTCCAGAAACGGCTGGAATCTCACGGCATCACGGCTACCGTGCGGCGGAGTCTGGGCGGAGATATTGACGCTTCCTGCGGTCAGCTTCGCCGTAAGGCCATGGAAGAGAAAGGAGAGCTGCGATGAAAGCATGCGGGATCACGGATATTGGACTGGTCCGTAAGGAAAATCAGGACGCCTACCTGATCCGGGAGGCGGATGGACATACGATCTGTGTGGTGTGCGACGGCATGGGCGGCACAGCAGGCGGACAGCTTGCAAGCCGGATCGCAGTGGAGACCTTTGCCGACGCACTGGAGCGCGCCCTGTGCCCGGATATGACGCCGCAGGAGCTTTGCGAAGCGTCTTCTGTTGCGGTTTCTCAAGCTAATGAGGCTATCCGGGACGCGGCACGGAAAGAGCCGGAATACCAGAACATGGGCACCACGCTGGTGTCTGCCGTGTCGTATGACGGCGGCGCAGTCATCACTAACGTGGGCGACAGCCGTGCCTATCATGTGACCAAAGAGCACATCGCCCGGGTCACCAAGGATCATTCTCTGGTGGAGCGGATGGTGGACCGAGGCGATATCACGGCGGAGGAAGCAAGACGCCACCCCAACCGCAATTTGATCACCCGTGCGCTGGGACCGGATGCGGACGCCCAGTGCGACGGGTACATCTGCCCCATGGAAGCGGGCGAACAGCTGCTTTTGTGCACGGATGGTCTGGTCAGCACCGTGACAGACACGGAGATGCTGCATGAGATATTGCACAGGCCCGATGGGCAGGAGTGCCTTGCCCATCTGATGGAAATTGCCAAGTCGCAGGGCGCGCCGGATAACGTGACGGCAGTCCTGATGAAAAATGAGTGAGGAGGTGGCAGAAGATGGATCCCTATATTGGTAAAATGCTGGATAACCGCTATGAGATCTTAGAGCGGATCGGCACAGGCGGCATGGCCGTGGTCTATAAGGCGAAGTGCCACCGACTCAACCGTCTGGTAGCTGTGAAGATTCTGAAATCCGATCTGGCACAGGATGAAGACTTCCGCCGCCGCTTCAACGCGGAGTCGCAGGCTGTCGCGCAGCTTTCTCACCCCAACATCGTGTCGGTTTATGATGTGTCCCGGGGCGGTGACACGGAGTACATCGTGATGGAGCTGATCGACGGGATCACGCTCAAGCAGTACATGGAAAAGCGGGGGCAACTGAACTGGCGGGAATCCCTGCATTTCATCACGCAGATCATGCGGGGGCTGAGTCACGCCCACAGTCGGGGCATCGTCCACCGGGACATCAAGCCCCAGAACATTATGGTGCTGCGGGACGGCAGCGTGAAGGTGGCCGATTTTGGTATCGCGTGTCTGGAAAATTCCGCGCAGACGCTGACGCAGGAAGCACTGGGCTCCGTGCACTACATTTCGCCGGAGCAGGCCCGGGGCGACCGGACGGATGCCCGCAGCGATATTTATTCCGCAGGCGTCGTTCTCTATGAAATGCTGACCGGGCGGCTGCCCTTTGAGGGCGATTCTGCTGTTTCTGTGGCGATTCAGCACCTGAGTTCTATCCCGCTGGCCCCTCGGGAGATCAATCCCGACATCCCGGAGCAGCTGGAGCTTATCTGCATGAAGGCCATGGCTTCGGATATTGACCACCGCTACGCTTCGGCGGATGATATGATCGCCGATCTGGAAGCGTTTCGGAAGAATCCCGGTGTGGAGCTGGATTTTGGTTTGGAGGACCTGCGGCCAGAGGAGATCGATGAGCCGACTCGGCCTTTACGGGTGTCGCCGTCTCATGCGGCATCACTCCAGCAGCATAAGGCCGCGCCTGTCCGCGACCGGGAGCATCGGCGGGAATACGAGGAAGAAGAACGGGGCGGCGGAAAGAAGCAGACGGTGCTTCTGGTCGTTGTGGCAGTGCTGGCCATTGCGGTGGCGGCGGTGCTGTTCCGCTCGATTCTGGATTCTTTCCAGCCCACAGTGACAGAGACCTATGTGGTGCCCAGTGTACTGGGGCTTTCTGTGGAAGAGGCCAATTCCAAGGACAACGTGAAGGACATTTTCACCATCACCGTCAAGGAAGAACCGATTTATAGCGATTATCCTGTGGGTACCATCGCCCGGCAGGACCCTGCCGAGGGTGAGCACCGCAAAGGAGATAACTGCGTGATCACCGTTTGGCTCAGTGCCGGGGAAGAGACCGGGGAAATGCCCTATGTGCTCAATAAGACTGTGCAGGAAGCCAAGGCGGAGATGAAGAGCCTTATTGATGAGTACCAGTTGGTGATCGATGACAGTGAAGAGCAGTTCAGCGACGAGGTGACGGATCGGTATATTATCTCCAGCGACCCGGCCTTTGGAGAGCCCTTGAGCAAGGGCCAGACCATCAAGCTGGTGGTCAGCAAGGGCCCGG
>CAKSVQ010000073.1 GCA_934504065.1 uncultured Dysosmobacter sp. | reverse complement strand
GGCGGCGACGACAAGGAGGAAAACGAGTTTTCCGACTGGCGTCACCGACAGCCACAAAAAGGCGAAGCCGACAACAGACGCCATGGCTTTTTGTGTTTCTATCATCACATTACAGAAGTAGCAATTAATGGATTAACCCCGCAATTGGACATTCCGTAAGCAGCGGCAACTCCTACAGAGTTGCCAAGGGTGCGTACCATCAACCACACGCCAATAAAAAAAAACGTGGCAGGGAACTCAATCCTTGCCACGCTGTATGAAATAGGGCGGTATGGGCGTTGCCGATACTGTCAGGTTACTTCTTGTTCTTCTTGTAATACTCCAGTCCGAGCTTGACGTTCTTGGTGAGCGCATTGGAACTGAAGGTGGCGCCGCTGACGCCATCGACCTCGGCCTTCTGGGCCTTGGCCACTGTGAGGCCCTCAAAATGCTGGAGCACAGCCTTGGCACGGGCGAAGAACTTGGGAGTCTCTCTGTTGGGCAGAGCCTCTACCTTGACCACCTTGTTTTTCTCGATGTGTATCAACACGGGAGTGGCACCCTTAAAGCCACGCACCTGCGCACCCAACTGGGTGGTGTTGACGATGGTGGTGTTGCCCTTACGGGTCATGATCTCATCGGCAGGACGCGCACTGATGAGCAGCGCCACTACCACTGCCGCCATCACGGAGGCAAGCATAAGATAAGTTTTGCGATTCATTATGATTAGCTTTCTGTTGTTTTCTGCTTATACCAGATGACCGATAATCTCCTCGCGGTCGCCAGCGAGCATGTCGATAACAGGTATCTCGGGCATGGTGTAGCAGCCGGGCTGCAGACGCATGGTGGCGCGAGCCACATTGACAAGCACTTGGGCGGTGAGGGCGGGGTTGTTGATGCTCATATTGAACTCGAAACGCTGGTTGGGAGTCTTGCCGCTCACACCCTTGCGCACGAGGTTGACACCATGACCCATATCGCGCACATCATCGACTGAGGCAACGGCAAAGACATGGGTCTCGTCGTTGGCGAAATAGGGGTCGGCCTTGATTTCGGCGGTAACCTGCTCGAGGGTGGCTCCGTCTTCAAGCTCTACATAGACCATGCGGCGATGGATGCCCTCGCCGAGAGGGATGGTGACAGAGAGGGCATTGCGCACACCTTCCTTGCTGCGTACGCAGACAGAGTGACCCATACTCATACCAGGACCGAAGTTGGTATAGCTGAGTCCCTTGGGGGCGAGGCTCTCCATGAGCACGCGCACCACTGAGTCGGAACCTGGGTCCCATCCGGCAGCGATGACGCTGACGCGGCCTGCCTTCTTGCAGTTCTCCATCTGCTGGCGGCGATAGTCGAGGATGCTGGTGTGGATGTCGAAGCTGTCGACGGTATTGATGCCCATAGCCACAATCTTGGCTGAATAGTCGGGGCAAGAGCGTGTAGGCGTGGCGAGAATGGCCACATCTACATCGTGGAGCAGGGAGATATCATCTACCACCTCGTAAGGAGTAAGTTCCAATGGGCAGTCTGTGTTGCCTTGACGACGCACGATGCCGGCAATCTCGAAATCCTTGGCGGCTTCGAGGGCCTGCACGGCGTAATGACCGATATTGCCGTAACCTACTACGGCGGCTCTAATCTTTTTCATTGTCAGTATAATGTTAAATTTGTTGTTTGCGATGGCAAAATTACTCCATTTCTGCGTAAAAACCGCCATCTTAACAGTATTTATCACTAACAAATGATAAATCGACAGCGCGACAGCCATCAAAAAAGTCCCGATGACGTTCATGGTCATCGGGACTCTTCTAATCTATATTATATAATAAGGTGTATTATTCGGCTTCCATGTCATAGCCATAAACCTCAATCTCCTGACAAGCAATCTGAGAGCTTGCGCGGCTATTGTGCATTACCATGGCAATGTAGCGACACTGAGTACCGTTGGCGTTCTCGTTGTGCTTAGCATCACCATTCCAGAAGGTGGTGCCACGCCAGTACTTGGCCTTGGCAAAAGTAGGCTCAGTAGCGATAGGCCATGGGTTGCCAGAAGGAGAGGCGTAAGCAGAACCTGGGTCAAGGTTGAAAGGCTCGTCGCCGAAGAAGTAAGACACATTGTACAGACGACGCCTACCCATGTTACCGGCCAAGAAGTTGTGTACAACCATACGGTTGATAACGTATGAAGTCTTCTTCATGTCAATCTGGAGGACAACCGGCCACTTGCCACCGTTGTTCCAAACGTATGCCTTGGTCATGTCGGCAGTAACAAGTCCGTCGAATACCTTGCTGGGAGGTGTCGCAGCGTTCCAGCCAGTGGCTGTAACTTCCCAGTCAGAGGTGTCAAGACGGCTGGCGATAGGTGTAGGACTCTTGCTCCAGTCATTCCAGATGGTGTCAAGACCTTCGGCGGGGCAGTAACCAGAACTGTACTGGTAACGCACACCACCCTTGGCGTTGGCAAAGACTGTGCTGGCCTGAGCACTGGGCACGGGCTCGGTGATAACCCATTCGCCGTCGGCGTTGAGGTAACGGAACTTGGTAGCCACCATCTCGTTAGTACCGAAGCCAAGGGCTACGTTGGCGTCAGCGCCATTCATCTCGGCCGACTTGATGGTACGCTCAGCATGGGTAGAAAGCCAGATGGCGCCATAGGGCGATGCTGACTTCTCGGAAGTCATGGAAACGTGGTTCTCGGCATCATAGTTGGTGATGGTGAAAGAGTGGCTCTGCTCCTTGAGGTCGTTAATCTCGACAAGGATGCTGTCCTGTCCCTCAAAGTCAGCATAACTAATCTCACGTGTCTTCTCGCCATTGTCCCATGTGATGACAGCGCGCTTAACGGCTGGGTCTTTGGGAGCAGCCCACTTGAGCTGAACTCTGCCTGAACCCAGAATAGCTCTGAGTCCATTGGCCTTCTCGGGATAAATGCTGCCGCCAGGTACTACCCACTCCTTGTAGATATCATCCTGATCCTTACAAGAGGTAAAGCTACCTACGAGTGCGGCTATCAACGATATATATAATAGTTTTCTCATTGCTTTAACGTTTTAAGAGTTATTACTTGTTCACCTGTCCCCATGGTGTGATTTCACCGATAAACCATGCACCTGATGTAGCAGGATACTGGTAAGTGGCAAAGGTATTGATCACTACGAGACGAAGGTATCTGATCTTGTCGTAAGCGTTAGGAGTAAGCTCGTTGGTATTGTCTACCTCATACTCGGTATTGTAGAGGTAGTACTCACGGTCCTCAGGAGTCCATCCATCGACAGTGCCGTCAGGAGCATAGCCAGAGGGCTTGTACTGCTCACCCTTGGTCAGCATCACCCAACCACGGCTGAAGCCATGACGCTGCTGGTAGTCGGGATCGGTCTTCTTGCAAGGATTCTTGACAAGGTCTTCCTTGGGATCGTCATAGATACCCCAGAATTCCCACTGACGGATGTTACCACCATTGAATACATCGTAGTCGGAACGTGGATAAGTCTTGATACGGCTAAGCACGGTACCCTCAGCGCCTACACCAAGGTCGATGGTAAGCCATGTGGGGATAGGACAACCCTTGGCGGCAACGAAGAATCTGCCAGTACCGGTAGTTGCCTTGTCCCAGAGAGCGGTAACGCCACCACCATTGGGGTCGTTGACGAAGTTGTCGTCGGCAACAGGGTAATACTTGAACTTGCTCTTGTCAAGCTCAATCTCAGCCTTAGGAGTAATCTTGATAAGCTGGCGCTCTGAGGTGTTGCCGTAGCTGTCGCGCAGATAGGCAGAAAGCACGGTGGGCACAGCCGACATATTGCGGCGTGTGAGCATAACCGAGTCGCTCGACATGAAAAGCGTAGAAACGTCCTTCCACTTGCGCTGCTCGTAGGTGAGATCCTGGTCGGCATTCAGGGTATCGGCCTGAACCACGAGGGCGAGAGTAGCCTTGGTAGGATTGTTCTTGATCTTAACCTTGAAACCACCGAAAGCCTCGAAGAACTCAAAGCTGGCAGTATTGACAGGTGCCTCGAGAGGAGTAATCTTCACGGTCTGTGCCTCAGACTTTACGTCGTCGGCGTTGAAGCTGCGTACCTCTACAGCGTGCTCCTTGAGGTCGGCATAGCCTTCTACCATCAAGGTGTCGAGATAACGGGAGATACGAGACTCTACCATGGCGCCATTGCGCTCATAGGTAGCCACGATGCCCTTGATGTATGGGTCATCGGGAATCTGGAATTTCAGCACGGCACCACCAGGAACGGACTTGACGTCTACTATCTTGGGCTGCTGGGGCAAGGGTAAGCCTCCGCGCTGGTCAATTCTGTCTCCGTCGCTACAGCTGGTGATAGCCATAGCAGACAGGAGCAATATGCTGAACGATAATAATAATTTCTTCATAATCGTATAGTCTTTTATTAGTTTACCAACCAGTGTTCTGGATCAAATTGGGGTTGTGCTCCAAGTTGTACGTACTGATGGGCCAGAAATAATCGCGAACCAAGAAGGGCTGCTCGTATACGAGGGTCTTCTTGTAATAGTCTTCGGCAGAAGCACCAGCGATATTGAAACCGTAGATATTCTTGCTGTACTCTGTTGGACCTTCCTTCCATCGGCGGATATCCCAGAAACGCTGGCTCTCGAAAGCGAGCTCGTTCATACGCTCCTGATGGATGATGGCGCGCATACCGGTCTGGGTATTGTAGTAACCGGGGTTGGTGCTGTAGTCATCCCAAGCGGTCTTGACATCTGGAATCTTGGCACGCACGCGAACAGCGTTGATATAAAGGAAGAGCTCGGTACTGTGGGCACCATTAGGACCTTCAAGCTCGTTGATAGCCTCGGCATAGAGCAGATAGAGGTCGGCAAGACGCATGATAGGATAAGGGAACCAAGTAGAAGAGATATTGGTAGTACCGTTGGCTGCATTGACACGGTTCTTGTAGGGGAAGGTCTTCTTGGGGAAGTAACCTGTCACAGGACCTACGTTGGCACCAGCCTTGGCGGCATACTGTCCTACGCGGCACTTGACCTTCTTCACCTTGTCAGAGGTCAGGTCGTTGTACTCAGCATCGGTAAGCTGGCCGAGCCACTTGCCACCGTCGAAGCCCAAGAAGGCATAGAAACGAGGCTCGCGGTCGAAGTTGAGCTTGACAGTCTCATAGCCGCGCTCGAGGTAGAACTGGTTCTGCTCGTCGCCACGCTTGATTTCCATTTCGTTCCAACCGCCCTGACGATCCTTGTCAACAGAGATTGGCACACCATGCTTAGAATAGAACTCTTCAGCCACCTTCAATGGCACACCGAAGCAACGATAACCGGTAAGAGCACCAGTAAACTGCGGATTCTCCTCGTACTGGAGGTTGACACAACCCATAATCTGCCAGTTCTTACGCTCGGCAGTCCAGGACTGGGTATTGCCCCAGATGAGCTCAGAGTTCCATCTCTCGCACATAGCGCCACGGAGAATGAGGTCGGTCTTCAGCGTATCGTTCATACGATAGAGGATATCCTCGCCCTCATAGAGTTTGAGGTTAATCTTCTGACACTCCTCGATGGCAGCCTTACAAGCGTCAACGGCATACTGCCAACGCTCGAGCTTCTGCTCTTCGGTCTTGGCGGGGAAGAGCTGCACACCACGCTTGTCGACAAGGTTCTTCTGGTCGTCGTTGCCGTTGAAGAGAGGACTGGCGGCGTAGCAGGCTACACGTGCCTTGAACGCATAACCAATAGCCTTGGTGATGCGGCCATACTCGGTATTAGAGAATGACTCAGCCAAGTCAGGGATGGCCTTGTCGAGCTCGCTGAGCACGAAGTTGAAACAGGTATCGATAGGATCACGATATACGCGTACATCCTCGACACTGGCGTCCATAGGCAGACTGTGCTTAACCACAGGGATGGCACCCCACTTGCGGATGAGGCAGAAGTGGTAGTAAGCCTTGAGGAAACGAGCCTCAGCCTTCCACTGTTTCTTCTCGTCATCACTCATGTCTGGTACTAAGTCAACATTGTCTATCAGGTTGTCACAATCACGGATACCTGTGTAGAGACTGTTCCAGTCATTACCATAAACACTTGACTTGTTCTGATAACCACGGGCAATCATGGTCATACTTGTACTGAAATACTTGCCTGTGGTACGGGGATAGAGATCCACAAGTTCGTCGCTACCCAACATGGCAGGGTCGCTGCCGGTACCGTCGCCAGGCATATAGCTATAGCAAGTACCGAGGTAACGATAGGCTATCGAACGAAGGGCGAACGCATCGGGTAAGGTAGGGTCGCCACCATCGGGTACTACATCAAGGTAATCGTTACACGCTGTAAGACCCATAAGAGCCACAACGGCAGCCATTACCGTAATCTTGATTTTATTGAATATCTTTATCATAATGATTGCTGTTTATTGGAATGTAACATTCAGACCGACATTGATAGTGCGCTGCAGAGGATAGTTGAGTGCAGAAGAACCCTGCTCGGGATCCCACATCTTGAAGCTGCTCCAGTTGAGGAGGTTACTACCCGATACATAGAAGCGCAGGCTCTCCATGTGCCACTTCTTGGTGAGGTTACGAGGAACGGTATAACCAAATTCCATCTGCTTGAGACGGAGGAACGAGCCATCGCGCATCCACCAGGTACTGGGCTGGGTATTATTGTTGTTGAGATAGGTGCTCAGACGGGGCCAGAAAGCGTAGAGATTGCGGTTGCTCTCGCTCCAGTGGTCGTCGGCGATAGCCTTGAGCAACTGGGTATTCTTATAGAATGGAGCCAAACCACCCTTGGTCTCTTCGTTGGTAGTAGAGAAGCCACCTGCATTGATCCAGAACGACTCGTTGGCAAGACCCTGGAAGAACATAGAGAAGTCGAAGCCCTTATAGCCTACAGAGAAACCGAAACCGTAGATAAACTCAGGTGAAGTAGGATTACCGATTGGTACCATATCAGCCTCGTTGATTACACCGTCCTTGTTGACGTCGGTGTACTTGATGTCACCACCGCCATACTGTGAACCGAAAGCTGCCTGTGAGGGGCTGTTGGCAGCCTCTTCGTCATCAACGAACAGACGCTCGGCGATATATCCCCACTTCTGTTTGATGCTGCGACCAGCGTGCTGGCGATAGCTCTCCTTGTAAGTGGGCTCCTCGTAGACATCATATCTACTGCGGGCGAAAGTGAAGTTACCGCGGGCTGATGTCCAGAGATCCTTGTTCCAGTTCTTACGATACTCGAGTTGGATATCCACACCATGGGCAGTTGCCTCACCGATATTGGCACCGATAGAGGTCTGCAGACCCATAGTAGAAGGAATATCGGCACGGGTCATATAGATATCGGTACGCTTCTCACGATAGTACTCGGCAATGATGTCGAGGTCACCAAAGAGAGAGAGTTCTATAGCGTAGTTCTGCTTCTTGGCGCGCTCCCAAGTGATTGCAGAGTTGGCATAGCGCTTGAAGGTAATACCATTTAATGAAGTCTGAAAGTTTTCACCGAAGGTAGCCTTGACATTGGAATTATTCATATACATCTCAGAGAGATAGAAGAAGCGGTTCTTTTCGTCGCCAATCTTATCATTACCCACGAGACCGTAAGAGGCACGGAATTTCAGTTTGCTGATGACATTGGTAAGAGGCTGGAAGAACTTCTCGTTAGAAACCAACCAACCGAGACCTACTGATGGGAAGAAACCCCAACGATGCTCCTTGGAGAAACGCTCAGAACCGTTGTAACCGAAGTTGAACTCAGCGAAGTAGCGGTCATCGAAACCGTAAGTAAGACGACCGGCGAGGCTCACGTTGCGTGAAGGCAGAGAGAGCTGGAGTGTACCGGCATTGGCCTTGCGCTGCTCACGGGTGGTAAATACGGTAAGGGCACCGAGAGAATGCTTGCCGAAGGTGCGGTTCCAGTACAGACGGCTTTCCCAGTACATGGTGTTAACCACGTTCTTGGCATCTTCATTATAGGTAAGATAGTCGGTACCGTCCTCGTTCAGACGAGTAATGTGGTATTCTCCTGTGTAAGAGTCATACTCACCCATAGTGTACCAATAAGGTTTGAAGAAACGCTTGATACCGAAGTCAGAGAGACGTGAGAGGTTGAACAGGGTGGTAAACTTCAGACCCTTGGTGATGAAGCTCAGATCCTGATCGAGCTGCAAGGCTGCGATCATCTGTGAACGCTGGTAGTCCTTGTAACCGCGTACCATCTCGGCGTAGGGGTTGATGTAACGACCATCGAGGTAGTTACCAAACATGATGTGCTTGATACCCTTGTGCTCTTCATCCATAGGATAGAAAGCGGGGAAGAGTACGGGGTCGGCGTGCATAACATTGACAAACATGTCATTACCAGACGACATCGGACCGCTATAGTCATCAAAGTTACCGGTCAGGCGAAGGGCCACCTTGGTAGTCTTGGTCACGTTGACATCGACGTTGGCACGCATGGTGTATTTCTTACTGTCGATATTGTTGTTGAAGCTGTTGCGATGGTCAACCTTGAGCATACCGCCATCTTGAGTATAGGCACCAGAGATATAATAGGTAGCCACCTTACCACCACCGCGGATAGAAACGTCGGCACGGGTACTGTGAGATACGTTCTTGAACAGCATGTTGTACCAGTCGTTGGCAGGGTAGATAAGACGGTTGGCACCGGGCTTACCGGTCTGTTCGATCTTGTCCTGGCTATAGATGAGGTCGTCTATACTCAGCGAACCGCGAGAAATCAAAGCGTCGTTGTAACACTGCATATAGGTTACAGGGTCAGCCAACTCAACCTTGCGGAGAGGGCTCTGGAAAGAGTGCTCGATACGGCCGAAGATCTTGGCGGGACCTTCCTCACCGCGCTTGGTGGTAACGAGGATTACACCGTTAGCACCACGGGCACCGTAGAGGGCAGCTGCAGAGGCGTCTTTCAGGATAGAGAAACTCTCGATATCATCGGGACGCAGACGGTTAAGGTCGGCAGATGTCAGCTCGATGTTATCGATAAGAATAAGTGGGTTGGAACCACCCTCACCAAAGGTTGTCACACCACGAACGAAGAAGTCGGTGTTGTCCTGGCCAGGCTCACCCGAACGTGTGTAAGCAATCATACCGGCGATGTTACCGGCAAAAGACTGGGTAAGGTTGCTCGACGGCACACGCAAATCTTTGGTGTTTACCGTGGTGATAGAGCTCACGATACTTTCCTTCTTCTGCTTACCGTAGGCTACTACCGTTACCTCGTCAAGCTCGTTGCCCTTGGGGGCAAGCTCTACATTGATAACTGTTTGGTTTCCCACAGTAACGACTTTGTCCTCCATACCAACGTAGGAGAACACAAGTTTGTCGGTTGGCTTGACTTTGATTTCATAGCCACCATCAACGTCGGTCATAACACCCTTTGTGGATTTCTGGACTACTACGCTTGCGCCCGGCAAGGGTTCGCCAGTACCTTTCTCAGTAACTTTTCCCTTGACCGTTATCTCTTGTGCCAAAAGAGACAATGGCATGAAAAGCAAGAAAAAGAGCAATGTTAAACTACATTTTTTACTCATATTTTATCAATTATTAAGATGATGCTGATGCAAATTTACAATTAATTATGAGACCAAAAAACTTTTTAAGGTGAAAATTGCGTTACAGTAGGTAATTTTTAGCGCAAAATTTGCGCAATTCCAGAACCACGGGGAATAATCAGAAAATAATTGCGTTTCCCCCTATACCTATTTATATATATAAGGGGACATAGTAAAGGGTAGAAAGCCCATCGCCTTCCATCCACAAGGGGCGAGAGTTCGTTGGAAGCCCCTCCCCAAACCCTCCCCAAGGGGCGGGAGCTCCGTCTTGCTGTGTTTTTTAGATTGTGACGAATACTTTTTCCCCTGGCGGAAGGTTAAGATGGGACTTGGGGTTGATGGTACGCACCCTTGGCAACTCTGTAGGAGTTGCCGCTGCTTGCGGGAGGCCAATTGCGGGATTAATCCATTAATAACTGCTTCTATTAGGGGTTGATATAAACACAAAAAGCCATGGCGGCTGTTGTCGGCTTCGCCTTTTGGGGGCTGTCGGGGACGGCAGTCGGAAAACGAGTTTTCCTTTTTGTCGTCGCCGCCGCCCCCAACGCCATGCTTTGCATGACGACAACAGCCGGCATGGTTCAAAAAGCGGCCGGTGGCCGTAAAAAAAGGCCGCCGTTGGCGGTAAAAAAACAGCAGTTTGTGTTCTTCTATCTATATGACGCTACCGATAGATAATAAGGTAATCATTTTTTTGTACCGGCGTAGCCGGACTTTTTTTACCGCCAACGGCGGACTTTTTGTATTTGCGGCTTTTCAGCCTGCCACCTGGCAGGCGCGGATGTGGGTGACGGGGAATTTCCGAGAGCTCGCTCTCGAGATATTTACCGACACACACGGACGCATAGGGCGAAGACCTGAAAAGCCACAAATCTTTTTGTAGTTTCTTGCGATAGCATATTCAAGGTATATGGGCATATACACTACAAGTAACGCCTACGGCTAAGCGCAACTCCGTCAGAGTTGCCAGGTTAGTGGGGGCCATACCCAGGGTAGCGTGCTTCGCCCGCAACCCTGGGCTGGGGAAACGCAACTCCTACAGAGTTGCCGCTGCTTGCAGGAGGCCAATTGCGGGGTTAATCCATTATTACCTACTTATGTAATAAGTTGATATCAACACAAAAAGCCATGGCGGCTGTTGTCGGCTTCGCCTTTTTGTGGCTGTCGGTGACGCCAGTCGGAAAACTCGTTTTCCTCCTTGTCGTCGCCGCCATCCCCAACGCCATGCTTTGCATGACGACAA
>CAKSVQ010000072.1 GCA_934504065.1 uncultured Dysosmobacter sp. | reverse complement strand
ATCATGTCCAGTTTTTCTCCGGTGCCCACGAACTTGATGGGCTTTCCGGTGGCGGCGCGGATCGTCAGCGCTGCGCCGCCGCGGGCGTCGCCATCTAGCTTGGTAAGGATTACACCGTCGATCCCCAGCGCCTCATCAAAGGCACTGGCGGCATTGACCGCGTCCTGACCCGTCATGGCATCCACCACCAGCAGAATTTCATTGGGGTGGACGGTGGCCTTCATCCGCTTGAGCTCGTCCATCAATGTCTCATCCACATGAAGACGGCCCGCGGTATCTAAGAATACCATATCGTTGCCATAATCTCTGGCGTGGCGGATGGCATTCTGGGCAATGGCGACGGGGTCGCCCTGGCCTTCCTCGAAAACAGGCAGCTCCAGCTGCCCACCCACAACTTTCAGCTGCTCAATGGCGGCGGGACGGTACACGTCACACGCGGCCAGCAGGGGGCGCTTGGTATACTGCCTGCGCATTAGCCCGGCCAGCTTTGCCGTGGTGGTGGTTTTGCCCGCGCCCTGAAGACCCACCATCATCACGACCGTCGGGCCGTTGTTGGCCATGGTCAGCTTGGCGGTGCCGCCGCCCATCAGATTTGTCAACTCTTCGTTGACAATTTTGATGACCTGCTGGGCGGGGGTCAGACTGTCCAGCACGTCGGTGCCGACGGCGCGTTCCGTAACGGTGGAGACAAAGTCCTTGACCACCTTATAGCCCACGTCCGCTTCCAGCAGGGCAAGGCGCACCTCGCGCATGGCCTCCCGCACGTCGTTTTCCGTCAGGCGGCCCTTTCCGCGCAGGCGCTTGAACGTGGCATTCAGTTTTTCAGTCAATCCTTCAAAAGCCATAGTTAATCCTTTAATGCGCTGGTTTCCGCCGTGATGCGGTCAGCAAGCTCGGTCAGGAGGCTGTCCTCATACTGGCGATAGTTAATGGTTCGAATCTCTTCCGCGGCGGCATTGATCGCGTCCAGATGAGGACGCTGTGCCTCAAAACGCTTGACGATCCCGGTCTTGTCTTCAATCTCCTGCATGGCGCCCTCAGCCCGGACGATCACGTCCCGGACGCCCTGACGGGAAATGCCCGCGTTTTCCGCAATCTCCGCCAGAGAGAGGTCTTCATTATAATAAAGATCAAAAAATTCCTTTTGTCGCTCGGTCAGGAGCTCTCCATAAAAATCGAAGAGCATCGTCATACGGTAGGTCTGATTTTTCAAGAGACCGCTCCTCTCTGTAAAGTTTTGAACCTTTACAACATGAAGTAGTTTACAGGAATTTGCCGGAAAAGTCAAGGGGAAAATACGCGGGCGGAAAAGTTTTTCCCGGATAAGAATGCAGTTGCTCGCCGGGCCGGGGCGGGATATACTGGTAAAAACGAATTCGCGCCCGGTCAGGCGGCGCGGGGAAGCGGGGCAGATATGATTTTCGACGGGCATTCAGACCTTTTATACGATGTGACGCGCCGCCGTCTTGCAGGAGAGACCCATGTGCTGGAGCGGCGGCACCTGAAAAATCTGGAAGTAGGCGGCGTGGAGGGCATGGCGCTGTCCCTGTGGGTCAGCGCGGAAAAGGGCAGCTTTTGGGAAAGTGTTCCCCACGGCGGCAGCGGCTGGGGGCGGACGGAGATCATGCTGGAGCAGATGCGCCAGGAGCTTGCGGAGTGCCCGTGGCTGGCGCTTGTCTGCACGGCGGGGGAAACGGAGCAGGCCCGAACGGCAGGGAAGAAGTACGCCTTTCTTGCGGTGGAGGGCATGGAGCCTATCGGCGATGATCTGAGCCGGATCGACCGCTATGCCGCGCTGGGCGCCCGGCTGGGGATGCTGACGTGGAACGAGGAAAACCTGCTGGCCACCGGAGCGGGGGGCGACCCGGACGCGCCGCTGACGGAGCTGGGGCAGCGGGCTGTCCGCCGGATGGAGGAGCGGAGCATTTTGCTGGACGTTTCCCATCTGAACGACGGCGGCTTCCGTGATGCGGTCAGGCTTTCCAACGGGCCGATCATTGCCTCCCATTCAAATTGCCGGGCGCTGTGCGATGTGCGGCGGAACCTGACGGATGACGCGCTGCGGGCCATCCGGGACAGCGGCGGTGTGGTGGGCTTAAATGTTTGCCACAATTTTGTCCATGCGGACCGGGAACGGCAGACCGTGGAGATGCTGGCCCGCCACGCTGCGCATATGGCGGATGTCATGGGCGTGGAGCATGTGGCCTGCGGCTTTGATTTCTGCGAATACTTCGGTCCGGGCAATGAGGGGGCCGTGGGAATGGAAAATGCCTCGCAGGCCGGACAGCTGTTTGACTGGCTGGAAAGGATGGGAATGGATCGACGGGAGCGGGAGATGATCGCAAGAGAAAATTTCCTGCGGGTGCTGAGATAAAGTCGAACAAGTGGCAAAGCCACTTGCTCGAGGAGGCCCACCACGGTTCTTTTTTCGTTTACAAAAAGAATTTGAATTATCTGGGGAGTTATACTATAATAACCTCTGTATTGTCCGACACAAAGGAGTGAGTTTTTGGAAGTGACCAGAACCAGACTCGCCGACGGGGTCTATCTGACCTATCTGTCGGCGCGGAAATTTAAAACCAGCCTGCTTTCCGCCCAGTTCGTCACCCCACTGACGGAGGAAACGGCATCTGCCTGCGCGCTGCTGCCTGCTGTGCTGCGGCGGGGCACGGTGACCTATCCGGATATGGGCGCGATGGCGGCCCGGCTGGACAGGCTTTACGGCGCGCGGATCGACTATACCGTGCGGAAAAAGGGAGAAAACCAGTGCGTTGGCTTTGTAGCCAGCATGATCGACGACAGTCTTGTCCCCGGCGGAGAGCGCCTTTTGGAGCCAGTGGCAGAGCTGCTGGGGGAGCTGATCTGCGACCCGGCCACGGAGCGGGGGCGGTTTGTCAGCGCCTATTTTGAAAGTGAAAAGACCAATTTGATCGACACGATCCGCAGCATCATCAACGATAAGCGGGACTATGCGGACAGCCGACTGCTGGAAGTGATGTGCGCCGGGGAGGCTTACGGGGTCCCCCGTCTTGGCAGCGAGGAGAGCGCGCAGCAGCTTCAGCCCCATAAGCTCTACACCCTTTATGAAAAGCTCATCGCCACCGCCCAGCTGGAGCTGATCTACTGCGGCAGCGCCGAGCGGCGGCGGGTGGAGGAGGCGCTACTGGAGGCCTTTTCCACGCTGCCAAGAGAAACTCTGGCACAGCAGTATCTTGTCCATCCACACGCAAAGCGCGATGAAGTGCTGCGGGTGGAGGAAGCGTTGGACGTGACGCAGGGGAAGCTGGGCATGGGCTTTGCCTGCGGAAGCGACGATACTGCCGCGCTGCTGATGGCCAACACGCTCTTTGGTGGCAGCAGCAATTCCAAGCTCTTTTTGAACGTGCGGGAAAAGCTGTCGCTGTGCTATTATGCTTCTTCGCTTTACCATCGGCAAAAGAGTATCATCACGGTGTCCTCCGGGATTGAGTTTCGGGACTATCAGGCGGCGTATGACGAGATCATGGCCCAGTTGAATGCGGTGCGCCGCGGCGAGCTGGAGGATTGGGAGCTGGACGGCGCCCGCAGCACGCTGCTCAATGCGTACGCTTCCATGGGCGATTCGCAGGGGAAGCTGGAAAACTTCTATCTGGGACAGGCGGCCACGGGACAGGATGAAACGCCGGAGCAGCTTGCCCAGCAGGTGCGCACGGTGACGCCTCAGCGCATTTTTGACGCGATGGATACCGTGCAGCTGGACACGGTCTATTTCCTGCGGGGAAAGGAGACGGCGGAATGAAAGAGTGCTTTTACGAGCGGCTGGGCGAGTCCGTCTATCAGGAAACGCTGCCCAACGGCCTGCGGATTTATGTGGTGCCCAAGCCGGACTATGCCAAAAAATATGCCTTTTTCGCCACCCGCTACGGCGGGATGGACACCCGCTTCCAGCTCAACGGGGAATGGCTGGACACACCGGCAGGTATCGCCCATTATCTGGAACACAAGATGTTTGACACCAAAGAGGGCAACGCCCTTCAGGAGCTGGCAAAAAACGGCGCGGAGCCCAATGCCTTCACGGCCAATGCCATGACTGGGTATTACTTCGATTCCACTGAGCATTTTGAGGAAAATCTGGAGATTTTGCTGTCCTTTGTGTCTGTGCCGTATTTCACGGATGAAAGCGTGGCCAAGGAGCAGGGGATCATCGGTCAGGAGATCCGCATGGTGGAGGACAACCCGGATTGGCAAATCTATGTGCGCATGATGTGGGCGCTGTATCAAAAGTCCACGGCCCGGGTCAGCATTGCCGGAACGGTGGAGAGCATTTCCCATATCACGGCGAAGACGCTGTATGACTGCCATAAGGCGTTTTACACGCCGTCCAACATGGTGCTGACGGTGGTGGGCGATGTGGACCCTGTCCATGTCTCGGAGCTTGCCCGGCGGGTGCTGCCCCGGGAGGGCGGAGCCCCCATCCCGCGGGATCATGGCGTAGAGCCGCCGGAGGTGGCCGAAAAGCGGACGCGCCTTGCCATGGAGGTCTCTTGTCCCCAATTTCTGGCGGGCTTTAAGTGTACACCTCCTGCCGAGGGGGAAGATGCGCTCCGGGCCAACGTGATCGGCGACCTGGCCTGCGATATTCTGCTGGGCGATTCCAGCCCGTTGTATCTGCGGCTTTACGGCGAGGGAGAGATCAACACCAGCTTCGGCGGCGCGTTTGAGATGATGCCGGGTGTTGCCTATCTCTATGCCGGAGGTGACAGCAAGGACGCGGAAAAGACCGTGCAGGCCATTTTGCAGGAAGCGGAGCGGCTGGTGAAGGAGGGGATCGACGAGGACTTTTACCAGCAGGTGAAGCGGGCGAATTTCGGTGCCAATCTGCGGGGACTGAACTCCTTTGAAAATATCGCGGTGTCTCTGACCGAGGGATATTTCAACGGGTATGACCCGTTCCGCTTCCCGCAGGTGTTCGATGAGATCACCAGCGAGGATGTCCGCGCTTTTTTGCGGGAAAACATCACGCAGGAAAGGTGCGTACTCAGTGAGATCGTGCCCAAGGAATAAGGGCTTTTAGAAAGAAAGGAAGAATCTTGTTTTGACTGCGCTGAAAAATATGCCGATCAGCTTTCCCGGGCTTTTTGGCGACTGGGAGTTTAATCCCGACCCCATTGCGATCCATATTGGCCATGGGGTGTACTGGTACGGGATCATTCTGGCCTGCGCCATGCTGGCGGGCCTGTTTCTTTGCATGAAGCAGGCGAAGCGCTTTGGCCTGACGGAGGACAATGTGCTGGATCTGGTGCTGTGGGCTGTGCCCTGCTGCATTCTGGGTTCCCGCATTTACTATGTGGTGTTCTATCTGGACCTTTACCGCAACAGTGATGGTGGACTGGACTGGGGGCGCATCGTCGCCATCTGGGATGGCGGTCTTGCCATTTACGGAACGGTTATTGTAGGGGTAATCGTGGTGCTGATCTTCACCAGGGTCAAAAAGATCCGCTTTACCGCCATGACGGACCTTGCTGTGATGGGACTGCTGTTGGGCCAGATTATTGGCCGCTGGGCCAACTTTATCAACCGGGAAGCCTACGGTGCCGTTACAGAGCTGCCCTGGCGGATGCGGCTGTGGGTCAGTTCCGCCCAGTATATCGAGGTGCATCCCACATTCTTTTATGAAAGTCTCTGGAATCTGGTGGGACTGCTGCTGATGCTGTTCGTCGTCACAAAGGGCCGCCGATTTGACGGAGAGAATACCTGCTTTTATTTCCTGTGGTACGGTCTGGGCCGCGCATGGATCGAGGGGCTGCGGGCTGATAGCTTGTACCTTTTCAACTGGACGTTTATGGGCCAGCCCATCCGCGTTTCTCAGGCGCTGAGCGTGGTGATGGTGATCGTGGCGGCGTGTGTGCTGTTCTACAATATCAAGATCAAAAAGCGGACGGCGGACGGCCTGCTGGTCAATCAGCTGGCTGCGGCGCAAGCGGCGGCCGCTGCCGAAGCTGCCCCGGCAGAGCAGGCGGATGAGGAAGAGACTGCGGAGACCTCTTCTGCTGCGCAGGATGCTCCGCAGGAGGCCCAGACAGCGCCGGAGACGGAACAGGAGGAAAACAAAGATGGCAGTGAAAATTGACGGTAAGGCGCTGGCTTCTCAGGTAAAGGCCCGGGTGCGGGAGGGGGCGGCCAAGCTTTCCAGACAGCCGGGACTGGCCGTCATTCTGGTGGGCGACGATCCGGCCAGTAAGGTCTATGTCAACGGAAAGGAAAAGGACTGCGCTGAGTGCGGTATCCGAAGCTTTTCCCACCGTCTTCCTGCCGATACCCGTCAGGAAACGCTTTTAAAGCTGGTGGAAGAGTTGAACCGCGACCCGGCGGTGGATGGTATCCTCTGCCAGCTTCCCCTGCCGGAGGGATTGGATGCGGACGCGGTCATCAATGCCATCGCACCGGATAAGGATGTGGATTGTTTCCATCCCTTCAATGTGGGACGGATGTCCATCGGCCAGCCTGTGTTTTTGCCGTGCACGCCCGCCGGAGTGATGGAAATGCTGCGGGCCTATCAGATCCCTGTGCGGGGGAAGGAATGCGTAGTGCTGGGCCGGAGCAATATCGTGGGCAAGCCCATGGCCATGCTGCTAACGCAGGCGGATGGCACCGTGACCGCCTGCCACTCGAAAACACAGGAGTTGGCACAGCATACCAGACGGGCGGATATTCTGGTTTCCGCCATTGGAAAGGTAAACTTTGTAACTGCCGATATGGTGAAAGAGGGCGCGGTGGTGATCGATGTTGCCATGAACCGCAATGCTGAGGGAAAGCTTTGCGGCGATGTGGATTACGCGGCGGTGGAGCCCAAAGCGACTTACATCACGCCAGTTCCCGGCGGTGTTGGCCCCATGACCCGGGCCATGCTGATGGAAAACATCCTGACAGCGGCCAAGAATCATCTGGGCGAATAAGAAACACAGTCTATTAAAAAGCCTCGCAGAGTTTCGCGTCCGCAGACGCGAAAGCCATCAGATTTGTGTTCTGCCGCGACATGTGCGTGGCAGAACACACTCTGCGCGGAGCGTGTGTCGAATTGGCCGCACAGCGGCCAACCGAGGCACGGAGCGAAGCGAAACCTCCTCGAACAAGTGGCTTTGCCACTTGTTCGACATAAAAAACGGATGGAGATTATTCTCCATCCGTTTTTTATGTACGCAGTGCGCTGTCCATCAGCAGGGCCAGTTCCAGTGCGCTGCGGAAGCGCTCACTTTTTTTGCCCTCCAGCCATGTGACATAGCCCTGCCAGCTTGCGTTCTGCCGAAAGAGGACTCGCACGGAGAAGGTGGCAAGCTGTCCGCGGGAGACCGCCGGGCAGGGAGGCGGGACATCCTCATCAGGGAGAGCGGTTTCAAAAGAACGCACCGCCGTGAAGGCCCGCGGCAGCTGTAACTGTTCCAGCAGGCGCTCCATGCTGCGGAAAAAATCCATCAACCCGTAAAAGGAACAGGTGCAAGCGGGATTTTGCAGCCGCCCCTGTAAGATATTGCGGTCATAACAGTCGATACAGACCAGTGTTGTGCGGTATTCGTTCCCTCGGGATTGCGTTTCCAAGTATTTCCGCCTCCTCCTCTTTACAGCATTTGCTTTAGTATAGCATGTTTTTTGAAAAATGGAAGACTTTTCCGGTGTCGTGTCCTGTAAGATTTTGACGGAAGAAATTGGGAAAAGAAAGATGGTTTTTCGTTGAATTTTTCAGATGCCCGTGTTATGATAAACAGGATACTGAATGGCGGAACGCAGAAAATTTCGACGATACCGGGGAGGTGCTGGAGCGTGGAAACGGAGATGCTGCGGGTGCAGATGTTGGGCGGATTGGCGATTCGCCACGGCCAGTGGGCAGTCTCGGATGAAGACAGCCGTGCATACCGGGTGTGGCTGCTGCTGGCCTACCTGCTTTATCACCGAAAGCGGCCAGTCACAGCGCAGGAACTGATCGACCTTTGCTGGAAAGATGACACGGTCGATCCGTCCAACGCCCTGAAAACAGCTCTCCACAGAGTCCGCACGATGCTTGCGCCGTTGACGGAGAAAGGAGGAGCGCCGCTGCTGTCCCGCCGGGGCGGCAGTTATCTTTGGAATGTGCCGCTTTCTCTGGATGTGGAGGAATTTGAATCGCTCTGCCATTCCGGCGCTGCGGCGCGGGAACGGGAGCAGCGGATCGAATTGTATCAAAAAGCCCTGCGGCTCTACACGGGAGACTTCCTTCCAAAGCTGGCGGCAGAGCCGTGGGTGGTGCCGATCGCGGCCTATTACCACGATTTGTATGTGCAGACGGCGTTGGAGACCGTGGTGCAGCTGGAAGACTGGGGGCGGCTGGAAGATGCGGCGGCGGTCTGCCGCTGTGCCGTGGAGATCGAGCCGGACAGGGAAGAACTGTGGCTGCATTTGCTGCAAACGCTCTTGTGTTTGGGGGATCATCAGGGTGTAGCCGATGCGTATGAAGCGTTGCGGGACCGTCTGCTGTCCAATTTCGGCGTGGTTCCCTCAGAGCGGCTTTGCCAGCTGTACCGTGACGCGGTAGGGACAGTGGAAGAGCAGGTGATCCCGGCGGATGCGCTGCGTATGCAGCTGCGGGAGAAGCGGGACCCCGGCGGCTCCATGCTCTGCGATTACGATTATTTCAAGACGATCTGTTATGTCGCCGCGCGTACATTGCCCCGCAGCGGCAGCATTGCCCATATCTGCCTGTTCACGGTTTCGGCAAAGAACGGCGGCGAACTGCCGAAGAAAAGTATGGCGTTGGCCATGGAAAACCTGCGCGGTATGATCTCCACCGGGCTGCGCAGGGGAGATGTGGCGGCGCAGTGCAGTGGCTCGCAGTACGTGGTGATCCTGCCGCAGGCGAATTATGAAAACAGCTGCATGGTGGGCGGCCGCATTGTCCGGGCTTTCAGCCGCCAGTACCCCCATACGCCTGCGGCGATCCGCTATGCGGTGTGGCCCGTGGAACCCAATGAATAAAAAAGCTGCTCCCGGAGCAGCTTTTTATTATTGCTCGAGATGCTCCTCATGAATGAACATCATAAGAAAGCTGATGGCCAGTAATCCACAGGAGACCCAGATGCCCCGCTCGGCAAAGCGGGCTGTCAGCAGCGCCCCCAATCCCGCACCTGCGGCGAACAAACCGATGACGCCAAAGTAGGTCAGCGCTTTGTACAGTACTTCCCGGTCATGAGTGTGGAAGTAAGCGCACAGGGCCTCGGTGCCGCTGCGCATATTGCCGATGCACATAGTGCTGGCATAGGCGTGGCCTCGCACCTTGCGGAAGGTCTGCACCTGCATGGCACAGACGAACGACACCAGCGCATTGGCAAAAGTGTTGATCTCCTGCGGCAAAAATCCCACAATGGCCAGCAGGATGATCTCCGCCAGAATGATCAGCTGCCGCCAGTGCACCCGTTCCATGTATTTAAAATGGCGGTGGATGCATTCGGCGATGAAAATGCCCAGCATAAAAGAAAGCACAGGAATCAGGTAACGGGAGCAGTGGGAAAAGTCGCCTTCAAACAAATAAGCGCTGAAGAGCACAATATTGCCAGTCTGCGCATTGGCAAATACCTTGCCTCGACAGAGGTAAGTATAGGCGTCCTGTAAGCCGCCGGAAAGAATAATAAAGGCTGCTGTCAGCAGGGATTCTGACATCTGGCCGTGTTTTTTCTGAAAAAGCAAGCCCATCATCTCCGTACCATTTCTACAAACCGCACTGATTATACACTTCCGGCCATGTCAAGTCAAGAAACCGGGAAACTTTAGTCGGGTTTCCCTTACTTTTCAATTTCCATACAGGATAAGTTTGCACAGAAAATTTGTATCAAAAGGTAGCAAAAAAGGAACACCATCTATTAGGGTGGTGTTCCTTCTTGGTACGCCCGACTGGATTCGAACCAGCGGCCTTTAGAGTCGGAGTTATCAGGCCGTCAAACCGGAAACCGCTGCGGCGCAGTGGTTTGATTGGGATTGCACAAATTTTCGGCATTTTAAAGAAAAACCTCGGAAGTCTTGCAGGGCAAGGCTCCTGAGGTTTTTTGCGGTAGTAGTCAAATAGTAGTCTGAGCGTTATGCTAACAGTTCCATCAATTTCCTTGCGGCATCCATGCAATCCCGTGCTTCCTCTTCGGACACAGGCATATAAGAATCAGATGGATAGCGGGTTTCAATATAAAACTGGTTTACATACGCACAGTCTCTGAGGGTGCCTTTCAACGGTGCCCCTGCCGCAGTTGCCTTTCTGCACAGGAATACAAGGCTATGCCCGTCCAGCAATTCGCCTGTTGTTTTGAGCAGCCAGCCTTTAAGCATCTTTTCCATCGCCTGCTGGCAATGAAACGCGACTAAATCGTTACCGCCGTCATGCTCCATTAAGATTTCCGCGCCGCGCAAGTCATGTGCCGCTTTTTTAAACCAGTCCTTATAACGAAGGCTTGTCACCCATAGAGTACAACTCCCTCTCGGCTCAACTTGTTGGCAAAGCTCTGGCTATCTGCCACGCTGTGTTCCCACTCCTCCGGCGTATACAAAAGGAAGTCAATCGGCGTATCAGATTCCGTATCACAATACAAATCTGTCAGCAGCGAACGCTTATCATTGGTCGACGCAATGACGCAAAGGTCAATATCACTCTTTGCTGTCGCGGTTCCCTTCGCCTGCGAGCCAAACAGCAGAATCTTCTGCGGATCACAGAGTTGGATAACCTGTTCTCGGATTGCATTTAGCTCTTCCACTGCATCGTCCCCTCACGCAAAATTCTCTATTTGCAGTATAGCATGGAACGGCCAAAAATAAAAGCGATTTTTATGGCAGTTTCATTCAGCCTCCTCAATGCTTTCTGAACACGGGTGCGACTCGGTTCATTTGTGCGACCTTATCGATGAATTCTTTCAAG
>CAKSVQ010000071.1 GCA_934504065.1 uncultured Dysosmobacter sp. | reverse complement strand
GTGTAGCCTTGGCCTTCGGTGATAACGGTTTTGTTCCAGCGAATCAGGCCGACCTTGTTAAAGGCGGTGGTGTCCCCCACGGCTGCGGCAGAGGTTACGAGCAGCGTGCTGAGAAACAGGACCGCGGCGATTCTTTTTGCAATGTTACCTTTCATTTCGTTTTTCTCCTTGTGTTTCAATTAAGCAATGCCATAACTGCGGCATTACTCAGATTTTAGAGGACTTGTGCCCTCTGCCATATAAACTCGATGAGGACGGATTTTATTGCAAAAATTTCAAAAAAAATTTCGGTCATACTATGCCCTTTACTGCTTTTGATCAACAAGGCGGACGAGACTTTCCGCCTGCAAGGCGACTTCTCCAAGGCGGAACTGATCCGCATGGCCGAGAGCGTGAAAGCAGGTGATTGAACTGTCTTTTCACCGTTTATTATCCCGCTGAAAGCTTCTATTTCTTAAAAGGTCCAATATAAACAGATGAGAGCGGAGCACGATGCTCCGCTCTCGCAGTTTAAGCATAAAGTTGCATGTCTCACTCTTTTAAGTTGACAAGATAGGTCCTTTACTCATTTATAAAATAGCAAAAACCCCGCGCCCCGTCAATCCCTATCCAAGAATATGATACGCGGCGCTCCCTTATTTTCCGCGCAATTTCTCCTCGCTCTGTGATACCCAACACAGTAGACAGCGTTCGCCCCCGAAAACACACCTTGAACCATCTCTTACTTCAGCAAACGAGGATCGTCCGTTTTGCCGTTTACAATACGGTAAACGTAAACGTGATTTTCAATCACTTTGTAGACGCAGACATACTCTCCGCAAATAACTTTACGATATTCCAGCCGGACCAATTTCGGATTGGGGTGCTGTGCGCTCATGAAATCTTGTCAATATCCTGCCATGCGGCAAGCAAAATCTCTACCTGATACTCAGGCATTTTCGTATTTCTCCTTCAAGCGGCTGCGTACTTCCTCAACGCTATAAGTGGGAGCGCCAGCCAATCGGGAATACTCTGCCTCCAAAATGCTTGCGCGGTGATCCAACATTTTTTCCCGTTCCTCATAGGCTTCCACGCTTAAAAGCACCAGGTCAGCTTCGCCTTTGTTGGTAATAATGATCGGCTCGCCGGACGATTTCGCCAGAGTTGCCGCCTGCTGGTATTCATTCCGGAGCGCAGTAGAGGGCTTCAGGTTCATCATATTGACCTCCTGACACTTCTAATCCTGATATAATATATTATTTATGGTCTATATGATATAATTATACCATAAGCAGCATATTACGCAACTGCCTTTTCATACCAGATCTTTGTCGTATCTGTGTGAAACCCCTATCGAAATGCGTTGCAAACCGTGGAGGATATTCTTCATTACGATACCCACCGTGAACGTGCCGCATAATGGTGAGAAAAGGAAACAAGGCAAGCGACTTCATCGCTTGCCTTGTTCATGGTGGAGACGAAGAGGATCGAACTCTCGACCTTACGGATGCGAACCGTACGCTCTCCCAGCTGAGCTACGCCCCCATCTGCCACCAAACCCTTAGTGGCAAAAAGTATTATACCATATTTTTAACGCTTGTAAAGAGCGTTTTTTAAAAAAATAAAAATTCCAGTTGATAAATTGAAAAGAGTATAGTAGAATAGGCTATGGTTTAAAAAGTCCTCCGCAAGCAGATGCGGAGCCGGTCTCGCGCAATGGATGCCCGTGAATCATGTCAGGCGGGGAACCGAGCAGCATTAAGCGGGATGTTCCATGTGCCGCGAGGGCGCCGGATCCGCATCTGCTTACGGAGGACTTCTTTGTATCTGGGAGGCATTTCATGTATCAAGCCCTGTATCGCAAATGGCGGCCCAAGGTGTTTTCTGATGTCATTGGCCAGTCCCATATTACCCAGACACTGCAAAAGCAGGTGGCGGAGGGACGGACCTCCCACGCCTATCTGTTCACAGGCACGCGTGGCACCGGCAAGACCACCTGTGCCAAGATACTGGCCAAGGCCGTCAACTGCGAGCACCCGGTAAACGGCGACCCCTGCTGCCAGTGCGCAAGCTGTCTGGGCATTGAAAGCGGCAGCTTTCTGGACGTGCTGGAGCTGGACGCCGCTTCCAACAACGGCGTTGATCAGGTCCGGGCCCTGCGGGACGAGGCCATCTACTCCCCCGCCAATGTAAAAAAAAGGGTCTACATCGTGGACGAGGTGCATATGCTCTCCACCCCCGCTTTCAACGCGCTTTTGAAAATTCTGGAGGAACCGCCGGAGCACCTGATGTTCATCCTCGCCACCACCGAGCTGCACAAGGTCCCGGCCACCATCCTCTCCCGCTGCCAGCGGTACGCCTTCAAGCGCATCACTCCGGAGGACATTGCCGCCCGCTTGAGCTATGTTGCGCAGCAGGAGGGCATCGACCTGCGGCCTGACGGCGCAGAGATCCTCTCCCGTCTGGCGGACGGCGCCCTGCGGGACGGCTTGAGCCTGCTGGACCAGTGCGCCGCCGTCGGCGGCGCGATCGACAGCGCCGCCGTGCTGGAAGTTCTGGGCCTTGCGGGCAACCTGCAAACGGCGCAGTTGCTGGAGCATATCCTCCGGCGGGATGCACAGGCGGCGCTGCTGCTGCTGGACAAGCTCTATTCCGGCGGCAAGGATGTAGGCGCGGTGCTGGGCGAGCTTTCCACACTGGTGCGGGACCTGCTGCTGCGCAGAACGGCCCCCTCCGGCGGCGCGGCGCTGCTCTCCGGCGGATACGACGCCGCCACGCTGGATCGGCTGGGCAAGGACGTTTCCGCTGTGCGCCTTTTATATCTTGCGTCCACCCTGCAAAAGGTGACGGCGGAGCTGTACGCCAGTTCCAACCGCCGCACCGATGCCGAGCTCTGCCTGATCCGCCTTTGTGACGAAAGCCTTTCCGGCGACCTGACAGCGCTGGAAAGCCGCATTCAGCGGCTGGAGGACGCGGCAGCCCGGGGAGAGGTCATCCGGTCCGCCGTGCAGAGCAGCGCGAAAAGTGCGCAGGAAGCGCCTCCCGCGCCGCCCCGTGCCCCGAAAGCAAAGCCCGTCCGCCATGAGGACCCGCCCCCTTGGGAGGCGGAAAAGCCCCCCCTGCCGGAAGAGCCGCCCTTGCCAGAGGAACCCGGCGAGCGGGTATTCGATGCGCCGGAGGAAACCCCTGCGGCGGCAGCGAAGGTCCCGGCTGCGCCCCAGCCGTCCATGAAGCCCCTCAGCGCTCCCGCTCCGCAGCAGGAGAGTACCCCGCCCCCTGTCCATGGCAACTGGTGGCGGGCGCTGTCAGAGGGCTGTAAAGGCCGTCTGCCGCCGATGTACCGGGTATTTCTGGATATGTGCGTGGGAACGCTTGCCGGGGACCAGCTTACGATCTACACCCCCGACGACATCACACTGGGGCGGCTGGACAATGACCGCGTCCGTACTGCTTTGAGCGAAGAGGCGGCCAAGGCCGCCGGAACGGCCGTGCGGCTGGTATTTCTGGTAGGCGAGCCCCCGAAAACCTCGCAGGAAGAAAATTTGAAAAGTCTGCTGAAATTCAGCAGCCAGTTTGATAACATCAAAATCAAGTAAAAGGAGATCAATGATATGGGTTACAGTGCACGCCGTGGATTCACCAACGGCAAGGTTTCTGGCGCGGCGCGTCAGGCGGAAATGCAGCAGAAGATTGCGGAGATGCAGGCAGCGATGAACTCCGCGCAGGAAGAGGTCGAGGCACAGGAGTTCTCCGCCAGCGTGGGTGGCGGCGTTGTGGAAGCCAAGGTCAACGGCAAGAAAGAGGTCGTTTCCGTGACCATCAAGCCAGAGGCCGTGGACCCCGACGATGTGGAAATGCTGCAGGATCTGGTGGTCTCTGCCGTGAACGAAGCCCTGCGTCAGGCGGGCGACGCCATGGAAAAGAGCATGGAGAGCGTGACCGGAGGACTGAATCTGGGCGCGTTCGGCCTGTAAGTTAAACCATAAGCCATAAAAAGCGCCGCAAAATGCGGCGCTTTTTTCAACAGGAGAATCTATGATGAAAAAACAGATCATCGCGGCGGCGCTGGCCGCAGCCATGCTGACGGGCTGCGGCGTACAGCGGACAGAGCCGCAGCCGCAGGAGCCCGCCCCCGCAGGGGCAGAGGTCGCCTACGTACCGCTGGACGACCGCCCCGACAATGTGGAGCGGGTGGAGTATCTGGCGGACTCTCTGGGGTATGCCCTGCAAATGCCGGAGGCGGACCTTTACCGCACCCAGCTGGACGGCCAGCCCCTGAACGCAAACGGCACTCAGTCCGGCGACCGGGGCGCGCTGTATGACTGGGTCATGGAGCAGGAGGCGGCGGGCTGCGACCGCTACATTCTCTCGCTGGACCAGCTGCTCTCCGGCGGGCTGGTAAACGCCCGCGCCATGTCCGCCCATGAAGCCGTGACGCTGCCGGACCCGGACAGCGGCGAGCAGGTGGAATGGACGGAGTTTGCCCTGCTGGACGCACTTTTGCAGACGCTGGCGGCCGACCCGGACAATCAGGTCTGGCTTCTGGACAGCGTGATGCGCCTTGCCCCCACAGTGGGATACGCAGGCGGCACGGTGGAGGATTACGACGCCTTGCGGGCTTACGGCGCGCAGCCCCGGGCAGAGGTGTCCGGCGAAGCCCTGACGCTTTCCGGCGTGGAGAGCGCCTATCGACTGGGAGCGGATGGAAACCCCATCCCCTTTGCAGACTTTGAACTGACAGAGGGACGGGTCACGGAATATCTGTCCGCCCGCTCCCGGAAGCTGGAGCTTTCTGACGCGGCCATGCGGACATTGACGGCGCTGCAAGCCGGAAACATGCACGTCCTCATCGGCATCGACGATTCCTCGGAGGAAAACTGTATTCAGAAAAACGAGATCACTTACCTGCGCAGTCTGCTGCGTGAGGGGGACGCGCTGCTCTCCGGCGTGGACGATCTGGCTTTCAAGGCGGTCACAAAGCTGTATCTGGAGGAGAGCAGCTGGCAGGGGGCGGAGATCGCCGTGCGATATTACGGCAGCACAGAGGACCAGCCCGCCTGCATTTACGACTATCAGCCCCTGACGCAGATCGTGGAGGACCATTTAGCTTTCTTCGGCCTGCGGGAGGCCGAAGAGGCCGACTTGCAGCTGCTGGTTCTGACCCAACCTGCCGAGGAAGGCCGCAAGGCTGACTACTATAACGCCCTGCTTCAGGACCTTTCCGCCTGCCGGAAAAGTAACCGCCCTGTGATCCTTTTGGACGCGGGCAACAACCGTTACGGCACCGCTTTTCACGACGCACTGACGGAAAAGGCGGAACTTGGCTGGCTTTTAAGCTACGCCGGATTTCTGGACATGGCCATCGTCACCGGAACAGCTTTGAGCCACGGCATCGCCCGCTACGCCTTCCTGCAAAACGGCGGTGAAACACCGGAGACAGAGCGCGCCTTTGCCCGCACACTGGCGGACAGCATCGTCAAGGACTTCTGCTACCGCAATGTGGTGCGGGAGGATGTGGCCGCCTGCGTCCGGGATGAACTGGGCGGCAATGCCAACAACTTCTATCAGCCCGCCATCGATATTGCCCGCGTGACCGACCTGCTGACCCAGCGAATGGACCAGCAGGCGGCGGACGTGCTGCAAAACTTAGAGCGGAGCAACCTGATCTCTTCCCTCTCCCCTTATGCCGAGCGGGGCTGGGGCGGCATCGCACTGGAAAACTACCGCTTCCCATGGAGCCGCGCCTTCGAGATCGGCATGGACATTGCTTTGGGCGACTTTACCGAGCCCCACAAAAAGGTGCTGGGCTGGTATGTGAAGTAAGCCTTACAGCAAGAAGCCGGGTCCTCAGCTTTCGTTGAGCCCCGGCTTCTTTTTTTACAGATGTAATGCCGCTCTTTCTTTGCTTCAGGAATCGATCCCGCGGCTGGTCAGGTACTTCTTGACCATCAGAGCGACCTTGAACGTGATGGCGTCGTCAAACTCCCGCAGGTCCAGCCCCGTGAGCTTCTTGATCTTTTCCAGACGGTAGACCAGCGTGTTGCGGTGGACAAACAGCTTGCGGGCCGTCTCGGAAACGTTCAGGTTGTTTTCAAAGAACTTGTGGATGGTGAACAGTGTCTCCTTGTCCAGCGCGTCAATGGGGTTCTTTTTGAACACTTCCTGCAAGAACATTTCGCAAAGCGTGGTGGGCAGCTGATAAATCAGGCGGCCGATACCCAGATTTTCATAATTGATGACGTATTTCTCGGTGTCAAAGACCTTGCCGACCTCAATGGCGATCTGGGCCTCCTTATAGCTCTTGGCCAGATCTCGCAGATGGGTGGCCACCGTGCCCACACCGACCACTACCGTGCTCTCACTGCCGGAGCGGAGAGCTTCTTCGATGGAGGCGGCGATCTTGTTGAGTTCCTTGATCCCGGTGGCGTCGGGCATCTGGTGGATCAGCACCACATCCCCCTCACCAACACTGAGCACAAAGTCATTCTGGCGGTCCGGGAATAAAGTCTGCACCACATCAGTGGGCACCGACTCCCCTTTTTTCAGCGAGCGCACCACGAACACGCCTCGGGCCACATCCGCCGTGACCCGCAGCTCCTTGGCCCGCATATAAATATCGCCCAGCATGATATTATCCGAGATAATGTCTTTGATGAAGGAGCCCCGGTCATGCTTTTCCTCATAATAGGACTTGGCCGCGTTCAGCGCCACCGTTGCCATGGAACAGACCGTCTTGCTGACCTCGTTGTCACCAAAGGCAAAGGCGGCATAGTCGAACTGATTGCCCCAGCCGTTGAGCGCCTTGAAGGTCTTCCCCTCGGACGAGACCATGCTTCCTGCGGCGTTGTTCACCACCGCCACATACTCCGCCCAGCGCTGGCCGATCATGGACAGTTCGCTGCAAGCGATCACGATACCTTCCCCATCGATCACACCGACAGTTCGATCCGTATTCTCTTTGAGCTGCAGCACCACGTTTTGAAAAATTCTCCCAGACATGGTCGTCCTCCTCCATCTGTCGTCTCACGTTAAATTCTTTGTGTAAATTGTCAATGCCTATATTATATCGGTAGTTTCGGCAAAATGCAAGATGTTCTTTCTCTTTTCAACAAAAAAGTTCCCGCTTTTTTGTTGAAGTTTCGTCTTTTTCCAAATCAACGTGAAATCCTGCGCAGGTCCTCGATCTCCGCAGGGGTCAAAAAGCGGTATTCTCCCCGTACAAGCGCCGTATCTAAGGTCAAATTGCCCATTTTTACCCGCTCCAGATAGGTGACAGGCTTGCCGCAAAAGGCCAGCATCCGCTTGACCTGATGGAATTTCCCCTCCCGCAGTGTCACGTGAGCCTCGCTCTCTTCCCCGGTGGAAAGGATGACCAGCCCTGCGCTCTGGCAGTGCAGACCGTCCTCCAACGTGATCCCCGCCGCAAAAGCCTGACAGTCTGCTTCCGTCAAACGGCCCGTCACCCGAGCATAATACACCTTCTCCACGTGATGGCGGGGCGAGAGCAGGTCGTGGGCCAAAGCGCCTTCATTGGTCAGCAGCAGCAAGCCCTCCGTGTCCTTATCCAGCCGCCCCACCGGAAAGAGGTCCAGCCGCTTCAGTTCGTCCGGCAGCAGGTCGATCACCGTAGCCCCCCGGCCATCCTCCGTGGCGGAAAGGTATCCGGCAGGCTTATTCAGCATGATCCACGTATAGCGGCGGTAGGTCAGCACTTCCCCGTTCACGGTGATCTCCGCCGTCTCCGGGTCCGTCTTTTCCTCCGCAGAGCGGGCAGGCACGCCGTCAAGCAGCACTCGCCCCTGACGCACCAGCAGCTTTACCTCCCGGCGCGACCACTTGCCTGTGGAAGCGATGATTTTATCCAGCCGTTGTGTTTCCACCCTTGTCAACTTCCTTTCCTCTGCCCTTATGTATTAACAAGGTATCATATTCTTCCGAAAAAGTGAATAGAAAATGGCAGGAGGGATCACCGATGTTTATTTGGACGCTTTCCCGAAAGAAAGCGGCGGCTGCGGTTATCGCCATGGGCGTTGTCATGGCAGTGCTCATCGTCCTTGTGGGAAATCTGCCGGACGAGAAGCCCCAACAGCCGCTGCTGACCGATAATGCCGCCCGCATAGAATATCTGCAATCACTGGGGTGGGAGGTGGAGCCGGAGCCTGTGGAAACGCTGCAATTCCTGCTGCCCGATCCGCTGACCCAAGCTTATCTCGATTACAACGCGATGCAGATCCCGCAAGGCTTTGACCTTTCCACCTGCCTTGGAAAGCCCGTTTCCCGCTTCACCTATGCAGTTATCAACTACCCGGAGCACCCGCAGGGCGTGCAGCTGAACCTCTATCTCTGCGAGGACCTGCCTGTGGCAGGCGATGTCTGCTGCCCCGGCGCGGATGGCTTTCAGGAGCCGCTGCTGCGGGACAGCACGGAAAAGTGAGCGCGGCGCTTTCGCCAAAACGGGCTGCACCGCCGTCAAATTTCAATACGATTCGTAGTTTATATACAGAAAAATACGGTTTGTCTTATCGTTTAACAAACTCCGCCGCAAAAAGAATATCAAAAAGCCCTTTGCAATGAGCCTAGGTACACATTGCAAAGGGCTTTTGAATCAGGCTGTCAGGCTGTCTTACTTCACCAGTTCGATGATGGCAGTCTCAGCAGCGTCGCCGCGGCGAACGCCAGTGCGGACGATGCGGGTATAGCCGCCATTACGCTCCGCATAGGTGGGAGCGATCTCCTTGAACAGCTTCTTGCAGACATCCTCGCGGGTGATGAAGCTCATGGCCTGCCGATAGGCAGCCAGATCGCTCTTCTTACCCAGCGTGATCATCTTTTCAGCCAGAGGCTTGATCTCCTTGGCACGGGTGACGGTGGTCTCCATCTTTCCGTTGTCCAGGAAATCCGTGACCTGCTGACGCAGCATCGCCATGCGCTGGTCAGTGGTCTTGCCGAGTTTGCGAGTTCCGGGCATTTCGATTTCCTCCTTGTTAGGATTTGGTCAGCCGGCAGCGCCGGCATCAGAATCAGTTGTTTTCTTCGTCAGCCAGATGCAGTCCCATCATAGCCAGCTTATTGATGACCTCTTCCAGAGACTTGCGACCCAGATTGCGCACCTTCATCATTTCGTCCTCCGTCTTGGAGATCAGATCCTCCACGGTGTTGATGTTGGCACGCTTGAGGCAGTTGAAGCTGCGAACAGAGAGATCCAGCTCTTCGATGGTCATTTCCAGCACCTTATCCCGCTGGGCCTCCGCCTTCTCCACCACAGTGGGCTTGCTGCCCACGTTTTCAGAGAGGTCGGTAAAGAGGGTAAAGTGGTCGCACAGAATCTTCGCGCCCAGAGACACAGCGTCCCGGGCAGAAATCGTGCCATCGGTCCAAACCTCCAGCGTCAGCTTGTCGAAGTCGCTGGAAGCGCCCACGCGGGTGGGCTCGACCGTGTAGTTGACCTTGTACACAGGTGTGTAAATGGAGTCCACAGCAATCGTGCCGATCACGTTCTGCTGGGGCTTGTTGCGGTCAGCGGGCACATAGCCGCGGCCATGGGACAGCGTGATCTCCATATTCAGGGTCGCACCGTTGTCCAGCGTGGCGATGTGCATATCGGGATTGAGGATCTCGACTTCACCGTCCGCCTTGATGTCGCCGGCCGTGACCTTGCAGGGGCCAACCGCTTCGATATAAACCGTCTTCACAGACTCGCTGTGCAGCTTGGTCAGCAGGCCCTTGATGTTCAGGACGATCTCCGTCACATCCTCCTTCACGCCGGGGATGGTGGAAAACTCATGCTGGACACCAGCGATCTTGATGGTGGTCGGCGCGGTGCCCGGCAGAGAGGACAGCATAATGCGGCGAAGTGCGTTGCCCAACGTCGTGCCATAGCCACGCTCCAGCGGCTCCACGACATACTTGCCGTACGTCACGTCGCCCGGCGTTTCAATACACTCGATCTGGGGCTTTTCAATTTCGATCATGCGGTTACCCTCCTTCATCTTCTCATTGCAGTCACGCGGCTAAGCCGCGCGCCGCTTGCAGTTCGTACCATTCTTCGAGGGTATCCTCCCGATTACTTGGAGTACAACTCGACGATGAGGTGCTCCTCCACAGGAGTGTCGATCTCCTCGCGGGCAGGAAGGTGAGCCACAGTGCCCTTCAGGGCGTTCTTCTCGCGCTCCAGCCATGCAGGCAGCAGCGTCATGGGCGCGTTCTCGCCAGTCAGGCGCTTGAACAGCTCGGAAGAGCGGCTGCTCTCGGCAACCTCGATCACATCGCCAGCCTTCACCATGTAGGAAGGAATGTTGATCTTCTTGCCGTTCACGGTGAAGTGGGCGTGGCTGACCAGCTGACGGGCCTGACGGCGGGTAGCGGCGAAGCCCAGACGGTACACCACGTTGTCCAGACGGCGCTCCACAAGGATCAGCAGGTTGTCGCCGGTCTTGCCGGGGGCAGTGGCAGCCTTCTCATAGTAAGCGTGGAACTGCTTTTCCAGAATGCCATAGATGAACTTGACCTTCTGCTTTTCAGCCAGCTGAATGCCGTACTCGCTCTTCTTCTTGCGCATCTGGCCGCCGGGGTTGCGGTTAGTGGTCTTCTTCGCATAACCCATTTCGGCAGGAGAGATGCCCAGAGCCTTGCAGCGCTTCGCAATGGGCTGCATATTCTTTGCCATATTGCTTGTTACCTCCTCTTTTGATTACACGCGGCGGCGCTTGGGCGGACGGCAGCCATTGTGGGGGATGGGAGTGACGTCCTTGATCATGGTCACTTCCAGACCCACCGCCTGCAGAGCCCGGATAGCAGCCTCACGGCCCTGGCCGGGGCCCTTGACGAAGACCTCGACGGTCTTCAGGCCGTGTTCCATAGCGGCGCGGGCGGCAGTCTCAGCCGCAGTCTGGGCAGCGAACGGAGTAGACTTCTTGCTGCCGCGGAAGCCCAGGCCGCCGGAGGAGGCCCAGGAAATGGCGTTGCCCTGAGTATCAGTGACAGTCACCATGGTGTTGTTGAAAGAAGAACGGATATGGACCTGAC
>CAKSVQ010000070.1 GCA_934504065.1 uncultured Dysosmobacter sp. | reverse complement strand
CATGTCTTCGGCCACGGCTGGCTGCTGCTGGACGGCGGCAAGATGTCCAAGTCCAAGGGCAACGTGGTGGACCCCTATATTCTGGCCGAGATGTTCGGCGTGGACGCGCTGCGCTTCTTCCTGATGCGCACCTTCCCCTTCGGCTCGGACGGCAACTTCTCCAACGAACTGCTGATCCAGACCATCAACACCGATCTTGCAAACGATCTGGGCAATCTGCTGAGCCGTACCACCGCCATGGTGAACAAGTATTTCGGCGGCACGCTGCCTCAGGGGTGCAGCCGCAGCGACAACGAGCAGCCCTTTGACAGCGAGCTGAAGGCCATGGCCACCGCCCTCCGCGGCGCGTATGAGACCCAGATGGAGACCTTTGCCCCCCACAATGCCCTGAGCGAGGTGTTCAAGGTCATTCAGCGGGCCAACAAGTATATCGACGAAAACGCCCCGTGGGCGCTGGCCAAGGACATGGAGCAAAACGGCGCCCGCCTTGCCCATGTGCTCTATAACCTGCTGGAGGCCACCCGCATCTGCGGCATCCTGCTGACCCCCTTCATGCCCGAGAGCATGGAAAAGCTCTTCTGCCAGATCGGCGCGGACGACGCCGCCCAGACGTGGGACAGCGCCAGCACGTGGGGCGTGCTGCCGGAGACGGCCGCCGTCACCAAGGGCGAAAACCTCTTCCCCCGCATCGACATTGATCAGGCCATTGCCGCTCTGGAGGCCGCCGAGGCCGAGGCCAAAAAGGCCGCCCTGCCCGCCATTGAGCTGGAGCCCCAGCTCACCGAGCAGGTGGACTTTGACACCTTCTGCAAGTCCGATCTGCGCGCGGTGAAGGTGAAGGCCTGCGAGGCGGTGAAAAAGTCCGCCAAGCTCCTGCGCTTCACGCTGGACGATGGCACCGGGACCGACCGCCAGATCCTCTCCGGTATCCACAAGTACTATGAGCCGGAGCAGCTGGTGGGCAAGACGCTGGTGGCCATTGTGAATCTGCCGCCCCGGAAGATGATGGGCCTTGAGAGCAACGGAATGCTGCTCTCCGCCGTCCACACCGAAAAGGGCGAGGAAAAGCTGCACCTGATAATCGTGGACGACGCCATCCCCGCAGGGGCGAAGCTATGCTAAAATACAGGAGGGGGACCATGTCCCCCTCCTGCCCCCCCTCACCAGTCTGCGGGCACGAAACTCTGCGAGGCTTTTTAACTGCTTCGCGGCGAAAATGATGGAAATTTTCTGAATCTGAGGTAATTCATGCGGTTACAAAGCGCGATTTTTGATATGGACGGCACGCTGCTGGATTCCATGCACATCTGGCAGGACGTGGGGCCGAAGGCGCTGCGCTCCATTGGCATCGAGCCCTCCCCGGATCTGGGGGCGCGGCTGATGCTGATGACCTTTCGGGACGGCGCGGCCCTGTGCAAAGAGGAATACCACCTTTCCCAGAGCGTGGAAGAGATCATGGAAATGACCAAGGCGCTGGTACGGGACTTTTATGAAAATCAGGTCCAGCCCAAGCCCGGCGTGGTGAAATTCCTGTCGCTTCTGAAAATGGAGGGCGTGTGGATGTACATCGCCACCAACACCGACCGGGATCTGGTGGAAGCCGCCCTGCGCCACACCGGACTGGAGGGATTTTTCCGCGGCGTTCTCACCTGCGCCGAGGTGGGCGCGGGAAAAAAGGACAGCCCGGAGATTTACGAGCGGGCCATGCGCCGCCTGCAAAGCAACAAAAAAGATACCGTGGTCTTTGAGGACGCCCTGCACGCCGTCCAGACCGCAAAGGCTGCCGGATTCCGGGTATGCGGCGTATACGACCCCTCCGCCGAGGCCGATCAGGAGGCCATCCGCTCCCTGTCCGACTATTATATCCGCTCGTTTGAGGAAATGTTTGAATCCAGCACCCCGGAATGACCGGACACGCAGTCGCTTCTATAAAAAACTGGCGGGAAATTCCCGCCAGTTTTTTTCATCTATTCTGTAACGAACTGGTCCCGCCGGGGATATATACAGGAAACCAACAGGGAGGGAGAGCCGCCGATGGAGGATATGGACGCCGTATACCGCCGCCACGCCCAGACCGTTTATAAGTTTCTGCTCTCCCTGTGCCGGGACACGGGCCTTGCCGAGGAGCTGACGCAGGAGACCTTTTATCAGGCCGTCCGCTCCGCCCAGCGGTTCGACGGCACGTGCCGGGTCTCCACATGGCTGTGCCAGATCGCCAAGCATCTATGGTATCAGTACCTCCGCCGCCAGAGCCGGGAATCCCCCGGCCAGATGCCGGAGGAGGAAGATGCCGCCGTCTCCGCTGAGGAGACCGTGCTGGCCCGGGAGGGACAGCTCGCGCTGCTGCGCAGCATCCACGCCCTGCCCCCGCTCCAGCGGGAGGTGGTCTATCTGCGCTCCTTCGGCGGTCTTTCATTCCGGGAGATCGGCGACGTGGTGGGACGGACGGAAACGTGGGCCCGCGTGACCTTTTACCGATGTAAGGAAACACTGCGAAAGGGAGGGGATACCGATGAAAAATGACTTGACCTGCGGCGTAGTGCGGGACCTGCTGCCAAGCTATGTGGAAGGGCTAACCTGCGCCGACACCAACGAGGCTCTCCGGCGGCACCTTGCCGCCTGTCCGAACTGCGCCGCCCGCCGCGCCGCCATGCTCAGCCCGGAAAACACCGATGCCCAGCAGGAGCGGGAAATGGACTATCTCAAGACCCTGCGCCGCAAAAGCGCCCGTCGGGCCGCCGCCGCAGGGCTGTGCACACTGGCGGCGGTGCTGCTGCTGATCGCGGCAAAGCTGTTCATCATCGGCACGCCTCTCCAGCCGCAGGGGCTGAGCTGGTCCATCCGCACCGAAACAGCAGGGGAGATGGAACTCCGCGCTTACTCCAACTGGTCCGGCACCGCCTATCACGGGTGGGACGTGGAGCAGGAGGACGGGGGCGTGGTGCGCATCACCTGCCGTCAGGTGCTGCCCTCGCCGCTGTGGCACACCGCGGAATACCGGACTGTGCTCTCAACGGCGGACATCCATGAGGTGTGGCTGGGGGACCAGCTCGTCTGGCAAAACGGCGCCGTTATTTCCCGCCGGGCGCTGGAGCTTTATGAGGAGAAAACCGCCTACGCGGGCGACGCCTCTGCCTTCGGCAGCCTTGCCGCCTCGCTGTATATCGGGGATACCTGCGGCGCTTACACCCTGCGCCTGCAAACCGCGCAGGAGCCCTATGGCTGGACGCTGGATTTTTCCGGCGACTTCACCGCCGCGCAGGCCCTTCAGGTGGACGCCGTCATGGAGCGGCAGATTTCCCCCATTTTGCTGGCCCTTGTGGAAAATCTGGGAGAGGTCTCCTGGACGTATTCCGTGGAGGGGCAGGCGGTCAGCCGCAGCGTATCTCTGGCGCAGGCGGACGCGGCCCTGCCGCAAAGCGTTAAGTCCTACGCCGCCACCGCCGCGGACTTTCAGCAGCTTTACACGCTGGTCACGCAATAATTTTTCAACAATGTAAGCCCGGAAGCAAATGCTTCCGGGCTTACATTGTTTCTATTTCAACTGGGAAAACGGGCTTATCTGCCTTCTGCTTCCACCTCATGCAGCCGCTGGAGGTAGGGGCTGGTGGTGCAGCTCATTTCCGGTGCGGCATTCTTGAACTTTTCCACATTGGCGGCAGTTTCCTTTACCGGGCGGATGGTGCCCGCGCCTGCCACGCAGCCGCCGGGGCAGGCCATGCCCTCCAGCAGATAGCCGTTGCGCTTTCCGGCCTTGGCCATCATCAGCATCTTGCGGCACTCCCGTAGTCCGTCGCCATACTCGATGAGTACCTCCCGGTCCGGAGCGATGTGCTTGACAGCCTCCACCACGGCGGCAGCCACGCCGCCGCCCACGGCAAAGCCCCGGCCCATTCCGGTGCCCTCGGACATATCGTCGGCAGGGTCTGCCTCGATCTTGCTGAAATCAATGCCCTTGGCGTCGAACATTCCCTGCAATTCCTCAAAGGTCAGCACGAAGTCCACATCCGAGCGGATGGTCTTGCGGTTGGCCTCCAGCTTTTTGGCGGCGCAGGGTCCGATGAACACGATGCGGGCGTTGGGATGGTCCTTTTTCACCATGCGGGCGGTGATGACCATGGGCGTGAGCGCCATGGAGATATAATCCTTGAATTCCGGGAAGAGCTTTTTGGCCATCATCGACCACGCGGGGCAGCAGCTTGTGCCCATGAAGGGCTGCTTCTCCGGCACTTCCTCCAAAAAGTCCTTAGCCTCCTCCACGGTGCACAGGTCCGCGCCGATGGCGACCTCCACCACGTCGGCAAAGCCCAGCTCCCGCATGGCGGCCTTGAGCTTGGGCGGTGTGGCCTCCTTGCCGAACTGGCCCACAAAGGCCGGGGCCACGCAGGCAATAACCTCTTCGTTGCGCTTGATGGCGGTGACGATCTGGAAGATCTGGCTCTTGTCGGCAATGGCGGCAAAGGGGCAGTTCACGAGGCACATGCCGCAGGAAACGCACTTATCATAATTGATCTTGGCCCGGCCCAGCTCGTCAGAGCCGATGGCGTCCATGCCGCAGGCGGCGGCGCAGGGGCGCTCGATCTTGGAAATGGCCCGATAGGGGCACTGGTTAAAGCATCGGCCGCATTTGATGCACTTGTCCTGATCGATGTGGCAGTGCTTGTATTTGTCCAGATAAATGGCATCCTTGGGACAGACGTTCATGCAGGGATGGGACAGGCAGCCCTGACAGCTGTCGGTAATGCGCACCTGCTTGGGCGGGCAGGCATTGCAGGCAAAGGGAATGATGTTGACCAGCGGATTTTCAAAATACTTCTGGTCGGTGGCCGCATCGTTGATGCTGGCGGAGACTGGCATCTGCTCTTCCGCGCTCTGGATGTTCATGCCCAGTGCCAGCCGCACCCGCTCCTGCACAATGGCCCGCTCCAAAAACACGTCGTAGCGGTGCTTGGCCACCTCGCCCTGCACCAGCTTATAGGGGATCTCGTCCACACGGGTGAGATCGCCGCCTTCATAAGCAAGACGGGCCACCTCGGTGAATACGTTGCGGCGGATATCGTCCACCGCGCTGTGTACGCCTCTCATATCAATTTTCCTCCATATATCCGGCGGTCGCATACCGTCCGGGTCTTTTGGCACAACCATTATATAAAAACCCCCCGCTATTTGCAAGAAAATGTTCCGCTAAAGTTCACTTTTGTCCTTTCAGGCCAATTTCAGCATCCTATTGTAAGGTAGAATTGCCAACGGAAAGCCCGCGTGTTATAATAAGGCACACAACTGTTATATAAGTTATTTCTGAATCACAGGAGGTATTCCTTCATGACTTGGCACGAAAGACGGATCGTCACCTTTCTCAGCGCCGTGCTGGCGATCCTGTTCGCCATTGTGCTGGTACTGGCCGGCACGCGCTATAAGGCCAACCGCGATCAGGACGGCAGCGGCGACAGCAGCCCCGCCGACCCCGTGACCGATCCCGGCGCATACACCGCCCTGCGCTATGACAACGGGTCGTTCTCCCTCTCCTTTTCGCTGGACGAGGACGGAAAGTGGGTCTGGGCAGACGATCCCTCCTTCCCCCTTGACGACACCACGGTCCTTGGCATCACCGCCCAGCTTGCGGCGTGGAAGCCACAGCAGACCGTGACAGACGCAGACGTGCTGGAGGGCGCGGGCTTCGACCAGCCCAGCGCCACCCTCACCGCCACCTCCGCCAGCGGCGAGACTACGCTGACCTTTGGCCGGGCCACCACGGACGGAGCCAGCTACTATGTCCGCCTCAACGGCGACGAATCCACCGCCTACATTCTGGAGGGCACCATCTATCAGCTGATGACCCGCCCCATTTACGACATGATGCTCCTGCCTCAGCTTCCCACCCTGACCGAAGACCGCATGACCTCTGTCAACATTCTGGGCAGCGGGGAAGCGGAGGAGACCGCGCTGGTCGCCCAGCACGACGGGGAAGAGACCACATGGCGCGCCAACGGAGCCAACATCACCGACAGTCCCACCGTACAGGCCCTGATGGCCGACCTCACCAGCCTTTCCATCACCAAATGCATCGACTATCACCCCTCGGCCAAGGCCGCTTCCATCTGCGGCTTTGACACTCCCGACGCCGTGCTGGTCATCCGCTACTTTGATGACAACAACGCCGAGCAATCTCTTACGATCACCATCGGCAGCCGCCTTGCCGACGGTTCCGGCCGCTATGTCCGGCTGGAGGACGACGAGACCATTTACTTCCTGCCCACCGACCTTCTCGACCCGCTGATGAGCATTGCGGCCAACGGGCTGGAGGGCTGAAAGGAGAGATCTTTATGCGGGTACTGATCGTGGAAGACGAGGTGAGGCTGGCCTCTACGCTGCAAGACCTTCTGGAGCTCAACGGCTACACCTCGGACATCAGCAACGATGGGGAATCCGGTCTGGACAACGCCCTGACCGGGATCTATGACGTGATTTTACTGGACGTGATGTTGCCGAAAATGGACGGCTTTACCGTGCTGCGCAACCTGCGCGCCTCCGGCAGCGCCACGCCCGTTCTGATGCTGACCGCCCGCTCCGAGCTGGACGACCGGGTGGAGGGGCTAGACTGCGGCGCGGATTATTACCTGACCAAGCCCTTTGAACCCAAGGAGCTGCTGGCCTGCATCCGAGCCCTGAGCCGCCGCCAGCCAGAGCTGCGCAGCACCGACACGCTGGAATACGGCGACCTGAAGCTGGAAAAAGACGCCTTTTCTCTCTCCTGCGGCAGCCATTCCGTGCGCCTGAGCCGGAAAGAATTTGACATGATGGAGCTTCTGATGCGCAACCGGGAGATGGTCATCACCAAGGAAAACCTGCTTTTAAAGATCTGGGGCTATGAATCCGACGCGGAGGACAACAACGTGGAGGTATACATCTCCTTCCTGCGCAAAAAGCTGGAGCATCTCCACTCCACCGTCCGCATCAAGACCATCCGCATGGTGGGATACTGTTTGGAGCAGGGGAGTTGAGCGCTCAAAATCCGTCGATAGGTCGACCTATTTGGCGATTTTGACCGTTCGGGTAGGTTCTGCACCCGTTCCTCTGGACTTATCCACCCGGTTTTCCACGTTTTCCACAGAGTTTTCGACAATGGGGGGGTCCGCATGATCCGCAAGCTGCGGCTGAAATTTGTGGCCATCTGCATGGCCATGGTCACGGCCATTCTGGCATCGCTGTTTATTTCCGCCTATTTTACCACCGCACGGAATATTTCCGCCCTGAGCCGCCAGCTGCTCTACCGCGTGGTGGAGGAGTCCGGCGCGTCTATCAGCAATGGGTCGGACGTATCGATCAGCATCGGCGGCGACCGGGTGCTGCTGCCGTATTTCACCGTGAACCTCTGGCCCGCCCGGGATGGCGGCTACACCGCGCAGATCACCGGGGGTACCTACACCAACTTGGAAAACACGGATGAATTGACTGCCATTTTGCACGAATGCCTGAATCAGGGCAAGCCGGAGGGCGTGCTCCCCCCGTACCACCTGCGGTATCTGCGGCAGGACAACGGCCTGTACCAAAAGCTGGGCTTTGTGGACATTTCCATGGAGCGGGCCGTTATGCAGCGGATGGTCGGCTCCTATCTGCTCATCGGTCTGCTGGCCATGAGCCTTTTGCTGCTGGTATCCTATCTGCTTTCCATCTGGGCCACCCGCCCGGTGGAAAAGGCATGGCGGCAGCAGCGGCAGTTCCTCTCTGACGCCTCCCATGAACTAAAAACGCCGCTGACCGTCATTCTCTCCAACGCGGAGCTTTTAGAGCAGGCGAACCTTACGGACAAGCCCGCCCGCTGGGCGGACAACATCCTCTCCGAGGCGGGGCGGATGCGCGCGCTGGTGGAGGAAATGCTGACGCTGGCCCGGGCGGACAACATGACCCGCACCGCCGTTTTCAGCGAGCTTTCCCTTTCGGAAACGGTGGAAAGCTGCGCGCTGGCCTTCGAGCCGATGGCCTTCGAGGCAGGGAAGCCCCTTTCCTACTCGGTGCAGCCAAACATCACCGTGCTGGGCGACGGGGAAAAGCTGCGCCAGCTGGTGGCCATTTTGCTGGACAACGCCATCAAATACGGCGCGGACGGCGCGCAGGTCACCATGACGCTGGAGACGACCGACCGTCTTGCCCGGCTGACCGTCTCCAACCCCGGCGATCCCATCCCGCCGGAGCAGCTCCACCGCCTGTTCGAGCGGTTTTACCGGGCGGACGCCTCCCGGGGGGAGAAGTCCGGCTTCGGTCTGGGCCTGCCCATTGCGCAGACCATCGCCGCCGAGCATAAGGCCACGCTGAAAGCGGAGAGCGACAGCACCTCCACCCGTTTTATTTTCACTATGCCGTTATCTTCTCAGAAATGCAAGCATTTCTGAGAGGGGATGCAGCCCGCCGCGCGCACTCGCTGCGCTCGCACACTTGCGGACTGAGCGGTGTTTTTTCCGAGGCACATGTCCCCGGAAAAAACGAAATTTCATTTGATTCCGTTATCTGCGGATGACGGAACTCTGCGAGGCTCTTACAGGAAGCACTTTCTCAAGAGATTAACGCCCGCCCCAGCCGATTTTCAGCTGGGGCGGGCTTCGTTTCGCCAATTATTTATTGTCAATGCAGAAATAGCAGTATTCCCCGGTGGCAAGCAGGTCGCCCTTTTCATTGATGATGTCCACCTGAGAAAGGCAGGTCATCCGGCCCCGGCGACGCACCCGGCCGTCGGCCCGGATCACGCCGCTGTGCTGGTTTTTCAAAAAGTGGAGCGTGGCGTTCTGGGTCACATAGTTGCGCCCGTCGGTGTGGGCCGCGCAGCCGGCGGCATCATCCGCCATGGCCATCAGCATGCCGCCGTGCACCATGCCCCGGAGATTCCGGCTCTCTTCCCGGATGTCCAGCTTATAGACCACGTGGTCCTGCTCCAGCGTTTCCAGCTCGTAATAATTATGCTGAGTGAAGCGGTTTTTGGCCTGCACACTCATAATCAGGTCCTTTGTCTTTTGATCCATGTTGTGCTCCCTTCGCAGAAATCCTGACCAGTGTAACACATTCTTTTCCTGTTTTCCACTTTTTTTGAAAAAGGGGGTTGACAAATGAAATGCGCCGCATATAATGAACGTATGAACAGTCGTTCAAATGTTCAAATGAAGGGAGGACACCCGATGGAAGACCGCTATAATGTGGAATGCTGCGACTTTATCCACGCCCATGAAGAAATTGTGGAAAAGATGCGTGCCGAAATGCCGGGGGAGGACACCCTGTACGACCTGACGGAGCTGTTCCGCATCTTCGGCGATTCCACCCGCATCCGCATTTTGTACGTCCTCTTTGAAGCGGAAATGTGCGTGTGCGACATCGCGTCCCTGCTGGGCATGACTCAGTCCGCCATCTCCCACCAGCTCCGGGCCCTGAAAAATGCCCGGCTGGTCACATCCCGCAGGGAGGGCAAAACCGTGTTTTACTCGCTGGCCGACGATCATGTGAAAACCATCATCGATCAGGGCATCGAGCACGTGCAGGAATGACCGCTTCCCCCAGCATCTGTCCGTTTTCCACATTCTATACATATCAGGAGGAGAGCATAATGAAAAAGCGTTACAAGTTCGAGGTTGACTGTGCCAACTGCGCCGCCAAGGTGGAAGAAGCCGTGAAGAAGATCGACGGCGTGCATGATGCGTCCGTGAACTTCATGGCCCAGAAAATGACCATCGACGCCGATGACGCCCGCTTTGACGAGATTTTAAAGGAAGTGGTGGCTGCGGCCAAAAAGGTGGAGCCGGACTGCAAGCTGTACCTTTAAGCGAAAAAGCGCCGCCGTTTTCGGCGGCGCATTTTTTCCGGGAAAAGGAGGAACGACCATGAACAATCTGACGAAAAAACAGAAAAAAATGCTGCGGCGCATTTTCATTGCCGCCGTGCTGCTGATCCTTGACAAGGTGCTCTGCGCCCTTTCCATTCTGCCGGAAAAGGGCCTGCTCACCGCCCTTTGCTATCTGATCCCCTATGCAGTGATCGGCTGGAACGTTCTTTACAAGGCCGTGCGCAACATCCGCAACGGACAGGTGTTTGACGAAAATTTCCTGATGGCGATGGCCACGGTGGGTGCGTTTGCCACCGCGGAATATCCCGAGGCCGTGTTCGTCATGCTCTTTTATCAGGTGGGCGAGCTGTTTCAGGACTACGCCGTGGGCAAGTCCCGCCAGTCTATCGCCTCGCTGATGGATATTCGGCCCGACACCGCCAATCTGGAGGGCGAAAACGGCGAAATTACCGAGGTGGACCCCGAGGACGTGAGCGTGGGGTCCGTGGTGGTGGTGAAGCCCGGCGAGCGCGTGCCGCTGGACGGGCAGGTCATTGAGGGCTTTTCCTCGCTGGACACCGCCGCCCTTACCGGAGAGTCTGTTCCCCGGGACGTGACCCCCGGCGACGCGGTCATCAGCGGCTGCGTGAACCAGTCCGGCGTGCTGCGGGTGCGGGTCACAAAGCCCTGTGAAGAATCCACCGTTTCCAAGATTCTGGATCTGGTGGAAAACGCCAGTGAGAAAAAGGCCACCAGTGAAAACTTTATCACTCGCTTCGCCCGGTACTATACCCCCTGCGTGGTGCTGGCCGCGCTGGCACTGTTCCTGCTGCCCACCGCCGCGCTGCTGCTGATCGCCCCGGCCAGCCTGCCCGGCTTCCTTGCGGGCACAGTGTGGACGGACTGGCTCCACCGGGCGCTGATCTTCCTCGTTATCTCCTGCCCCTGCGCGCTGGTGATCTCCGTACCGCTGAGCTTTTTCGGCGGCATCGGCGGGGCCAGCAAGTGCGGCATTCTGGTCAAGGGCAGCAACTATCTGGAAGCGCTGGCCAAAACCGAGACCGTGATCTTCGACAAGACCGGAACCTTGACCAGAGGCACCTTCACCGTCACCGCCGTGCACCCCGAGGAGGCGTACACCCCGGAGCAGCTGCTGGAATACGCCGCGCTGGCCGAGCACTGGTCCGACCATCCCATTTCCCTTTCCCTCAAGGCCGCCTGCAAAGCAAAGCTGGACGCCGGGCGGGTCTCTGACGTGGAGGAGGTCGCGGGCCACGGCGTATGCGCCAAGTTGGATGGCAAAACCGTCTGTGTAGGCAACAGCCGCCTGATGGAGCGGCAGAACGTGAACTGGCTGCCCTGTGAACTGCCGGGCACCATCGTCC
>CAKSVQ010000069.1 GCA_934504065.1 uncultured Dysosmobacter sp. | reverse complement strand
CTACAACAACCGCCGCATCAAGGCAAAGCTAAAGGGCTTGCCGCCTGCAATTCACAGACAGCAAGCCCTTTCAGCTGCTTGAACAATTTTTTCTTCAAAACATTGTCTAACTTTTCGGGGTCACTTCACAATTCCGGCGGGGATTTCCATGGGGTTATTTCCGCTTTTGTTCCGGCAGCAAAAGCTCTTCAAAGCTCCTGATATATACATCGCAGAAAGCGCGCATTTCCTTTTCGTCCCGGGCGAAGAAGCCGTCGTACACGCCGACGACCCGCATTCTGGCGCAGCGCGCGCCCCGGCAGGCGGAAAGGCTGTCGTCAAACACGGTGCACGTCTCCGGCGGAACGCCGCAGACATCGGCTACGTGAAGCCAGAGGGCGGGGGCCTTTTTTTCAATACCCAGCTGTTGGGCAAAAAAGATCTGCTCAAAATATTTGTCCAGCCCCAGCTGGCCCAGCGCTGCGCGGCAGTGCTCGGGCACGCTGGAGGTCACCACGGCCATTCGCCGTCCCTCCGCGCGGCACTGCTTCAAATAGGCCCGCACACCGGGTTTGACCGGAACATGGGAATAAAGCCCCTGCGCCAGAACCATCCACTCGGCCATGATCTCTTCGCAGCTTTCCGAAAGGCCGCAGAACTCACGGGTGAATTTGGCGGCCAGCGGAAAGATGGTATGGGCCACGCCCTCGGCATAGGCGCGGGTGTAGGGAAGCCCCCGGCGGGCAAGAAATTCCTGATCCACGGTTTTCCAGATGCCATTGGAGTCGATCAGTGTGCCGTCCATATCAAATAAAAACATTATGCTTCCCCGCCTTCCAGCCAAAACCGCCAGAGAAGCTCCCGGTCCGGCCCGGCATAGTCGATGCCGATGCGCTTGCCGCAGCGCATGGTCTGCGCCGTGGGCGGCGGCTCCGGCAATCCGATGTCCGCCGGGGAATCGCAGACAAAGAGAGTGTCTCCAGTGAGGTCTATCCGGTTTTCCGCCGTGGAAAGCCCCAGCGCCCTGCAGACCTTTCCCGGTCCGTTGGTGAAATTCTTTCGGCGGTAGGCGGTCATGGGCGCGTCGCCGAAGCGTAGGCGGCGCATGATCTCCTGCCCGGTTACGCTCTGGATGCCCCGGATGAGCACGGCGGCGGGCTCGCCCTCCGGCTCCGTCACCAGATTCAGGCAGTGGTACATTCCGTAGATGAAGTAAATGTATGCGTGACCCGGTGCCATGAACAGCGGGGCGGTGCGGGGCGTTTTCTTATAGCCGTAAGCATGGCAGGCCCGGTCGCATCGGCCCACATAGGCCTCCGTCTCGCTGATGCGGCCCACCAGCGTTTCGCCGTGCAGGCGGCGGACAAGGTATTTTCCAAGAAGCTTTTGGGCCGCCTCCACCGTGTCCTGTATATAGAAATTTCGAGAAAGTCTTGCCATTTTTTCACCCCGATGCTAAAATATCAGCTTGTTATTATTAAATCATACCATAGATGGGATGTTGGAGCAAGAGATATGAGAGTAAACCGTGTGCGTCAAAATGTGCTGCCCGTGCTGGCGGCGCTGATCTGGGGAACGGCGTTTGTGGCGCAGAGCGTCAGCGCCGACTATGTGGGTCCCTTTACCTTCAACGCGGTCCGTTCGGCCATCGCGTTTTTATTTTTGCTGGGCCTGTGCGCCATCCGGCGGAAGTGGGGCGGCAAAAGTATCACCCGCTCATGGAAGGATCTGGCCGTGGGCGGCGTTTGCTGCGGCATTGCGCTGACGGTGGCCAGCAATCTCCAGCAAAAGGGAATGGAGACCACCACCAGCGGCAAGGCCGGGTTCATCACGGCACTGTATATCGTGGTCGTTCCGGTGGTGGGCATCTTTTTGAAGAAAAAAGCCCCCCGCACCATCTGGGTCAGCGTGGTGCTGGCGGTGGCGGGACTGTACTGCCTGTGCATCACAGAGGATTTCACCGTCACGCAGGGAGATTTTTACGTGCTGCTGTGCGCACTGTGCTTCTCGGTGCACATTCTGGTGATCGACCATTTCACCCAGACGGTAGACGGTGTGGAGCTTTCCTGCGTGCAGTTTTTGACGGCGACCGTGCTTTCCAGCGTGGGGATGTTGGCGGTGGAAACGCTGTCGCTGGAAGCGCTGGGGATGTGCGTGTGGCCTATTGTGTATGCGGGTGTTTTTTCCAGCGGCGTGGCCTATACGCTGCAAATCCTCGCCCAAAAGGACTCCGACCCCACGGTGGTCTCGCTGCTGCTGAGCTTGGAATCCGTGTTCGCCACGCTGGCCGGGGCGCTGCTGCTGCACGACCGCATGAACGGCAGGGAGTATTTCGGCTGCGTGCTGATGCTGGCGGCGGTGGTGCTGGCACAGCTTCCGGATAAGACCGCCAAGGCAGCGTGAGGGCTGCATCAAAAGGTAAATCGGGAAACGGGGAAGCAAAAACGCTTCCCCGTTTATTTTGGGGTTGGACAAAAGAAAGCTTGCGTGTTATAATCTAAAATTGTATGAGTATGTGTAATGAGGTGATCCCATGCGAATCAATGTATTAGGCGTTGGTTTTGACAATGTGACGATGGAGGAGGCGCTGGACCGGGCCGAGGGCCTGCTGCACAGCGAGGGTGCGCATTACGTGGTCACGCCGAATCCGGAGATCGTGGAGGCCTGCCGGGCGAACGCGGCGGCCAAAGCCGCCGTCAACGGCGCAGCGCTGGTGCTGCCGGACGGGATCGGCGTGATCAAGGGGGCGGCCATGCTGGGCACGCCGCTGAAGGAGCGGACGCCGGGGATCGAATTTGCCGCCGGGTTGATGGAAAGAATGGCAAAGGAGGGCATGTCTCTCTATCTGCTGGGGGCGAAGCCGGGCGTTGCGGAGCAGGCGGCGGAAAAGCTGAAGGCGCGCTATCCGGGGCTTTGTATCGCCGGGACCCATGACGGGTATTTTCAGGAGGACGCTCCGGTGGTGGAGGACATCCGTCGCAGCGGCGCGGCGTGCGTGTTCGTCTGCCTTGGTGCGCCCAAGCAGGAGTTCTGGATGGCGAAAAACGGCGCGGCTACCGGGGCGCATCTTCTGTGCGGCCTTGGCGGCAGTTTGGATGTGTTCGCCGGAACGGCGGCCCGCGCACCCAAATTCTGGTGCGACCACGGGCTGGAGTGGTTTTACCGTTTGTGCAAGGAGCCCTCGCGCATCGGGCGGATGATGAAGCTGCCGCTGTTTTTGGTGCACGTGGCGCAGGATAAACGAAAGGCTGCCCGGTAAAACGGAGGGCGGTCGCAGGACGCAAAGCGAAAAATGGAGGTTTCTATGTCCGATTTCAAAAGAGGCGATACAGCCAGCTGGGATACGGAGCAGGTGCGCAGGGGCCAGCGCCAGAGCGCGCAGGCCCCGGTGCACCGCCGCCGTCGGCGCAGACGGGTCAATCCGCTGGTGTATATCCTGTTCGTGCTGCTCACGTCCGCGATTTTGGCGGGCGTTGGCTGGCTGCTGATGAGCGATCTGTGCGCCTTCAACCGGGGGTCGATCACCTCTGTGCAGGTGGAGGTCACGGCGGATGACACGGTTGCCACCGTTGCCGACAAGCTGGAAGACGCGGGCTTGATCCGCTATAAGTGGTTTTTCAAGCTCTTTGCCGGGGTGGCCCACGCCAAGGACAAGATCGGTATGGGCACCTATACGCTCAATACCGACATGGACTACAACGCCCTCATCACCGGGATGCACAGCTCCTCCGGCAATATGAACGCCGAAACGGTGCGCGTCACCATTCCCGAGGGCTATACGGTGGCCGAGACGATCAAACTGCTGGCCAAGAACAATGTCGCCACGGAAGATGCGCTGCTGGAGGCCGCCCAGACGTACCAATTTGATTATGACTTCATTGACAACAGTTCCACGGACATCAGCCGTCTGGAGGGCTATCTTTTCCCGGATACCTATGAGTTCTACACTAACATGAAAAAGCCCGGTGCGGCCCTTGCCAAGATGATCTCCAACTTCAACAGCAAGCTGGACGACGAGCAGCTTGCCGCCGCGCAGGCCCGGGGCTATGACCTTAAGAAGATCGTGACCATTGCCTCCCTGATCGAAAAGGAGACGGACGGCACGGATCAGGGCAGGATCGCCTCGGTGATCTACAACCGTCTGGAGGGCTCCGGCGACAAGGGCGGCACCTATGGCCTGCTGCAGATCGACGCGGCGCTGCTCTATGCGCTGCCGGGGCACACCGGGGCCATCACCAACGAGGATAAAGCGGTGGATTCGCCCTATAACCTCTATAAAAACGCGGGGCTCCCGCCCACGCCCATTGCAAACCCGGGCATGAAGGCCATTCAGGCCGCGCTGGAGCCGGACACCACGGATTATTATTACTATGCGCTGGGCAAGGACAAGCTGCACCACTTCTCCAAGACCCTGCAGGAGCACAACCAGTTCCTTGCCAGCGGAGACTATGTTGGGAACTGATATGAGAAAGAAACCGGAACTGCTGGCCCCGGCAGGAGATATGGAGCGGCTGAAAATGGCCGTGCTATATGGGGCGGATGCGGTGTATCTGGCGGGAACGGATTTTGGAATGCGGGCCTTTGCCGGAAACTTTACGCCGGAGGAGCTGCGGCAGGCTGTGCGCTTTGCGCACAGCCGCGGCGTCCGGGTGCACTGCACCATCAACACCATGCCCCGCGGCGATGAGATCGCCCGGCTGCCGGAGCATCTGGAAATGCTGAACGACGCCGGGGTAGACGCGCTGATCGTGGCGGACCTGGGGGCCTTTACGCTGGCGGGGCGGTATGCCCCCTCCTGCCAGCGGCACATCTCCACACAGGCCAGCATCTCCAATTACGAAACGGCCCGGGCGTGGTATGATCTGGGCGCTTCCCGGGTGATTCTTGCCCGGGAGGTGGGGCTGGAGGAAATTCGCACCATCCGGGCAAAAACGCCGCCGGAGCTGGAGATCGAGGCCTTTGTCCACGGCGCCATGTGCGTCAGCTATTCCGGGCGCTGCCTTTTAAGCAATTATATGACCGGACGGGATTCCAGCCGGGGGGCCTGCGCCCAGCCCTGCCGCTATCACTATGCGCTGATGGAGGAAAAGCGCCCCGGCGAGTATTTCCCCATCGAAGAGGATGAAAAGGGCGCGTACATCCTCAACTCCCGGGATATGTGCATGATCGACCATCTGGATGATCTGGTGGATGCCGGACTTTCCAGCCTGAAGATCGAAGGGCGGGCCAAGTCTGCCTATTATGCCGCCATCGTGACAGGGGCTTACCGCCATTGTCTGGATGACGTGTGGGAGGGGCGCAGCCCTGACCCCGTCTGGCGTGATGAGGTGGAGCATGTGAGCCACCGACCCTATTCCACGGGCTTTTACTATGGCCCGCCGGGCCAGTATTACGACAATTCCCGCTATATCAGGCAGTGGCAGGTGGTGGCCCTTGTGACGGAGTGCGACGGGGCGGGCAACGCGGTGCTGTCCCTGCGCAACAAGTTTTCCACGGGGGACACGGTGGAGCTGGTGGGCCCGTCGCTGCGCCCCTTTGCCATGGAGGTCCCCGTGATGCAGGACGCGGAGGGCGGCGAGCTGACGCAGCCCCGCACGCCGCAGATGCTGTTTCGCATGAAGCTTCCCCGGCAGGTGCCGCCCTTTACGCTGGTGCGCCACGCGGTGGCGCTGTCCGCCCAATCAACAACCAATGGATGAGGTCAATAGAAGGAGATAAGAGTAATGAACGCAGACGTTGTGATCGTTGGCGCCGGCCCGGCCGGTATTTTCACCGCCCTTGAAATGATCAAAAAGGGCAGCAGACAGAAGATTATCATGGTGGAAAAGGGACAGGCGGTGGAAAACCGCCACTGCCCCAAGGACAAGACCCGCAAGTGCGTGAACTGCAAGCCCTACTGCCATATCACCACGGGCTTTTCCGGCGCGGGCGCCTTTTCCGACGGTAAGCTCTCTTTGAGCTATGAGGTGGGCGGTGATCTGCCCACCCTCATCGGCGCGGAGGTGGCGCAGGAGACCATTAACTATGCCGACCAGATCTATCTGGAATTCGGCGCGGACACCCATATTGAGGGCCTTGAGCATGAGGAAGAGCGCAAGGAGATCCGCAAGCGGGCCATTCAGGCGGGTCTCAAGCTGGTGGACTGCCCTATCCGCCACATGGGTACGGAAAAGGCGCAGGCCATTTACCTTGCCATCGAGCGCTATTTGCAGGAACACGGCGTGGAGATGTATTTCGGCTATGAGTGCAGCAACCTGATTCTGGAAAACGATGTCTGCCACGGCGTTTCCATTTCCAACGGTAAGAACGACATGGAGATTTACGCCAAGCACACGGTGGTGGCTACCGGCCGCCGCGGTGCGGACTGGCTGGAAAAACTGTGCGCCGAGCATAACATTGCCCACGCTCCCGGCACGGTGGACATTGGCGTGCGGGTGGAGGTGCGCAACGAGGTCATGGAGATGGTCAACCGGGTGCTGTATGAATCCAAGCTGGTGGGCTATCCCCGGCCTTTCAAGAACAAGGTGCGCACCTTCTGCCAGAACCCCGGCGGCTTTGTCAGTCAGGAAAATTACGACAACAATCTGGCGGTGGTCAACGGCCACTCCTATAAGGACCTGAAAAGCGACAACACCAACCTTTCCATCCTCTGCTCCCACAATTTCTCCATCCCGTTCAACCAGCCCATCGCCTATGCCCAGAAGGTGGGCGAGCTGACCAATATGCTGGCCAACGGTCAGATCCTTGTCCAGCGCTTCGGCGACATTCTGGACGGCAAGCGCACGTGGCAGAAGGAACTGGCCCAGTCCAATATCCGGCCCACCCTGCCCGATGCCGTGGCAGGCGACATCACCGCCGCCATGCCCTATCGCGCCATGACCAACATCATCAACTTCATTCAGGCCATGGACTATGTGGTGCCGGGCTTTGCGGCCTATGAAACACTGCTTTACTCCCCGGAGTTGAAGTTCTATTCCAACCGGGTGAAGATGGACACCGATTTCAACACCAGCCTGCAGGGCCTGCACTGCCTGGGCGATAGCTCCGGCTGGACCCGCGGACTGATGATGGCCTCCGTGATGGGCACCCTCATGGGCCGCAAGATCGCCGAAGAGGGCTGAATAGTATATTTACACCGAACCTGTCCGCCGCGTTTTTACGCGGCGGGCAGGTTTTTTCATTGACGGCCACTTTTTTGATAGGACGGCATATTGCGGGACGAGCCGTCATAGAGTGTGACAGGAAAGGGGGGAGCGGCCCTTGGAAAAGGATTTTGATATTGCGAGCTATGAAGCAGCCGCCGCGGTTTTGCCAAGCCGCCTGCGAAAGGCCGCCATGGCCCTGCCGGAGACGGACAAGGCCGCGGCGGAGGAACTGCGGCTGCGGGCGGGGCGGCCCATGACCGTGTTGCTGCCGGGAGGAGAAAAGGCACTGGACGCCGATGTCGATCCGTCAGAACTGGAAACCCTGTGCGACCTTGCCACGGAATTTTCCCGCTATGCGGCGGCGCAGACCCTGCGGGAGGGCTTTGTGCCTGTGCGGGGCGGCTTTCGTCTGGGCCTCTGCGGCACCGCCGTGATGAAAGACGGGGTGAACACCAATCTCAGGGACCTTTCCTCGGCGGTCATCCGCATCGCCCGGGAACGGCGGGGTGTGGGGGAAGACGTGGCAGCGCAGCTTTTTCTGGATGGGGCGTTTCAAAATACGCTGCTGCTGTCCCCGCCGGGGGGCGGAAAGACCACGCTGCTGCGGGATCTGGTGCGCTGCCTTTCCGACGGCACGGCATCCACGCCGCCCCTGCGGGTGTCGCTGATCGACGAGCGGGGAGAGGTGGCGGTGATGTACCGGGGCGAGGCGCAGATGGACGTGGGACAGCGGACGGATGTGCTGGATGCCTGTCCCAAGGCCATCGGCATCCCCATCGTGCTGCGGGCTATGAACCCGCAGGTCATCGCCATGGACGAGATCACGGCCCGGGAGGACCTGAAAAGCGCGGTGATGGCGGCGGGCTGCGGCGTGGGGCTGCTGGCCACCGTCCATGCCTCCGGCACCGGGGAACTCTGCCAGCGGCCGCTGTACCGGGAGCTGCTGGAAGAGGGGGTTTTCAAGCAGGCGGTGTGCATTCGTGTGGAGGACGGGCAGCGGACCTACCAAGTGGAGGAGTTGCCGTGCTGAAGCTGCTGGGCAGTGGGATGATCCTGCTGGGCGGCGCGCTGGCGGTGATGCTGCGCCTTGCGGAGCGTGGCCGCCGCTGTCAGGCGGAGGACGAGCTGGTGGCAGCGCTGGAACGGCTGGGGGAGGCGATCCGGCAGACCCATATGCCCCTTCCCCGGCTGCTGTGCACTTTTGCAGAGGGGCGCTGCCCATCGGTGAGGGCGTTTCTCTCCGGGACGGCGGAAGCCCTGTGCCGCGGCGAGGCGCTGGACGCGGCATGGCGGCGGTGCGCCGATGTGCTGCCACTGCCGCCGGAGGACCTCCGGGTGCTTGCGGCGCTGGGTGCGGCGCTGGGAGGAGACGAGGAACAGGCCTGTAAGGCCGCCGACCGGGCGGCGGAGGAGCTTTCCCGCCGGGCTGCGCAGCGGGCGGCGGGAAGAAAGGATGAGGATCGGCGTGCGGCGGCGCTGTGTTTTTCCGCGGCGGCACTGCTGGTGATCCTGCTGATATGAGGATACGGAAAATGGACGTGGATCTCATTTTTAAAATTGCCGCGATCGGGATACTGGTGGCGGTGCTGAACCAGCTGCTGGTGCGCTCCGGCCGGGAAGAGCAGGCGATGATGACCACGCTTGCCGGGCTGGTGGTGGTTTTGATGATGATGGTGCGGCAGATCAGCGCACTGTTCGAGCTCATCAAAACGCTGTTTCAGTTCTGACTATGGACCTGACGGTGAAGATCACCGCCCTGTGCGTTGTGGGGGCGGTGCTGGCGCTGGTAGTGAAAAAGGGCAGCCCGGAGCAGGCGCTGGTGCTGCTGCTGTGCGCAAGTGCGGTGGGGCTTTGGATGCTGGCGGACAGCCTGCGGGAGATCGTGGCGCTTTTGCAGGAGCTGGCAGAGCGCAGCGGCCTGCCCAGTGCACTGTTCGTCCCCCTTTATAAAACGGTGGGGATCGGACTGACCGTCAGGCTGGGCGGCGCACTGTGCCGGGATGCCGGAAGCGGCGCGCTAGCCGCGCTGGTGGAGACGGCAGGAACGGTGTGCGCCCTGCTGGCGGCTCTGCCGCTGCTGCGGGCGGTGCTGGAGCTTGTGATGGAGTGGGTGGCATGAAGCGGATATTGCTGATTTTTCTCCTGCTGGCGGCGCTGACAGGCAGCGCCCGGGCGTGGGAAGCGCCAAGAGAGCTGGAAAAGGCCCTGCCGGAGGACGCGCGAGAGTTGCTGGGGGGTGGAACGGTCCCGGACGCGGGAACGCTTTCCTCATTATTGGACAAGGTGGGCGAGCAGGTGGGAAAGGTGCTGCGCCAGCGGGTGCGGGGCGCGGCCTCCATTTTGCTGGCAGCGCTGCTGTGCGGCACGGTGGAGAGTCTTCGCCCCAGCGGCGACGGTGGGAAAACGGCGCTGTTTCTCCCCATGGCCGGGGCGCTTTCTGTCACGCTGCTCACAGCGGGCAGCCTGAACAGCCTTATCGGTCTTGGCACAAAGACCATCGGGGAGCTGAACACCTTTTCCAAAGCGCTGCTGCCCACACTGGCGGCGGCGGTAGCCGCGTCAGGCCGGGTGGGCGCGGCCGCGTTCCGGCAGGTGACGACGGTGTTCTTCATCGACCTTTTGATCGGCCTGATCGACCGTGTGCTGCTGCCGCTGACCTATTTGTATATCGGGGTGCTCACGGCGTCGGCCTGCCTGCCGGGAGGACGGCTGGCGGCGCTGGCGGAGGGACTGAAAAAGGCGGTGACATGGCTTTTGACCACGGCGCTGCTGGCCTTCACACTGTATCTTTCCATCGGCGGCGTGATCGCGGGCAGCGCGGACGGCATGGCCGTGAAGGTGGCGAAGGCGACGGTCTCCGGTGCGGTCCCGGTGGTGGGCGGCATTCTGGCAGAGATCTCAGAAACGGTGCTGGCTGGGGCAGGCGTGCTGCGCAACACCGTGGGCATTTTCGGGATGCTGGCGGTTCTTGCCGCCTGTGCCTATCCCTTTTTGCAGCTGGGCATCCAGTATCTTATCTATAAGCTGACGGCGTTTCTGGCCGGGGCGGTGGGTGCTCCGGGGCTGAATCGGCTCATCGACGGCCTTGGCGGCGCGTTTGGACTGGTGCTGGGCATGACCGGGAGCTGCGCGGCGCTGCTGCTGGTGTCGATTCTCGCCTCCGTGGCGGCGGTGGTGCCATGACCGGGGCGCTGCGGGAATGGCTTGCCGCCGTCTGCTGCACGGCGCTGGCGGTCACCGCCGCTCAGGCGCTGACGCCGGAGGGAACGGTGCGCCGGGTCTGCGGGCTGATCGGCGGCGTGCTGCTGGCGCTGGCGCTGCTGCGCCCGGTGATGGGCGCGGACTGGCAGCGGCTGCGGCTTTTGCCGCAGGAATACACGCAGGCGCTCCGGCAGGCCGGAAGCACCCTTGCCGCTGCCGGGGAAGAAGCGGCAAAGGCGGGCATAGAGGAGCAGGCGGGCGCATATATATCGGACAAGGCGAGGGAGCTGGGCGGAGAGGTCACGGCCCGGGTGCAGGCTTCCGTCGGGGAAGACGGCTTGCTGACCCTCTGGCAGGTGGAGCTGACGGGGCCGTATTCTGCGGCCCTTGCGGAATGGATCGCCGGGGAGCTGGGCATCCCGGCGGAGAGGCAGGTTTGGCATGAAGGAAAAAGCTGAAGGAGTGCGAAGGCTATGGGACAGGTACAAATACGCGGCGCTGGTGGCGCTGATGGGCGCAGGGCTGCTGTTATGGCCGAGTGGGAACGGCGGTACAGAGAAGACTGCGCCGCAGCCAGACGCCGCCGAGACGCTTGCGGATGTGCAGACGCAGATGGAGGATATTCTTGGCACCATGAGCGGCGTGGGGCAGGTACGGGTAATGCTGGCGCTGGAATCCGACGGAGAGCGGATATTGGCGCAGGATACCGACCTGAGCTATCGCGGCAGCACGGCCTCGCCGGAGGACTATTCCAGAAGCTCCGAGACGGTTTTGACCGGAGGCAGCGGGGACGGGACCGTGGTGACCCAGCGGCTTTATCCGGCGTACCGGGGAGCGGTGGTGGTGTGTCAGGGCGGGGACAGAGCGGATGTTCGCTTGCAGGTGACGCAGGCGGTGGCGGCGCTGACCGGACTGAGCGCCGACCGCATCACGGTAGCAAAA
>CAKSVQ010000068.1 GCA_934504065.1 uncultured Dysosmobacter sp. | reverse complement strand
GGGATAAGCTGATAGCCCGTGCCGTGGAAGGGAGTGTAGACCATCTTGAAGGTATCCGCCACCTTGGCGACGGTCTCCGGGTCGTTGACCTGCGCCATCACGTGGGAGAGGAACTTTTCGTCCGTCTCCTTGCCCATGGTCTCGATCAGCCCTTCGGAGACGGCCTGCTCATAGTCCATGGACTTCACGCCGTCAAAAATGTCGATCTCCGTAAGACGCTTGGCAATGGCGTCAGCATGGTGGGGGGGAAGCTGGGCGCCGTCGGCCCAGTAGACCTTATAGCCGTTGTACTCTTTGGGGTTGTGGCTGGCGGTGACGTTGATGCCCGCCTGACAGTGGTATTCCCGCACGGCAAAGCTCAGCTCGGGCGTGGGGCGCAGAGCCTCAAAAATGCGCACATGGATGCCGTTGGCGGCGCAGACTCTGGCGGCCTCCACGGCAAATTCCCGGGAGTGGTTGCGGCAGTCCATGCAGATGGCCACGCCCCGGCGCTTTCCATCCTCGCCCTCGGCGCAGATCACGTCGGCAAAGGCCTGCGTGGCCCAGCGGATGACATGGACGTTCATATTGTGCAGTCCTGTGTACATGGTGCCCCGCAGTCCGGCGGTGCCGAATTCCAGCGGGCCAAAAAAGCGGGATTCGATCTCCTTGGGATCATTGCGGATCGCTTCCAGCTCCGCCTTTTCCTCGGCGGAGAGGGCGGGGCTTGCGAGCCATTTTTCGTATTCCTTCATGAAATCCATTTGCAAGAACCTCCTGTTAGAATGTTGTTCCGATATGGCGGGTCTGCCGACAGGCGTGTGGCAGACAGTCATCTCTTTTATAATCAGCTTATCAGAAAGGCCTCGCAGAGTTTCACGCCCGCAGGCGCGAAAGCAATAAAATCGGTTTTATGCCGCGACATGTGCGTGACATAAAACACTTTGCGCGGAGCGTGTGTCGAATTGGCCGCAATGTGGCCAACCGAGGCGCAGAGCGCAGCGAAGCCCTTTCAATCAAGTGGCTATGCCACTTGATCGAAGGTTTCATTTGTGGTAGCGGCTTCCCGCACTGATCTGATAAGCCCGGTAGATCTGTTCCAGCAGCATGACCCGCAGCAGATGGTGGGGAAAGGTCATGGGGGACATGGAAAGGCGCACCTGCGCCAGCTGTTTCAGCGAGGGGTGCATTCCGAAGGAGCTGCCGATCAAAAAGACGATGTGGCTTTCGCCCTGATTGGCGCTTTGGGCCAGCAGGGCGGCCAACTCTTCGCTGGAGCGCTCCCGCCCCTCCACGCACATGGCAATGAGAAAGGCGGCGGAGGGCAGGCGGCTTTGCACGGCGGCGGCTTCTTTGGCAAGCGCCGCTTCGATCTGGGCGGGGGAGGGGTTTTCCGGCAGGCGCTCTTCCGGCAGCTCCACGATCTCCAGCTTACAGAAACGGGAGAGCCGTTTTTCGTATTCAGCGGCGGCTTCCATGTAAAACCGCTCTTTCATCTTGCCCACGCATAGTATACTCACTCGCTGCATACGGTCCTCCTGCAAATATGGGCCTCGCTGAGGGTATCCCGCGGGGCCACAGAGAGAATGGGGGTAAGCCCCGCGGCGTTCAGCGCCGTTTCCACAGCGGTGCGGGCCATGGCGGGGGTGTTGTTTTCCCGGCTCAAATGAGCCAGCACCACTTCGGACGCGCCGCTTTGCACCAGTGTTACGGCAAAGCGGGCGGCATCTTCATTGCACAGGTGGCCCTGTGTGCCGAGAATGCGCTCTTTGAGATAATAAGGATAGGGGCCGCTGCAAAGGGTCTCCACATCGTGGTTGGCTTCCAGCACCGAAAGGCTCACACCGGGCAGCAGCGCGGCGGCCTCGTCGGTGACATATCCGGTGTCCGTCAGGATGCCGACGCCGCCGTCCGCCCCGTCCAGCCGATAGCCGCAGCTTCCCGGCGCGTCGTGGGAGGCGGGGATGGCGGTGACGGTCAGAGCGCCGAGGGAAAACGGCTCGCAGGGCGTCAGCGCCCGCAGCCGGGGCTGGATGCCCGCAAGACGGAAGGCAAGCTCCCGTCCTGCCGCTGCGGTGGAATAAATGGGAAACTCCGTGCGCTTGAGCAGGGTCTGCAGTCCCGCGATATGGTCGGAATGGGTGTGGGTGATAAGCAGCGCGTCCAACTCGTCCGGCCGCAACCCCATATGCGCTAAGGCGGCGGTGATGCGGCGGCAGGAGATCCCGGCGTCCACCAACACGCGGGTGGAGCCGCAGCAAACCAGCAGCGCGTTACCGGAGGAGCCGCTGGCAAGGGTATGTACGGTGGTCAAAAAAGATACCTCGCTTTTCCCGTTGGTGAAAAAGCATCCGCCCGGGAGTTTACCGACTGTTGTCGCCACTCTCCCCGGCGGACGCATAGCATGATAAGCGCGTCAGCCGACGTTGGCGGAGACCTCCGCCTCGTCCGGCTCGTCCACGGCGCGGATGTCCGCGCCGAGGGCCCGCAACTTTGCAACAATGTCCTCATAGCCGCGCTCGATATACTGCACGTTGCTGATCTCGCTGCGGCCATGAGCGGCCAGCGCGGCAATGACCAGCGCCGCGCCTGCCCGCAGGTCATAGGCCTGAATGGGCGCTCCGGTGAGATGGTCCACGCCCTCCACCACGGCGGTCTTGTCGTCCACCTGAATGTTGGCACCCATGCGCTTGAGCTCGTCCACATAGCGGTAGCGGCTGCTCCAAACGCCCTCGGTCACAAGGGATGTGCCCTCGGCCAGAGACAGACAGGCCGTGATCTGGGGCTGCATATCCGTGGGGAAGCCGGGATAGGGCAGGGTCTTGACGTTGGCCTTTTGCAGCCGCTCCGTCCGGCGGACGAGAAGGGTATCCTCCTTTTCCTCCACGCTCACGCCCATTTCCACCAGCTTGGCGGTGATGCAGTCCATGTGCTTGGGGATGATATTTTTCACCAGCACCTGCCCGCCTGCGGCGGCCACGGCGGCCATGTAGGTCCCGGCCTCGATCTGGTCGGGAATGATGGCATAGCAGCCCCCGGTGAGGCAGTGAACGCCCTGAATTTTAATGGTGTCCGTTCCCGCGCCGCGGATGTTGGCGCCCATGGAGTTGAGGAAGTTGGCAAGGTCCACGATGTGGGGCTCCTTGGCGGCATTTTCAATGACGGTGTTGCCCTCCGCCATGACGGCGGCCATCATAATGTTCATGGTGGCGCCTACCGACACCACGTCAAGATACACATTGGCCCCCTTCAGGCAGCCCTCCTTGGCGGAGGCATGGATGAAGCCGCCCTCCACCACCACCTTCGCACCCAGAGCCGTGAAGCCCTTGACGTGCTGGTCGATGGGGCGGACGCCGCCGAAGTTGCAGCCGCCGGGCATGGCGACCTCTGCCTGACCGAAACGGCCCAGCAGCGCGCCGATGAGATAATAGGAGGCCCGAATTCTGCGGCTGAGGTCATAGCTCGTCCGGGTGGTGCGGATATGGGTGCAGTCGATCTCCACCGTGTGGGGATTGATGGAGCGGATGGCCGCGCCGAGCTGCTCCAGAATTTTCAGGCTCATCGTCACATCGGAGATCTGGGGAATATTTTCAATGCGGCACACGCCGTCGACCAAAAGCGCGGCGGGAATGATGGCGACGGCGGCATTCTTTGCGCCGCTGATCTCCACTTCGCCGAACAGGGGCTTGCCGCCCTCAATAATATACTTCGTCAAAATCTTGACCCTCTCTTCAAGATATGATAGGCAAGGGCACTCTGATAAGCTGATAAGCTCAGTTTGCCCGTAAAACACCACTTCATACCGCCCTGCGGCGATACGTACACATCAATAGCATAGCATACCCTGCCGGGAATTGCAAACGTTTCCTTTCGCTGGCAGAAAAAAACAAAAACCGGGAAGTTCCGCGGGGGACCGACCTTACCCTGTCGTAACAAGACCGGAGATGCAGTTCACATAATAATTTCCGGTGTCGGTGGCGATGCACCACGCGGGGGCGAGCGACATGGGCGCGGACGGCGTGCTTTCCAGCTCATAGCAGGAGGTGACGGACACGATGGAGGAGACCACGGCCTGCCGTTCCCGCCGGACGCGCTGGAAAGCAGTGAGGGCGGCGGAGGCGGAAAGGGGCTCCACCTCATAGGAAAACTCCGTGCCCTTGGCGGGCAGCAGCGTGCCGCTGACGGCCAGCAGAACCCCGCCGGAGCCCAGTGTAAAGGTGACGGTGCAGTTGGGCACGCTCAGGCGGCTGAAGCGGGCGGAGGCTGCGGCAGAGCCGCTGCCGTCGCTCTCCAGCGAGAAGACCGGGTCGCTGTACGAAAATTTCTGACAGAACTCCCGGATCAGCGCTTCGCCATCTGTGTCCGTCAGGGCGCAGGCAATGTCAAAGCTGCCGCCGGAGCGGAACTGCGCCGCCCCGCCCTGCGCCCCGGTATAGGCGTAAATATCGCCGCCCCGGTCGGCTCCAACGGGATTTTTCCCAAGAAAGAAAGCGGCCACCGTCCGCTCCCACTCCGTGTCCCGGGCCAGCGTCTGCCTCGCGGGGGGCGCGGCGGTGGGAATGTCCTCCGCTTGCAGGGTCATGCCGTCGGCGGCGAAAAGAGAGACAAGCTGGGTGGCGGTCTGGCGGTGAGAGCTGTTTTCCGAGGTCTGGCGCAGGGACAGCACCCCCAGCAAAAAGCCGTTTGCCAGCAGCAAGACCAGAATAATGATGTTTTTCAAACGGTAGCGGTCCAAGTGGGGCCTCCTTTTCGATCATCCGGCCAGCCATGCGGCGTCCACGGTGGCGCCGCCCCGGTCGGCATAGCCGATCCGGAGTTCACAGCCGGGATAGCGGGCGGCGATGGCCAACGCCTGTTTCAGCGGCAGCAGGACAGAATCGCTTTGCGAGGCGGCATAGTGCCGCACCCGCAGGGTGAGGGCGGTCACGGCCGCGCCGTCCAGCGTGACGCAGGCGGCATCCTCCCCGTCGGAAAAGCGGATGGGCACGCCGCCGGAGTGATAGCCGAAGGTGACGGTGGTGGTCTCGCCGCTGCGGCGCACCCCGGTGAGGTAAAGGGCCTCTTCCCCGGCGGAAGCGGAGAGCAGGGAGCTTACAAGCGTCCCGGCGCCGTCGGTGGCCTCGGCCAGAGTGGGGAGCGTGTCGGCGGAGTCAATGCGCAGCGTCCCGTCGCCGCCCTGATAGGTAATGTCTCCGTCCGCGCGCAGGCGGAGGGAGCGGCCCTCCTCCGAGATGACTTCGGTGTCGTTGTCAGTATAGCTGTTTTTGGTGTTGGGGTTAAAGCCGAGCCCTGCCAGCAGCGTGTTCCGGTCATAGTCCGGTGTCAGCGCGGTAAGGACGGGAAGGGCGGGTGTTTCATAGAGAAACAGCGAGCAGGGGGCCAGCGCGTCGGCGTGGGGCGTGTCCAGATCCATGGCAAAGGCTGCGCTGCCCAGTTCATAGCCCGCAAGGGTATCGTCCAGCGTTTTGCGGGAGACGGCGGTGGTGCAGCGGCGGCAGTCCTTGCCGCCATCCCACACGTACAGCACGGTGTCCGTCTCCGTTCCGGAGAGGACGAGATACCGCGCGGCAGTCTCATCCGCCGCCGAGGCCCCTGCCTTTTCCGCAAGGACGGACAGGGGCAGGGGAGAGAAGAAGTCAAAATAAACGGAAACACCCTCTTGCAGCGCACCAAGAAACTCTTCCTTGCCGCAGGCGGAAAATGTTTCCGTGGAGCCCAGCGCCTCCCGCAGAAGGCCGCGCAGCGTTTCATCCGTTTCCAGTGTGGACGCGGCGGCGCAGCGGCCATAGGGGCTGGACACAGCCCAGCGCACTGGAGCGGAAAGGGACTGGGCCTGCGCGGCGTCGTTTGCGCCGTTTTGGCCTGGGCCCCGCAGCAGCCGATGCAGCGGACTGGTGGGGCCCAGCGCGTTGAACTGGGTCTGGAGAAACAGTAGCACGGCGGAAACGGTGAGCACTGTGATGATGATATTTTGAATGAAATCCCGGCGCTGCCGGAGCTTGTCGTTCATGCCTGCCTCCTGCTCCGCGGTCAGAGCGCCTGATCCTGCGTGATGGGCAGCGTCAGGCGGATGGTGGTGCCTTTGCCCTCGTGGGGCATGAGCTCCAGACGGCCATGGTGCCGCTGGACGATCTCCAGCGCGATGGAAAGCCCCAGTCCGGTGCCACCGGATTCCCGGGAGCGGGCCTTGTCCACCCGATAGAAACGGTCGAAAATATGCTCCCGGTCCTTTTCCGGGATGCCGATGCCGTCGTCGCTGACCTCCATCCACACCGTCTCGCTGGTGGACCCGGCGGTGATGCGGATGTGGCCGCCGTCCGGCGTGTATTTGATGGCGTTGCCCAGCACGTTGGTCATCACCTGCTCCAAACGGGAGCGGTCGCCCACGATGAGGGGCAGGTTCTCCGGCGGGTCATAGCGCAGCTCATGGCCGCGCTGCCGTGCGTTCATGGCGTTGGCCCGGGCCACGCTGGCAATGGCCTCCCCAAAGGGGAAGCGGGAGAGCACCAGCTCTGCCTTTCCGGAGTCCAGACGGCTGAGGGTGAGCAGGTCCTGCACGATGTGGGTCATGCGGTCGGTCTCGGTGATGATGATGTCGAGGAAGCTGTTGGCCATGTTCCGGGGGATGTCGTCGCCGGAATCCCGCAGGGTCTCGGCATAGCTGCGGACATTGGTCAGCGGGGTGCGCAGCTCATGGGAGACATTGGCCACAAATTCCTTGCGGCGCTCTTCGTTGCGGTGGTGCTCGGTCACGTCATGCAGCACCGCCAGCACGCCGCCGCTGGCCTGATCGGAAAACGGTGCCAGATAGACCTCCAGCGCCCGTCCTGCCACCTCCATCTGGGCCTCGGCATAATTGGGCCGCTGCAGGGCCAGCATATCCGAAAAGGAGTGGAGGGAGCCGAACAGCTCGGTATAGTCCGTGATCTCCCGGCTGGGGCGGTGGAGCATGGACTTTGCGGCGGGGTTGCAATGGATGACATGGCCCTCATGGTCGAAAGCCACCACGCCGTCGGTCATGTGGAGGAAGAGGGTATCCAGCTTGTTGCGTTCGTTTTCCATGGCCGCCAGCGTGCGCTGTAACACACCGGACATTTCGTTGAAGGTCCCGGTAAGGATGCCGATCTCGTCGGTGGACTCCACGGGCAGGGGACTGTCAAACTTTCCGGCGGCGATCTCCACCGCCCCGGCGGTCAGCTTTTCGATGGGGCCGACCATGGTCTTGGAGAGCAGGAAGCTCAGCATGGCGGAGATCAGAAGGCCGATGACCAGCGCCTGCGTGATGATCTGGAACAGGCGGCTGTTCAGGCCGGAGACGGTGTCCTTGCTGTCCAGCACGTAGATAATGAAGGCGTTGCCGCCGCCTAGAATGGGCACGGCCACGTCCATATAGTCGGCGGTGATGTCGCTGTCGTCCCCCACGGTGGTCTCGTCGCGGCTGACCACGGCGTTCCGGGCGGTGAGCAGGTTGGGGCTTTGCTCCCGGGGCATGGCGGATTCCCCGGCAGAGCCGGAGAGATACGCCCCGGTGGCGCCGTCCAGCAGGAAGTAATTGCGGGAGCGGTAGTCCACGCCCAACTCGCCGGATTTCACATCCAGCATATCCTTCAAAAGCCCGGCGGCGTCTTCCTGCGCGGCGGCGCTGCGCAGGTCGGAGAGAAAGTCCCGCTGGGTGAAGACGCTGTCCATCTGCTCATAAAAGGTATTGATGAAAAAGCTGGAGACACTGGCGGTCAAAAACGCGCCCACCACCGCCATCAGCGAGGTGATGAGCAGCAGCATGATGAGCGTCAGCTTCATGTGCAGGCTGCGGAACATATGCCCCCCTCTTTCCTGTTTTGCCCGGGGACTCATACAGCAAAGTAATAGCCAGCGCCCCGGCGGGTGAGAATATAGGCGGGGTTGGCAGGGTCCGCTTCAATTTTTTCCCGCAGGCGGCGCACGGTCACGTCCACGGTGCGCACGTCGTCGCCAACGTAACCGTAGTTCCACACCTGTTCCATCAGGTCCACGCGGGAATAGACCTTGTTGGGGTGGCTTGCAAGAAAGGTCAGCAGCTCATATTCCCGCTGGGTCAGGTCCACGGCCTTGCCGCCTCGGTAGACCTGATGGCTGTCGGTATTGATGGAAAGGTCACCGGTCACGCTCATGGCCGCGCCGGAACCGCCGGGGGCGGCAGCCATATCGGTGCGGCGGATGTTGGCCTTTACCCGGGCGATGAGCTCCCGCATGGAAAAGGGCTTGGTGATATAGTCGTCTGCGCCGATCTCCAGCCCCAGCACCTTGTCCGCTTCTTCTTCCCGGGCGGTGAGGATGATAACGGGCACATTGTTGCCCTCACCGCGCAGAGCCTTGCACACGTCAAAGCCGATCATTTTGGGCAGCATCACGTCCAGCAGAATGAGGTCCGGGTTTTCCGTGTGGGCCTTTTGCAGTCCGTCCTCCCCGTCGTAGGCCTCGCAGGTGCGATAGCCCTCCCGCTGGAGGTTGAAGCGCAGAATATCCACAATGTTTTTTTCGTCTTCCACGATCAAAACGGTTTTTTGTTTATCCATAGAAGCCTCCCAGCATTTGCGTTGTTCACAGATTCAGCTGTACCTTGGCCCGCAGCACGGCGGCCACGGTCTTGGCGTCTTCGATTTCGCCGTTGAGGCAGCGGTGCACCATTTCATCAAAGGGGATGCGCTCCACATTGAGAAATTCGTCGGGGTCAAGGTTTTGCTGCTCCATATGCAGTCCCCGGGCAAGGAACAGGTGCAGCACCTCGCCGTAGCAGCCGGGGGCGGGGATGATGCGCCCCAGCGGCAAAAACACGTCCGGCACCGCTCCGGTCTCCTCCTTCAGCTCCCGCAGCGCTCCGGTGACAGGGTCCTCGCCGGGGTCCAGTTTTCCGGCGGGCAATTCCAGCAGCGTTTTGCCGAATACGTAGCGGTACTGAGTGACGGTGAGCACATTGTTCCGATCATCCAGCGCCAGCACAGCCGCGCCGTCCACGTGCTCCACTACCTCCCGCTGGGCAGTCTTGCCGTTGGGCAGCAGCACCTCATCCACGTGCACGTCCAGAATTTTTCCGTGGAATTTTTCCTCGCGGCGCAATGTTTTTTCCACCAGATCTTTATCTTTGAGCATATTCGTAAACTCCTCTTGTCTGAATGATGAATGATATAATAAAATAGTATACCACATCACGCTGCAGTTGGAAAGTCCACTTGAAGAATTTGCCCATGTATGGTATACTACACCCAATATTGGGATCGTCCCATGGAAAGAGGTGAGCCCCACGGAGAAAAAGGGGATCAAGATCGCGGCCCAGAACCGAAAGGCCTTTCATGATTATTTTGTGGAGGAGCGGTACGAGGCCGGAATCGAACTGTTCGGCACGGAGGTCAAGTCCATCCGGGCAGGCACGCTGAACCTGAAGGACTCTTACTGCACTGTGAAGGACGGCGAACTTTTCGTGCACAGCCTGCATATCTCGCCCTATGAAAAGGGCAACATTTTCAACCGCGACCCCGTTCGGACGCGGCGGCTTCTGATGCACAAGCGGGAAATCCGCAAGCTCCACGCCCTCATCAAGCAGGACGGATATACGCTGGTGCCCCTGTCCGTTTATTTTAAGGACTCCCGGGTCAAGGTGGAGATCGGCCTGTGCAAGGGCAAGAAGAATTACGACAAGCGCGCGGCCACCGCCCAGCGGGACGCCAAGCGCGAGATCGACAGAACGATGAAAGAAAGGAACCGATAATATGAGTAATCCGATTGCAACCATCACCATGGAGGACGGCCGCGTGATGACCGCCGAGCTGTATCCTGAAAAAGCGCCCAACACCGTCAACAACTTCATCTCCCTTGCCAACAAGGGCTTTTATGATGGGCTGATCTTCCACCGGGTCATCCCCGGCTTCATGATCCAAGGCGGCTGCCCCAACGGCAACGGCATGGGCGGCCCCGGCTATGAGATCAACGGGGAGTTCGCCGCCAACGGCTTCCGCCAGAACGATCTGGTGCATACCACGGGCGTGCTGTCCATGGCCCGCACCATGGCGCCCAACTCCGCCGGGAGCCAGTTCTTCATCATGGTCGCGCCCGCGCCCCATCTTGACGGGCAGTATGCCGCCTTTGGTCAGGTGACCGACGGGGCGGATATCGCCATCGATATTTCCCGGGTGCCCCGGAACATGATGAATGACAAGCCCAAAAAAGACGTGGTGATCGCTTCCATCCGGGTGGACACGCAGGGCGTGGATTATCCCACGCCGGAGACCCACTGAAAAAAGGGAGGACGGGCTATGAAAACGGCCATTGTGACGGGTGCGTCCTCTGGCCTCGGGCGGGAGATCGTGCGCCAGATCGCCGATGTGTTTCCTGAGGTGGAGTGCTACTGGCTCATCGCCCGCCGGAAGGATCGGCTGGAGGAGCTTGCCGCCGCGCTGCCCATGGGCAAAAGCGCGGTGTGCATGGGCCTTGATCTGTGTGACCCCATGAGCTTTATGGCGTATCAGGAAAAGCTCCGTGCCGAGCAGCCGGAGGTCGTGCTGCTGGTGAACAACGCCGGGTGCGGGTATCTGGGCAATATCGGCGAGACAGATACCGCTCTCCAGACCCGGATGATCGACTTGAACCTGCGGGCGCTGACGGCGGTGACCAACATGACCGTGCCGTTTATGCCCTCCGGCAGCTGCGCGCTGAATGTCAGCTCCATTGCGTCGTTTTGCCCCAACCCGCGGATGACGGTGTACTCCGCCTCCAAGGCGTATGTCTCGTCCTTTACCGTGGGACTTGCGGAAGAGCTGCGGCCCAGGGGCATCAGCGCTACGGCCGTGTGCCCCGGCCCCATGCAGACGGAGTTTCTGGATGTGGGCGGTATCGCCGGAAATTCCAAAATGTTTTCCATGCTGCCCTACTGCGATCAGGTGCGGGTGGCAGGCGGCGCGTTGCGGGCGGCCCGCGCGGGGCGCACCATTTATACGCCCCGCCTGTTCTATAAGTTCTACCGGGTGTTGGCAAAGGTGACCCCGGTCAAGCTGATGGTCAAGCTGGCAAAGACCTGAAAAACGGATTTGCAGTGAAAACTTGAAACGCCCTCCGGTGCAGTGCGCCGGAGGGCGTTAGCTTGTAGAAAGGGGCTCGCAGAGTTTCGCGTTCGGAAACGCAAAAGTAATGAAATCGGTTTTCTGCCACGACATGTGCGTGGCAGAAAACACTTTTACTGTCTCGGCCTGCGGGCCTCCCAGTATTTCCGTCACCAGTGAAAAGCGTTTCACTGGTTCCTCCTTGCGCGGAGCGTGTGGAAACAGCCGAAGCGCCGTCGGTGGCGGATGAAGCGAGGCTGTTTCGAGGAAGCGGCACGATTGGCGGCGCGAACAGCGCCGGGAATCGTATCGCCGCGA
>CAKSVQ010000067.1 GCA_934504065.1 uncultured Dysosmobacter sp. | reverse complement strand
CTGACCTATGTCGGCTCTCAGAAGATCAATGACATCTATGCTGACCTGAACATGTCCACCAAGGACACCACTGCCAACATGTATGTCAACGGCGTGAGCTTTGACACCGTCAAGAATGGCAAGGACGCTGCTACCTTCACCGTCAGCAAGGCCAACGACACCAAGCTGGATAAGCTGGGCGGCACCGCTGACAAGATCGGCAACGGCACCCTGATCGAAGTCTATCGCAACGATGACAACAACCATGTTGACGTCATTGCTATGTCCGTCTACGCTGGTAAGATCACCGACGTGAAGGACGCTACCTCCAAGAAGGACGCTTATGTTGTGGTCGATACCGACAGCACCATTGCTGACTTCAACGACGAGTATGAGACCGAGGCTTTCGCTGAGGACGATGTGGTCGCTTTCACCTATGCTGACGGCGAGATCCAGACCATGTACAAGATGGAGTCTGTCTCCGGCGAGCTGACCAAGAAGGTCATCGAGAAGAGCCTGACCATCGGCGATACCACCTACAAGTATGGTAAGGAAAAGACTTTCAACGGCACCTCCGAGGCTGGTCTGTCCAACAAGAGCTCCTATGATGTCTATGTGGATGCCAACGGCTTCGCTCTGTACATCGAGGAGACCGGCGCTAACGTCTCTGATTACGCTCTGCTCCTGAAGATCAACGGCGATGCTACCAACTGGATCAACGGCAACCGCGCAAAGCTGGTCTTTGCTGACGGCTCCGTCAAGACCGTTGACACCGACAAGGATTATTCCAAGACCTTCGCTGCCAACGATCTGCCCCTGCTGGTTCGCGTCAAGACCAACTCCGCCGGCGAGTACAAGCTGAGCGGTGGCGATGACTCTCTGGGTGTTCCCACTCTGCAGAACAAGAAGCTGACCGTTGGCAACAAGACTGTCAACACCGATTCCAAGACCATCTTCGTGGTCAACAAGAACGGTGAGACTGCCAAGTTCAATGTCTACACCGGCATCAAGAACGCTCCCGAGATCCTGGATGCTCCCAAGAATGCTGAGACCTATGTCTACAGCAAGGGCGGCGTGGCCAAGGTTGTCTACATCACCGGCGTGTCCACCACCAACAGCAGCAAGGACATCACCTTCATCGCTGGCAAGTCTGCTTCCAAGCTGAATACCGCTACCGACACCGCTGCATACTATGTCTACAACGCTGTCGTGAAGGGCGAGGTCACCTCTGTCATGATCATGGCCAAGGCTGATGAGAACGGCACCGCTCAGACTCTCGCTCAGATCAACAACCCCGGTGCTCTGGGCAACGTGATCTGGTTCTCCACCACTTCCGACACCGATGATATCATCTACAAGGCTTCTACCAAGTCCGCCAAGGGTGTGGATGTCTACACCGCTGACGGCGTCAAGAAGGTCTCCTCTGATGAGGTTATCGTCGGCACCGTGGTCAACGGTGTGAAGGGTGACGGCGCCAACATGTCCATGGCTTCCGACGTGAAGGTCTACACCATCAACACTGATGGCGATATCGAGGCTATCAGCGCTTCCGCTATCAAGACCAACTCCGAGGCTTCCGTGATCTACACGGTTGAGGACGGCGAGATCACCAACCTGTTCATCCAGCTGCCCAAGGACTAAGTCCTTCCACTGTGATTCAACAGTTGCGTTGCATCTGAAATGAGATTCCCCCGGGCTTCGGCCCGGGGGTTCTTTTATGCCCTCACTGAGAGCATCTGCCAACTCTCATATGCTTTCTGTGAGGTTCAGCGATTCCCGTTTTCGTTGTGTCTCGTCTCCTTTTCTTTTTTCTCTGTAACCCCTTGTGCATTGCGCATAACAGTTGCCAGTTTTTGCCGAGCTTTTATAACCGCTTAAAATGTGGAAAAACGTTGAAAACGCTTGTATTTTCAGGTATATAGGACTATAATGGACATTGTATGGCCAAAAGGCCTTTTCCGCTTTTTTGTCAGGATCCTTGTGGGGATTGCCCCACCTGATTTTGAAAATTCCCCGCCCACCCCGGGTTATAACTTTAGAATGATCAGTGGTTGTAACAGACCGCTTTTTTAGCGGCTGTGCCCCGCTATTGACCGCGAACTCACATATAGGAGGCTTTTGCTTTGAGCGCAAAAAAATCAAGAAAAGACAACATTCCCGCCCCGGCGGCCCAACCCTCCGCCCCGGCTGAAAAAACTCCCGTTCCCGCCGCCCCTCAGCACGGCTGCTGCGGAGAGGGCGTGTTCTCCTGGAAAGATACCCTCATGGTGGTGCTCTATTCCGTCCTGCTCTTGATCGCCATGACCGTCCAGATGGGAAGAATGAGCATGATCCTCTGTGCGCTGGCTTTCCTGAGCCTGCTTGGTAAAAAGCCGCTGTCTCGTTTTGAGCAGCGGCTGTCCGTGCCGGTATTGGGCCTCTTGGCCTTTGCCATCGTCTACGGCGCGGCGGCCATCTATTCTCCCTTCGGAGCCAACGCCCAGTCCGAGTTCTATAAATTCATCGCCTCATTCTCCTTGGCGGTCATTCTGCTGTCCCGATTTGAGCGGAAACACGTTCCCGGTCTGCTGTGGGGCGGCGCGTCCGTTTCCTCCGTCATCGCTCTGATCTCTCTGGACATGAGCTGCGGTCAGGTGCTGTTCGGGCCTTTCAACGCTTTGATGAACGTGTTGGGCACGGATTACACCAGCGCTCTGCCGGAGTATTTTACCGCCCGCGTCAACGGCCTGTATAACGATGCCAACGTAACAGCCTGTCTCTTCTCTCTGGCGCTGTTCGCGGCGCTGTATCTGCTGAAGAATTCCACCTGTATCTGGCGGCGGCTGGCGGCGTCTCTGCTGGCCGGCGTCAACGCCGTGAGCCTCCTGCTCACCGGCAGCCGCGGCGCGCTGCTCTGCTTCGGGGCGTCCTGCCTCGTCTGGCTTTTGGTAGAGCGGATGGACCGGGTCGGTCTGTTCCTCCTGCTGGCGGAAACAGCCGTGACCATGATCGCCGCCGGTGTCCCGGCTTCCTCCATGGTAAGCGGCGGCAATGAAACGGCGGTTGCGTTGTGCCTGTTCAGCGGCGTGATCCTCTTTGCACTGGACACCTTGGCCGGTCGGCGGCTGGGCGCGGTGCTGTCCGCCCATAAAAAGGCGGTGCTGATATTTGTAAGCTGTCTTTGCGTAGTTGTTGCGACGCTCTGCACGGTGGTTCTGCTGCACACTGGCTCCTATACTTTCACCGCTGATGGGGAGTCTGTTTACTACCTGTTACCGGATGGGCTGTCCGGACAGGCGTCCATCACCGGCGATGTGGACGGCGACCCAGAGGTTTTGGTCTATTCTCAGACATGGCTGGAGCGTTATTACGGCACCATTACCACGCTCTACAGCGGCCCTCTTTCCCAATGTGATTTTACGGTTCCGGAGGATGCTTCAGAGGTCCATATCCGAATCACCGGTGATGCGGGGCAGACTTTGTGGAGTTTGTCTCTGAACGATGGAAAATCGATCACCTTAAGCTATCCATGGCTTCCAGATGTCATCGCGTCCCGCCTGTTGAACGATCGTCTGGTGGGGGGCAACAGTTTCACTCTGCGCATGGAGTTTGATAAGGATTCGTGGAAAATTTTCTCCACCGCGCCGCTGCTGGGCCGGGGCCTCGGCTCCACGGAAAACCTGACCCGCTCCGTCCAGTCCTTCCAGTATGAGTCCAAGTATGCCCACAATCACCTGCTGCAAACCATGGCCGACACCGGTCTGGTGGGGACGGTTTTTGCGCTGGCCTTTGTACTGGGTTCTGTGTGGCTGTGCCTGCAGACCGTCCGGAAGGAGAAGGACAGTCTGGCCGCTGCATTGCTGGCGGCGTGGGTCATGATGAACCTCCACAGCCTAATGGAGATCAACTTCTCCGTCCGGGGCTTCAAGTGCTTCGCCTATGTGCTGCTGGTGCTGCCGATTTTGCTCTATGCCCAACCGCTGCTGCCCAGCGATACGGCGAAGGGTAGAAAGAAGTCGAAAACGGCGGGTATGATTCTGGCAATCGGATACGCTCTGTATTTAGCCGTGTTCGGCGGCCTGCTGGAAAGCGCCCGCATGACGGACCGGAAGGCGGAGAATTTCCAGACCAGCGACGTTTATGAGTATCTGGACTTCCTCCGGGGCTGTGTCCGTGGAAATGTATTCGACCATGACTTCTACCAGCGCAATTACGTTGCTAACGCCGTGCAGCTGAACGACCCCAGCTACAACGGCGATATGCTGAAGTATGTATCGGCCCTGCGGGCCTCCGGCACCTATGAAAACGACAGCGCCCTGGCCCGGTATTACTATCTGCCCCGTGAGAAGTGGGACGATTTGTTTGCCTGCTCTCTGGAGGGCATCCATCAGGTGCGCTCCAGTCCAGACGGCTGGAACCTCCAGATGGACTTTTACCGTCAGGAGGTTTTGCCCGCCATGGGTGTGGACAATATGGACGCCTTTGTGGACGGCGTTCTGTCTCTCGGCAATGCGCTGGACGTCATGAACGGTGAAGGCCGTCTGGAGCCGGTGGTGCTGAACGAGACAAATCAATCATTTTTGACGCTGTGCCGCTCCGTGAAGGAGCAGGGCATCTCCGGTCAGGACGCGTACACCGTGCTGGCCCTGATGGTCCAGAGCGGAGAAGGGGAGGCGGAGGAAGCCTCCCAATAAGAAAAACACACCGGTCTGCCGGTGAAGGAGTACCTTTATGAGCCGATTTCGGAGACAGCTGCTGTTTCTCTGCGACGCGTTCCTGTTCGCGGTGGCAGTGGCAGGCTACAAGTTCATCACGGTGCTGCTGCCCTATACCGAGGTGGGCGCCAAGGGCAGCTTCCCGAAAAATGTGCTGCTGCTGTATGGGTGCACCGTTATCACCCAGCTTGTGTTCAAGACCTACGACAGCTTGTGGCGGTATGCCGAGAGCCGGGAGTATCTCATGCTGATCGCCTCGGCGTTCTGCGGCTTTATCGTTTATGAGGCCATTGCCCGGCTGAGCGGCATTGGAACCATTTCCTTCGTGCTGCTCTCAGCCATCGCCAGCTTGTGGATTCTGGAGATGCTGGTGGTGCGCTTTGGCTACCGCAGCTACCGCGCCCGGGTGCTGCGCAGCCGGCAGATAGGCACGATCCCCGTGGCCATCATCGGCGCCGGGGCGGCCGGTGTGCAGCTGCTGGACGAGATCCAGCACAACCCCAACAGCCGCTACACCGTCCAGTGTTTTTTCGACGATGATGCGGGCAAGGTCAACAAGCGCATCCGGAACGTGCCGGTCAGCGGAACGATCTCGCAGGCCCTGTCCCGGATGCGGGCCATGGATATTCACGAGGCCATCTTCGCCATCCCATCCATGGATGACCTCCACCGCAGAGAGATCCTGCGTCAGCTAACGGACCGAAGTGTGCGGGTTTCCACGCTGCCCAGCACGCTGGAGCTGATCGACCGGAAGCCCATCCGCCAGCAGCTGCGGGAGGTGCGGATCGAGGATCTGCTGGGCCGGGAGGCCATCCAGCTGGACACCACCGCTATGGACGGCCTGCTTTCCGGGCGTACCGTGCTGGTGACGGGGGGCGGCGGGTCCATCGGCTCGGAGCTGTGCCGCCAGATCGTCAAGCACCACCCCAAGCGGCTGGTGATCTTCGACATTTACGAGAACAACGCCTACGACATCCAGCAGGAGCTGCTGGATCAGTATGGCAAGGATCTGCCCCTCAGCGTTGAGATCGGCTCCGTCCGGGACCCCCGGCGGCTGGATATGCTGTTTGATACCTACAAGCCCGACGTGGTATTCCACGCCGCCGCCCATAAGCATGTCCCCCTGATGGAGACCAGCCCCCAGGAGGCCATTCGCAACAACGTGTTCGGTACGCTGAACACCGTCCGGGCGGCAGACGCCCACGGCGTCAAGAAGTTCATCCTGATCTCCACGGATAAGGCTGTGAACCCCACCTCCGTCATGGGTGCCAGCAAGCGGTTGTGCGAAATGGTGGTGCAGTCCATGGCGGGCTGCTCCAAGACCACCTTCGCCGCTGTGCGCTTCGGCAATGTGCTGGGTTCCAACGGCTCTGTAGTGCCCCAGTTCCGCCGCCAGATCGCGGCGGGCGGCCCCGTCACCGTGACGGACAAGCGGATCATCCGCTACTTCATGACCATTCCCGAAGCCGCCCAGCTGGTGCTGGAGGCGGGAGCCATGGCCAAGCAGAACGAGCTGTTCGTGCTGGACATGGGCCGTCCGGTGAAGATCCTGGAGCTGGCGGAGAATATGATCCGTCTGTCCGGCTACGAGCCGTACCGGGATATCGAGATCGTGGAGACCGGCCTGCGCCCTGGCGAGAAGCTTTACGAGGAGCTGCTGATCGCCAGCCGGGATCTGGAAAAAACGGGCAATGGCATGATCTTCGTGGAGCACCAGCCCCCGGTGACGCCGGAGGAGCTGGAACGTAAACTGACGTTATTGAATGACGCGCTGGAAAAAACCATGCGGACGGAAGATATTTCCTGCATCCGGGAGGTGCTGCACCGAGTCGTGCCTACCTTCCACGAGCCGGAGGAGGTCAACGCCGCGCAGGGCGATACCGTGCGGATCCCCGATCAGGAAACTGTTTGTTCCTGAGATATTTGCAAAGAACTCAATTCATTTGAAGGAAGTGGCCCTATGGCATTCACCGCATACGATCAATTTCACCCCTTTGCCGAAAAGGTCTGGCTCGCTACGCCTACCATGCACGGTGAAGAGATGGAGTATATCCGCCGTGCCTATGACACCAACTGGATGAGCACTGTGGGCGAGAATATCAACGAGGTCGAGCGCATCGCCGCCGAAAAAGCAGAGGTCGGTTATGCGGTCGGCCTCTCCTGCTGCACCGCCGCTCTGCACCTGTGCGTGAAACTGGCAGGGGAGCGGCTCTACGGCAAGCCTCCCATCAGCCACGGCGCCCTTGAGGGGCGGCGTGTGTTCTGCTCGGACATGACCTTTGACGCCACGCTGAACCCCGTGGTCTACGAGGGCGGCATCCCCGTCTTTATTGACACCGAGGCGGACAGCTGGAACATGGACCCTGTGGCCCTGGAAAAGGCGTTTGCGCTCTATCCCGAAGTCAAGCTGGTGGTCATGGCCCACCTGTACGGTTTCCCCGGCCGGGTGGACGTCATTAAGAAGATCTGCGAGGCCCATGGGGCCCTGCTCATTGAGGACGCCGCCGAGGCCATGGGCGCCACGGTGAACGGCAAGCAGTGCAGCAGCTTCGGCGACTACGCCGCCATCTCCTATAACGGCAACAAGATCATCACCGGCTCTGCCGGCGGCTGCCTTCTGACCAACTCCCTTGAGGACGCCAACCGCGCCCGGAAGTGGGCGACCCAGGCTCGTGAAAACGCCGCGTGGTATCAGCACGAGGAGGTGGGCTACAACTACCGCATGAGCAACGTCGTCGCGGGCGTGGTGCGTGGCCAGTACCCCCATCTGGAGGAGCACATCGCCCAGAAAAAGGCGATTTATGAGCGCTATCGCGAGGGGTTGCGGGATCTGCCGGTGACGATGAATCCCATCGTTGACGGTACCGAGCCGAACTACTGGCTCTCTGCTCTGGTCATCGACGAGGACGCCATGTGTGCCCAGCTTCGAGATGACACCCGCGCCCTGTACTATCCGATGACGGGGAAGTCCTGCCCCACGGAAATTTTGGAGGTCTTGGCGAAGTATAACGCCGAAGGCCGCCCCATCTGGAAGCCCATGCACATGCAGCCCATGTACCGTCTGCACGAGTGCGTGGGCAGGGAGGGGAGCCTCCGCTGCCGCACCAACGCCTATATCGCCGGCGGTGTGACTGACGTGGGCGCGGACATTTTCGCTCGCGGCCTGTGCCTGCCCAGCGACAACAAAATGACGCCGGAGCGGCAGGACACGGTCATCGAACTGATCCGTGCCTGTTTCGCGTGAGGGAAAGGTGCGGTCAATGAAAAAAGATTTACTTTTTCAGTATCTGGATGAGGGAACGACGCCTGTATCGCTGCCGGAGGGGTTGCATTTGGAGATTACTACGCCTACGCTGCGCGGTGTGTTAAGGAAAGAGAACAACTTGACGGAGCTTGTTTGGAAATGGCTTGCTTTGGGCCGTTGCAGTCTGTTTCAGGTAAAAAATGTGGAGGGGGTCATTGTCCACCAGAGCATGATGGTTGGGCGAAACCCTAAATTTAGTTTCCTTCGAGAAAACGAGTATGAGATTGGTCCTTGTATGACAACGGAGGAATACCGTGGGCTGGGAATTTATCCCTATGTGTTGGGCATTTGTGTGAGGGCTCTTCCTGATGGGGAGCGCGGGGAGCATTATATGTTTGTGTCCCCGGATAATCTTAGCTCGATTCGGGGTGTAGAAAAGGCGGGTTTTCGCGTGATTGGCCATGTAGAAAGAAGACGTTTTGGCATATGGAAAAAGGTGAAGGAGACCTAGGCAGGACACACTTGAAAAAGAAACCGAAATACAGAAAAAGCGGAGTGTTTACGCTGATGTATTCGATTGATTTTGATGAACTGTCGGAGTTTTGAAATATTTTCAAAGGCAATAATCGTGCCGCTGGTTGGGCTATAGCGTTCATAATGTCTGCGCAGCAGGGCGAGAGTATTAAAACCACATACAGGTGCATTGGGTAAAGAAGAGATGAGAGAAAAGATTTTAGATATTTACTTCCTTAAGGAGTATGGAAAACTGTGTCAAGCAATGGGAGAGGGTAGATGTAACATATTTGAATGGAAATCCGAAAGCGGAATGATAAAAAATATGTTCATCATGCGTCCTGTGCCATGGTTGATTCACGGGGTGCAGTACTATGACATAGTTACGCCGTATGGTTATGGCGGGCCAATGATTCTTGAAACGAACAATGGTGAAGAACTAAAAAAAGAGTATTCGGAGGCTTTTGGAAAGTATTGCAGCGACCATAAGATAGTCAGCGAGTTTATTAGATTTCATCCAATATTTCAAAATTACTTAGATGTGGATGACAGTTACGACGTGATTTTTTCCAGACATACAGTCGGAACTGATTTGGAAGGTTACGATGATCCTGTTCAAAAAGAATTTGCTAAAAGCATGCGCCGAGATAACAGACGCGCTTTGGAGAAAGGTGTGACGGTTAAATTGCTGTTATCGCCCGATGACCTAAGTGAATTCAGACGTATTTATGAAGAGACGATGGATCGGAATCACGCAGATAAAATGTATTATTTTTCTGATGATTATTATAAGATTTTGGAATCAGATTTAAGACCATATATTTTGGAAGGACAGCTTCATTATAAAGGAGAGATTATCGCAAGCGAGCTGTATTTCACTGCGGGGAATATTCTACATGCGCATTTGCTGGGGAGCAGCAAAAAAATGTTAGAGTTAAATGCAGGGGGATTGCTTGAGGCTGCAGCTGCAAAGTGGGGGAAAGAACATGGATTCCGATATATCCACCATGGAGGCGGCAGAAGCAGCGATCCGAACGATGCGTTATTCCAATATAAAAAGAAATTTGGAAAGAATACGGAGTTTGACTTTTATATCGGGAAAAAAATTTGGAATAAGGACGTATATGATATGCTTGTTGAAAAGCGAATGGAATGTGGGCTTATAGAGGACGTAAGTTACTTCCCGCTTTATCGGGCTAAGATAAAAGAGTAAGTGGGAGATAGGGGAATTGATTTATAGATATCACTTAAAGAGATTGATGGACATCGTTTTGTCTGCCATAGCCATTCTGCTATTGAGTCCAGTTATGCTTTTGATCGCTGTGCTGGTGCGGACAAAACTGGGCAGCCCCGTCATTTTCTGTCAGGAGCGCCCTGGCAAGGACGAGAAGATCTTCAAAATGTATAAATTCCGCTCCATGACGGACGCGCGGGACGAAAACGGCGAGCTGCTCCCCGACGAGGTGCGCCTGACGAAGTTCGGTCGCGCCCTCCGTTCCACCAGCCTTGACGAGCTGCCGGAACTGTGGAACATCTTCAAGGGCGATATGTCCATCGTCGGCCCCCGGCCCCTGCTGGTGCGGGATGTAGCGTATATGGACGCACAGCAGCACCGTCGGCATGAGGTGCGCCCCGGATTGACTGGTCTCGCGCAGGTCACGGGGCGCAATGCGTTGGATTGGGATACCAAGCTGGCGCTGGATGTGAAATATGTAGATACCTGCTCCTTTATTGGAGATGTGAAAATATTTTTGCGGACAATTGTAAAGGTTTTTCGGCGAGAGGATATCGCCTTTGAAACCGAAGGGTATGATATGGATTTGAAAGATTGGAATGAGAGGAAATCGCAACAGAAACAGAAAGCCATGTGATGCCGACAGTTTGTTTACCATTGAGCAACAATCTTGGAGCACCCATGTCCGTTCCTTTGCCGATTAGGTTGTGTATTGCTTCTGCGATTGCGCGAAGATGTTCTCCCACCAGCGGCTTTTTCCCCCGCTATCAGACATAAACCACAAGAAGAGGAATCTTTTCATGAACACAAACATCTGGATCTTAAACCACTACGCAAGTGATATGTATTTCGACCACGGCGGGCGGCACTATAACTTTGCGAAAAATCTGCGCCGCGCCGGTTACGCGCCCGTTGTCTTCGGCGCCAACAGCAAGCACGGCAAGGCCGAGCGCTTTTTTGAGACCGACGCGCTGTGGGAGGAGCACGTTGCTGAGGAGATCGACACGCCCTTCGTTTTTGTCCGCGCCCGCACCTACACCGGCAACGGCAAGCAGCGCGTGCTGAATATGATCGACTTCTACCGCAATGTGAAGAAGGCCGCGAAGGAGTACGCCGCACAGCACGGCAGGCCCGACGTGATTTTTGCCTCCTCCGTCCATCCGCTGACGCTGGTGGCGGGGCTTCAGCTGGCGAAGCAGTTCGGCGTGAAGTGCGTCTGCGAGGTGCGGGATCTCTGGCCGGAGAGCATCGTGGTGTACTCCGATCGCTTCACGAAGGATAACCCCTTGATCAAGCTCTTGTATCGGGGCGAGAAGTGGATCTACAAAAAAGCCGATGCTCTGGTGTTCACCATGGAGGGCGCCTACGACTACATCGTCAAGCAGGGCTGGGAGAAGGAGATCCCCCGCTCCAAGGTACACTACATCAACAACGGCGTCGATCTGGAGCAGTTTGACTATAATAAAGAGCATTTCCGCGTGGAAGATCCCGACCTGAACGATCCGAATGTTTTTAAGGTCATCTATACCGGCTCCGTCCGCCATGTCAACAACCTCGGTCTGCTGTTGGATGCGGCAAAGTGCGTAAAGGATCCCCGCGTCAAGTTTCTGATCTGGGGCGACGGTGACGAACGGGCGGCGTTGGAACAGCGCGTCCGGGAGGAACACATCGGAAACGTGACATTCAAGGGCAGGGTGGAGAAGAAATACGTTCCCTCCATCGTCAGCCGCGCGGATCTGAACTTTGCCCATAATTCGTTTACCTATCTGTTTAATTACGGTATCAGCTTCAACAAGCTGTTTGATTACTTTGCTGCGGGACAACCGATTCTCTGTGACTTTCCCTGCCGCTATAACCC
>CAKSVQ010000066.1 GCA_934504065.1 uncultured Dysosmobacter sp. | reverse complement strand
GTCAAGTGTTTTTTTGAATTTCTTCAAAATTCTTCTTCACTCGACCCCGCTCGGGGCCACCCCCTCGCGACAGCTTAGTTAGATTACCAGACCAACCTCCTTTTGTCAACACCTTTTCCTTCACTTTTCCTCTTTTCCTCATATCTACTATTAATCTCCCTTATTCCTGGTACTACCTATGTGCACTTTGGCGAATACATTGCCTTGCTCCCCAGCCATGCGCTTGCTATCCACTATTCCGGTATGCTATAATCTTGCCATCAAATATAATTATATACGTATTATTAGGAGGGATCGTTCTGCTGATCCATCGCATGACCGCCACCTTTGGCAAGCTACAAAATGAAACGCTGGAACTGAAGGATGGCCTGAACATTCTGGAAGCCCCTAATGAAACCGGAAAATCGACATGGTGCGCTTTCCTGCTGGCAATGCTCTACGGTATCAACAGCCGTGAGCGGGACAAGGCCGGGTCTCTTGCCGAAAAGAACCGCTACGCCCCGTGGAGCGGCGCTGTGATGAGCGGCCGCATAGACTGCAAGGCCGCCGGGGCCGAATTGACCCTGCTGCGCTCCACTCGCCGCCAAAACGCTCCGATGGGCGAGTTTCAGGCGCTGTACACCGGAACGGGCGAACCGTTTCCCGGCCTGACCGGAACAGAGTGCGGCGAAACACTGCTGGGCGTCAGCCGGGAAGTATATGAGCGCAGTGCCTTTATCCGGCAGGCCGGGATCGCCGTCACGCAGGACGCCGGGCTGGAACGCCGCATTGCCGCGCTGATCACCTCCGGCGAGGAGGACACCTCTTATATAGAGGCCGCGGAGCTTTTGAAAAAACAGCTCAACCGCCGCCGACACAACAAAACCGGACAGCTTCCCGCGCTGGAAGAAGAACTGCATACCCTGCAAGAGCAGCTTTCCGCGCAGGACACGCTGGCCCGGCATCTGGCCGCCGCGCAGGAACAGACCCAGCAGCTGGCCAGCCGGGAAAAAGTTCTGCAAGAAGAACTGACCCAATATGACCGCTGGACCGCCGCGCAGGAGCGCCGCGCGTTGGAACAGGCCCGGCAGGACAGTGCGCAGGCCGACCAGCGAGCGCAGGCGCTGCGCAGCCAGCTGGAAGCCGACCACATTCCCGAAAATGAAACTATTGGCCGTCTGCGCGGGGCCATCGTCAATCTGGAAACCACCCGCAAGGCTGTCACCAAGGCACGGGCGGCGCGGGACGACGCCGCAAAGGCCCTTTTGCGGGCGGAAGCCGCCGTCAGCGAAAGTCCTTTCGCCGGGCAGTCCGTGGAAAACGCCAAAAAAGCAGCCGGGGCCGTCCCCGCCATTCGCCCTGTCCCGTGGTGGCTGGCCATTGTGGTCGGCATTCTGGCCGGGGCTGCCGCCTGGTTCTCCCGTCTTTTCGCGACAGTAGGTTCCGGCGGCATTGGCATCGCCGCCGCGCTGGTGTGCACGGCGCTTCTGGCGCTGCGGCGCAGAAAGGACCGCGCCGCCTACGCCGCCTATCTGAAAGCGCGGGGCGCGCAGAGTGAAGAAGAACTGCACACCTTGGCTGACGCATACGCCGCGCTGGTACAGGCGCGGGACGAAGCGCAGGCGGAGGCCGACAAACGCTCCGCCGCCGCGGACGCCCTGTACAACACGCTCTCTTCCAACGAGCAGGCCATTTTGCTGGAAATTCGCCGCTTCGCCCCTGCCGCCTTTGACGCCGCCACGGCTGACAGTCTGCTGCGTCAGTGCGCCATCCGCCGTCAGGAGCTGACCCGGGCTGAAAACGTCGCCAAGGAAGCCCGGATGCGGCTGGAGCTGCTACAAAAGAACGCTGCCGGGGATGACGGCGAGGAAGCCGCCGTTCCCCCCAGCCGCAGCCGGGAAGCCATCTGCGAGGAGCTCTCCGCCGCGCAGGCGGAGCTGACCGCCGCCCGCTCCGCCGCCGATCGGCTGGCCGGGCAGCTTCACGCCGCAGGCGATGCCGTGGCCACCCGCTCGGAGGAGGGGCGCCTGGCCTCGGAGATCGCTGGGTTGGAAGAGGAATACCGCTCCATCCGTCTGGCCATGGACGCGCTGGAGCGGGCCAACTCCACCCTGCAAAGCCGCTTTTCCCCGGCGCTGGGCCGCCGGGCCGCTGAAATTTTCCACCAGCTGAGCGGAGGGCGGTACAGCGGCGTGGTGCTGGACCGGGCGTTCCACCTCTCCGCCGAGCCTGCGGGCCAGAGTGAATACTGCCCCGCCGCCTATCTTTCCGCCGGAGCGGTGGATCAGCTGTATCTCGCTGTGCGGCTGGCCATCTGCGAGCTGGTGCTTCCCGCCGCCGATCCCGCCCCGCTGGTGCTGGACGACGCCCTTGCCACGTTTGATGCCGCCCGCTGCGCCGCCGCGCTGCAATGGTTGAAGGAAGAAGCTAAAAAACGGCAGATTCTGCTTTTCACCTGCCACAGCCGGGAAGCCGCCCTGCTCTCCGGCGATCCCGCCGTTCACGTGCAGCGTCTGTCCCTTTCCACTTTATGAGTGTTGACGCAGGGTGCAAAAGGGTATAAACTAACAAATAATATGCCTGAATAAGAACTATAAGGAGATTTTTACCATGAGCGAATGTACCCATGACTGTTCCACCTGCGGCGAAAGCTGCGGTGAGCGGCAGCAGCCGCAGTCCCTTTTGAAAGAACACAACCCCAACGCCCATGTAGGCAAGGTATACGGCATCGTCTCCGGCAAGGGCGGCGTAGGTAAGTCCATGGTCACCAGTCAGCTGGCCGTGACCATGCGCCGCCGGGGCTATGCCGTCGGCGTGCTGGACGCCGACATCACCGGTCCCTCCATCCCTAAGGCCTTCGGCATCCACGGGCAGGCTCTGGGCGACGATAAGGGCCTCTACCCCATGGAGTCCCGCACGGGCATTCAGGTGATGTCCACCAATTTGCTGCTGGCCAACGAGACCGACCCCGTTATCTGGCGCGGCCCCGTGATCTCCGGCGTGGTGCAGCAGTTCTGGACGGATGTGCTGTGGAACTGCGATTACCTGTTCGTGGATATGCCCCCGGGAACGGGAGACGTGTCCCTCTCCGTGTTCCAGTCCATCCCGCTGGACGGCATCATCATCGTGGCCTCTCCGCAGGAGCTGGTGAGCATGGTGGTGGAAAAGGCCGTGAAGATGGCGGAGATGATGGAAGTGCCCATTTTGGGGCTTGTGGAAAACATGAGCTATGTGGCCTGCCCCGACTGCGGCAAAAAGATCCACCTCTTCGGCGAAGGGAAGACCGCCGAGGCTGCCCGCCGCCACAACCTGCCTGTGCTGGCGGAAATGCCCATTGATCCCGCGCTGGCCGCTTTGACCGACGCCGGAGACATCGAGAGCTTCCAGGGCGCGTGGCTGGATGCCGCCGCCGACAAGCTGGAAGGCAAATAACAAGCGCTTTAAGGGGCCGTCGGAAAATCCGGCGGCCTTTTTCCGCGAAACTCTGCAAGGCTTTTTGGAAAGCTCGGAGACCTCTTTTGCATATCCACCAATGGAACGGTGCCGAAAAAATTGTTTTTGTGTGGAAAAACAGTTGCAAAACCCGGCGTGATTCGAGATAATAGAGTAGTCAAACTGTGTTCCCGCAAAAGCGGGGAAGAATACGGAAAAGAATACGAGGGGGAGTTTTTCATGCAGGAGCTGAAAGACCGCATTGTTCATGAGGGCAAGGTGCTGCCCGGCAACATCATCAAGGTGGACGGATTCCTGAACCACCGCATTGATACCGAGCTGATGGAGCATATCGCCGTGGAATTCGGCAAGCATTTCAATATGGATGAGGTCACCATGATCCTCACCGCTGAGGCCAGCGGCATCGCGCTGTCCGCCATCGTCGCCCACCACTTCCACAAGCCCATGGTCTTCGCCAAAAAGGCCAAGAGCGACAACATTGAGGGTGGACTGTACCAGAGCGACATTTTCTCCTACACCTATAAGAAAAAGGTCACGCTGCTGGTGAGCAAGGAGTGGATCAGCTCCGACGACAAGATCCTGATCATCGACGACTTTATGGCCAACGGCGAGGCCATGCGCGGCCTGTGCGACATTGTCACCGCCGCGGGCGCCACGCTGGTGGGCATCGGCTGCGCCGTGGAAAAGGGCTTCCAAGGCGGCGGCGATCGTCTGCGCGCTGCAGGCTATAACCTCAAGTCTCTGGCCATCATCGAATCCGCCGAGCCGGGCAACATCGTCTTCCGGGAGGAACAGTAACTCCCCCCTCCGCGCCGGGCGCGGAACCAATCATTTACCGAAGGAGGAATCCGCTTGTCCCATCAAACTGTCATCGTTCTGGACTTTGGCGGCCAGTATAACCAGCTGATCGCCCGCCGCGTCCGCGAATGCGGCGTTTACTGCGAGGTAAAGCCCTATACCACCCCTCTGGCCGAGCTGAAGGCCATGGAGCCCATCGGCATCATCTTCACCGGCGGCCCCAACTCCGTTTATCTGGAAACCTCCCCCCATGTCGATCCCGCCATTTTCACCTGGGGCGTGCCCATCCTTGGCATTTGCTACGGCTGCCAGCTCATGGCCCACACGCTGGGCGGTCAGGTCACCGAGGCGCAGGACGATTCCGCCCGGGAATACGGGAAAACCCCCACGTATTATGACACCGCCTGCAAGCTCTTCAAGGGCCTGCCCGCCGAGGGCATTTCGTGGATGAGCCATGGCGACTATATGGCAAAGGTCCCCGAGGGCTTCTCTCTGGTGGCCCATTCGGATGCCTGCCCCAATGTGGCCATTGCCGACGAAGCCCGCGGGTTTTTCGGCGTGCAGTACCATCCCGAGGTCAACCACACCGAAAACGGCGTCCGCATGATCCGCAACTTCCTCTATGAGGTCTGTGGCGCCAAGGGCGACTGGTCTATGCAGGACTATAAGAAAACGGCCATTGCCGCCGTCCGGGAAAAGGTTGGCAGCGGCAAGGTGCTGCTGGCCCTCAGCGGCGGCGTGGATTCCTCCGTGGTAGCCGCTCTGCTGGCCGAGGCCGTGGGCAGTCAGCTGACCTGCGTGTTCGTGGATCACGGCCTCATGCGCCTGAACGAGGGCGACGAGGTGGAAGCCGCCTTTGCCAAGTGGGACATCCACTTTGTCCGCGTGGACGCGGAGCAGCGCTTCCTTTCCAAGCTGGCAGGCGTCAGCGAGCCGGAGCGCAAGCGCAAGATCATCGGCGAGGAATTTATCCGCGTCTTTGAAGAAGAGGCCAAAAAGATCGGCACGGTGGACTTCCTCGCGCAAGGCACTATTTATCCCGACGTGATCGAGTCTGGCGCCGGAGACGCCGCCGTGATCAAGAGCCACCACAACGTGGGCGGCCTGCCGGATTATGTGGACTTCAAGGAGATCATCGAACCCCTGCGGCTCCTCTTCAAGGACGAGGTGCGCCAGCTGGGCCGCGAGCTGGGCCTGCCGGAATATCTGGTCTCCCGCCAGCCCTTCCCCGGCCCCGGTCTTGCCATCCGCATCATTGGCGACATCACCAAGGAAAAGGCCGACACGCTGCGTCTGGCAGACTTCATTTTCCGGGACGAGATCGCCAAGGCTGGCGAGGACAAGGCCCTGAACCAGTACTTCGCCGTGCTGACCAACACCCGCTCCGTGGGCGTGATGGGCGATGGCCGGACGTATGACTATACGCTGGCGCTCCGCGCCGTCACCACGGCGGACTTTATGACCGCCGACTGGGCCCGCATCCCCTATGACGTGCTGGATAAGATTTCCGTGCGTATCGTCAACGAAGTGCAGGGCATCAACCGCATCTGCTATGACATCACCAGCAAACCCCCCGCGACCATTGAGTGGGAATAATCATCACATCCAATCCCATATTGGGCACGAAAAAGGCTCCGCTGATTTTCCGTAAAAGAAAATCAGCGGAGCCTTAATCTACAATTATCCACTTAAAGAAAAGTTAATTAGAATCAGATTCGTCTTCACCACTATCATCTTCAAAATCTGGCTCGATTTCTAATTTGTTTCCTTTGCTTCGATTACACCATTTATGCAATAATTGTGCATTTTCCAATTCTGTCGGGCCGCCCTTGTCATAGGGAATAATATGGTCAATTTCACAATCATCAATACTTAAAATCTGATTACCACAATATTTGCAAACATACCCTTTGTAGTATAATTTTGATTTAAGACTTGAATCAAATAATCTCTGCCTGGATTCGGTATCAGAAGAATCCAATTATAAATAAATTGTTTACAAAAATCAACCAAAAGCGGGAAATACATAAATTTATATTGAAAGACTGCAATACATGTTGGATGGACTATAAGACTGAAAACATTGCAATTCCTTGTATTTTGTAATGCTATTTCAACACAGAAATGAAAGTTACTGCAAATATGTGGATGAATCATAATGTATTTGCCCTCCGAATGATAAAACAACTCTGATGACCTTTTGAACAAAGGCCATCAGAGTTGTTTTATCTCCTATGCTCTTTATACTCCTTAACAATAATCCCCCGCCGCTTTACTCCCCGATCATGATCTGGATGATCTCTTCATTGGTCTGCCGCATGCCGTCCTTGGCGAGACGGCCAACGCTTTGGATGGTCTCATCTACGGTGTCCTTCACAATGCCGTCGCCGCCCTCGAAGCGCTGTCCCTGCCGGGCCATCTGATAGCCCAACACCCCCGCGTCCACCGCCTCGCTGATCTTGGCGGCACAGGAGGACTTGGCCCCGTCGCAAATCATGCCGGAAAGGATCGCCACCGCGTTGATAACGGTCTGCTCCACCACCGGATAGTCCGCCCCGTGGAGATAGGCGATGCCCGCGCCAACGCCAACACCTGCGCTCACCGCGCCGCAGTAAGCGGAAAGCCGCCCAATGCCCGCCTTTTGGTAGATCGCCGTCAGGTTGGACAGGGCCAGCGCCCGGTAAAGCGTTTCTTCGCTGGAATGCAGTGTCTGCGCGTAAACCACCAGCGGCACCGAAGCCGTCAGGCCCTGATTTCCGCTTCCGGAGTTGATGACCACCGGAAGCTCGCAGCCGTTCATCCGGGCGTCGGACCCGGCGGCCGCCATGGCTCTGGCGCGGGTACGCACATCATCGCCGCTCATCAGCAGAACTTTGCCGATGTTGGCCCCATAGTTTCCCCGCAGGCCCTCCTCCGCAATGGCCATGTTCATTTGAATCTGGCGGCTCAGCACGGGCCTGATCCGTTCCAGCGCCACCGTATTGGCAAATTCCCAAATCGCAGGCAAATTCAGCACAGAGTGGTCGCTGGCGGCGGTTTCCGCCGCTTCAAACTCCCGCTGCCAGAGGATTTTCCCGTCTTTTTCCACCAGCACCACATTGGTGTGGAAATTGACGATGCGCACCGTCACACGGGAGGTCTCTGCTTCCAAAACCACGGTCAGGTCAAAGACAAAGCCGTTGTCCACGTGCTCCACGCAAATCTCGGTGTCCTCCATAAAGCGCTGGGTCGCGCTGATCTGCTCCGGCGTGACCTGCGCAAGCACCTGCAGCTCCGCCGCCGCGTCTCCGGCCACGATCCCCGCCGCCACCGCCGCAGGGATGCCGCGCATTCCTCCGGTGTTCGGCACAATGACCGACTTCACATTTTTGATGATGCTGCCGCTGGCTTTTACCGTAACACGCCGTGGCAGGCAGCCCAGCGTCTTTCTTGCGATCGCCCCGGCATAGGCCACCGCGATCGGCTCCGTGCAGCCCATGGCGGGGCATAGCTCCTCTTTCAGAATGCGAAGATACTTCTCCGTTACTCCGTCCATCGAATGCAGCGCCATCCCGACCACTCCTCCGTTCCGGGCCTGACTGACAGGCCGCGTATTTTATCTGCATCCAAGGTATCATTTTCCGGTTATTTTGTAAATATTATAGTTTTTATTATACAATTCAATAATTTTTATAAATCGGTTTTTGTTTTGCCTTTATATAAATTTCTTTCGACATCATTCTGTTTTCATATGCTAAAGTTGTTTTTACTTGCACATCTCACCCGTATTTTGTATAATGGACCCATAGAATCCCGGCTTTGTCGGGATGGGGAGGCACTATGGAGCTGCGGGAAATTTATACTTTTTTGCAAATCGCCAAGCTGGGCAGCTTTTCCAAAGCGGCCGACGCACTGGGCTATTCTCAGGCCGCCGTCACGATCCAGATTCAGCATCTGGAAAAGGAACTGGACACCCGGCTGTTCGACCGCATTGGGAAAAAGGTCTTTCTCACCCCCAACGGCGAGCGTTTTTTCTCTCACGCCAGAAACATCGCCCACGAGATCGCCGCCGCCCGGGACGAGGTGCACGAACGCTGTGAGCCCTGCGGTGAGCTGGCCATTGGCACCATTGAATCCCTATCCGCCTGCGTGTTCCCAGACCTGCTGGCGCAGTACCACCGCGCATATCCCAAGGTATCCATCAAGGTCACGCTGGACTCCCCCTCCGTCTTAATGTCCCAACTCAACAAAAATACGCTGGAGCTTGTCTATCTTGCCGACCGGAAAATCAGCGCCCCCAACTGGATCAAGGTCTTTGAAGAGCCGGAGGACGTGGTCTTCGTCTCCGCCGCCAGCAATCCCATTTTGCGGCGGCGCGGATTGACGCTTGCCCAGCTGGTGGAAGAGCCCTTTATCCTGACCGAACCCAACGCCAGCTACCGCGCCCTGTTGGACAGTTATCTGACCTCTGAAAATCTTCAGATCCGGCCGTTTATCCACTTGGGAAACACGGAATTCATTGTCCGCATGATCAAAAACGGCACCGCTGTCTCCTTTCTCCCCCGTTATATGGTGCGGGACGAGCTGGACGCGGGCCAGCTGGCTGTTGTCACTCCTGTGGACTTCCCGCCCATTCAGGTGTGGCGGCAGCTGTTCTACCACAAGGATAAATGGATCACCGCCGAAATGCAGGCCTTTATCTCTCTGGCACAAAAGCCCCTCGGCGCTTCCCTTTCATAAAAAATCGGAGGATCGCAATGTGCGATCCTCCGATTTTCATTTTTCCTGCTCCGCACTCTCGCCATCCTGCGTCCGGGCAAAGCGCCGTGACGGATGGTAGATCATCAGCGCCACGAAGATCAACAGCGCCGTGGTGGCCAGACTGACCGGATAGACGTTCATGATCGTCCGGAACGTCTGGCTGCGGGGAAACACCCACTTGATCCACGAAAGCCGCACGCCGCACACGCCGATGGTCGTTAAAACCGCAGGCACCAGCGAAATGCCAAAGCCCCGCAGATACCCGCTCATCACCTCGTAGAGCATGGTAAACGTATAGCCGGAGAATACGATCACAAGACGCAGATAGCCGATGGACACCACCTCCGGGTCGTTGTTGAAAATCGCCAGCAACTGCCTTCCGGTGAGCAGCACCAGCCCAATGGCCGCTGCAGCAGCGATGGCATCCTCCACAAGGCACAAAAGCAGCGTCCTCTTGCAGCGCCTGATCTGGCCCGCGCCGTAGTTCTGGCCCACAAAGGTGGTGCAGGCCTGCGTGAAGGAATTGATCACATAATAGGCGAATATCTCCACATTATACGCTGCGCTGGACGCCGCCATCACCGTGGTGCCAAGGCTGTTGATGGCCGACTGGATCACGATGTTGGCAATGGAAAATACCGCGCTCTGCACACCCGCGGGCAGACCGATCCGCAAAATTTGCCCCAGGACCTCAGCATGAATGCGCAGGGCCTGCCACTCCACATGGACATAGGACTGCACGGTCCGCAGGCGGCGCAGCAGCACGGAACTGACTGCGTTGGACAGCACGGTGGCAATGGCCACGCCATTGACCGTCATATGTAGCACCGCCACGAAGAAGAGATTCAGCAGCACATTCAGCACGCCGGACGTAGCCAGCGCTATTAGGGGCGTTCTGGTGTCCCCCACGCTGCGGAAAACGGCTGCCTCGAAGTTATACAGCAGGATCACCGGCATGCCCAGCAGATAAATGCGCAGATACATCAGCGCCAGCGCAAATACGTCATCCGGCACGCGGAGGGTGCGCAGCAGCGGTGCCGCCGCCAGCTCCCCCACCGCCGCCACAAAAAATCCGCCAAGGACCGCCACCACAATGGAGGTGTGGACGGCCTTGTGCACCGCCTCCCGGTCGTCCCGGCCAATGGCGTTTGCAATGACCACATTGGCGCCCAGCGCAATGCCCACGAACAAATTGACGATCAGCGCGATGATGGCGCTGTTGGCTCCCACCGCCGCCACGGCCACCGTCTTGTCCCCTCCGGCGAAGTTGCCCACCACCGCAAGGTCCGAGGCGTTGAACAGCTGCTCTAAAATCGCGGTGGCCGCCACGGGAAAGGCAAACAGCGGCAGTTTGTTCCAAATCGGCCCGTGCAGCATATCCAGCTGCCGTTTCTCTCTTTTGATCTCCATGTTCCAATTCTTCCTTTTGCTGTGGATTGCTTTGATACAGAATCAGTATACTCCGTCAAATAGATAATAGCAAATACTTATGTTTAATTAATTATCATAGTTGACAGGAATGATATACTGTATTCGAGGTGAGCATCATGCTGGAAATTCGTCTGCTGCGGTATTTTCTCGCCGCCGCCAGAGAGGAAAACATCACCCGGGCCGCCCAAAGCTTGCACATCTCCCAACCGACTCTTTCCAAGCAGCTGACCGAACTGGAGCAGTCCCTTGGCAAGCAGCTTTTGATCCGGGGAAAGCGCAAGGTCACGCTGACCGAGGACGGCGTTTTGCTGCGCAAGCGGGCGGAGGAGATCGTGGCGCTGGCCGAGAAGGCCGAGCGGGAGATCGGCACCGGAAGCGCACAGCTCAGCGGTGAGGTCTCCATCGGAGGCAATCCCACCATGGCGCTTTTAAAGGCCGCCGCGGCCATCCGCGCGGTGCACCCCGGCGTCCGTTTTCAATTCTATGGCGGCGACGCCATTGACGTGTTAGAGCGGCTGGAGCACGGCAGTCTGGACTTCGCCGTCTTTCTTGAGCCCATCAACGCGGTGAAATACGAGTATATTTCGCTGGCGGATTCCTCGCGCTGGGGGCTGCTGATGCCATCGGACTGCGCCCTTGCCCAAAAGGACTGTGTGCAGCGACAGGACCTTTCCCATGTGCCGCTGGTATTCCACCGCCGGGCAGGCTTGCAGCGCCTGATCTCTCGCTGGGCGGAAACGGACATCGAAAACCTGCACATCGCTGCCACCTATAACATTATCAATGGCTCTTCTGAGCGGTTTGTGAAAAGCGGGCTGGGATACCACCTGACCACAGAGGACCTGCTGCCCTCCGTGCTGGACAAGGGCATTTGCTTCCGCCCGCTGGAGCCGCCGCTGAAAAGCCATTACGCCCTGATCTGGAAGCGCTATACCCCCCTTTCCAAGGCCGCAGAGACCTTTTTAAGCACCGCGCGCTCCGCCATGGCCTGAAATGTAGAGCCCCCGGGCTGGCATACGCCAGCCCGGGGGCTCTACTGTTGAAAAAGCGGCGAAGCTACTTTTTCAAAAATCACGCTCAAGCTACCGTCGTCCAAATCTCGCCGTCCGCGCAGTCGAAGAC
>CAKSVQ010000065.1 GCA_934504065.1 uncultured Dysosmobacter sp. | reverse complement strand
AACCGGGGCGGCAGCCTGCTGGTGTCCGCCGCCGCTGGCTCCGGCAAGACCAAGGTGCTGGTGGAGCGGCTGTTCCGCTATGTGACGCAGGAGCACTGCAATGTAGACGATTTTCTGATCATTACCTATACCAAGGCTGCGGCGGCGGAGCTGCGCAGCAAGATCGCGTCGGAGCTCAACCGCCGTCTGGCAAAAGCGCCGGAGGACAGGCACCTCAAGCGCCAGCTTCTGCGGGTGTATCAGGCCGATATCAAGACGGTGGACGCTTTCTGCACCGCGCTTTTGCGGGAGAACACCCATCTTCTCGCCCGGGAGGAGGACCGCTGCGCACTGACGCCGGATTTCCGGGTGCTGGACGACAGCGAGTCCCGCCTTGTGCGGGCGCGGGTGCTCTCCCGGACGCTGGAGGCCTTTTATGACGGGCTGGATGACGGCCGGACGCAGCTGGCGGATACGCTGGGCGCGGGCCGGGACGACCGGGCGCTGGAGGAGTTGGTGCTGGAGGTTTACGACAAGCTGCAAAGCCACGCTTATCCCGCCCGCTGGCTGGAGGAGAACCGCCAAAGTTGGGCAAATCTCCCGGATACATTTGATGAGACACCCTATGCCGGGGAACTGCTGGCCACGGTGCGCCGTCAGGCAGGGCATTGGGCCGCGCTGTTGACCCAAAGCGCGGAGCGAACGGAGGACGACCCGGCTCTTTCCACCGGATACGGCGCCCGCTTTCTGGAAGCCGCTCAGGGCCTACAGGCCCTGAGCCAGAGCACGGATTGGGAGTGCGCACGGCAGCGGGGGGCCATGGTGACGTTCCCGCGGCTTTCCACGCCCCGGGGCCGGAAGGACGACCCGGCGGTGACCGCGCTCAAGCAGGTCTGGGACGGGGCGAAGAGCGCTGTGAAAAAGCTGGAAGGGCTGCTGGATGTCAGTGGGGAAGAGGCCATGGAGGACCTGCGGGCGGTGGCCCCAGCCATGGAAGCGCTGCTGGGGCTGACGGCGGATTTTGCCGAGGCCTATCGGGCGGAAAAGCTGCGGCTGAACAGCGCCGATTTTTCCGATCAGGAGCATTTGGCGCTGCAGCTGCTGGTGGGGGCGGACGGCGCGCCCACCGAGCTGGGCGGGCAGGTGGCTGCCCGATATCAGGAAATTCTGGTGGATGAATATCAGGACACCAACGAGGTGCAAAACGCCATCTTTCAGGCGGTCAGCCGAAAGGGGCAGAATCTTTTCACCGTGGGCGACGTGAAGCAGAGCATTTACCGCTTCCGGCTGGCCGACCCCACCATCTTTCTTGGAAAATACAACCGTTTCCAGTCCTATGAAACGGCGCGGGAGGGGGAGGAGCGGAAGATCCTGCTCTCTAAAAACTTCCGCTCCCGGCAGGAGATTCTGGACGCGGCCAACTTTATTTTTGAAAACATCCTGTCCGTGGAAATGGGTGAGATGGACTATGGCGAGGACGAGGCACTGCACTTTGGCGCGGCGTACTATCCGGAGCGGCACGACTGTTCCACAGAATTTCACCTGATCTCTGCCCAACGCAAATCGGCAGAAAACGACCACCCCGTCAAAAAGCTGACGGCGGAAGCCCGGTTCGTCGCCCGCCGCATCTGGCAGCTTCTGGATGAGGGCTATCCCGTTACCGACAGCGACGGCACGCTGCGCCCCTGCCGCCCGGAGGACATTGTGATCCTGATGCGCTCCCCCGGCAGCCGCACCGCTGCCTTTGCGCAGGCGCTAGCGGAGCAGGACATTCCCTGCTCTTTTGAAGAGACCGGGGATTTCTTCCACACCATGGAAATTTCCGTGGTGCTGGCGCTGCTGGAACTGGTGGACAATCCCCGGCAGGATGTGCCCTTGATCGCGGTGTTGCGCTCTCCGGTGTTCGGCTTCACGGCGGACCGTCTGGCGCAGATCAGGGGGAAGACCCGGCAGGGGGACTTTTACGAGGCCCTCTGCGCCGACGGCGGGGAGGACGCGCAGGAATTTCTCACCCTGCTGGGGCAGCTTCGGCTGGCGGCGAGGGATATGAGCGTGCACCGTCTGATTTGGCACATTTATAACCGCCTGAACATTCTGGGCATCTTCGGGGCGATGGCCAGCGGCGGCGAGCGCAAGGAAAACCTCATTGCCCTGACCTCTCACGCGGAGAAATTTGAGGCCAGCGGCTATAAGGGACTGTTTGCCTTTGTCACCCAGCTTCACAAGCTGCTGGATTCCGGGCAGGCCCCGGCGGTGAAAAGCGGCGCGGCGGTAAACGGCGTGCAGATGATGAGCATCCACCGCTCCAAGGGACTGGAATTTCCCATCGTAATTCTGACCGATCTGGACCACGTCTTTTCCCGGCAGGACTTTGACACGGCAGTGCTGGTGCACCCGGAAATGGGCCTTGGGCCCCAGCGGGTGGACCTGAAGCGGAAGATCAAATATCCTACGCTTGCGCGGCTGGCCATCGAGCAGAAGCTCCGCCGGGAAAATCTGGCGGAGGAGCAGCGCATCCTGTATGTGGCCATGACTCGGCCCAAGGAAAAACTGATTTTGGTGGATTCCATGTATGGCGCGGCTGGCCGCCTGCAAAAAGCGGCGGCGGTGGCGTCCTGCCCGGTGGCGCCGGAGACAGTGGCGGGGGCGGGGACGTTTGGCGAGTGGCTGCTGCTGCCCCTTTTGTGCCGCCCGGAGGCCTTTGCGCTGCGCGCCTGCGGCGGCGCGGAGGTAGAAAACCTGCGTTCCACGGATACCAGTCCATGGCAAGTGGAATTACATGACAGCGAAGACTACCGGGAAGCGCCCCGCCGCCACGGCTTTTCCCGGGAAAACCAGACGGAGGAAGCGTCCTTTGACCCAGCACTGCTGGCATTTCAGTACCCTTACGCGCGGGAGACGGCACTGCCTGCTAAGGTGACGGCTACCCAGCTCAAGGGCCGGGCGCTGGATGAGGAGATCGCGGAGGGTGCGGCCCACACCCCCTACCTCCGTCCGCTGACCCAGCCCCGTTTCCGCCAGCAGCGGAAGGGCCTGACCCCGGCGGAGCGGGGCACGGCCACCCATCTGGTGCTGCAATATCTGGATTTTTCCGACCGCGAGGTGGCCGCGCAGGTGCAGCGTCTGCGGGAAAACGGCCAGCTGACGGCGGAGCAGGCGGAAGCGGTGGACATTCCGGCGCTGGAGCGTTTTCTCGCCTCGCCGCTGGCGGAAGAGATCCGGCAGGGCAGCCATGTCCGCCGGGAATACCGCTTCACGCTGCTGATGGACGCGCGGCAGTACGACCCCGCCGCCTGCGGGGGAGACGCCATGCTGCTGCAGGGCGTGGTGGACTGCTGCTTTGAAACGGCGGCGGGGGTGACCGTGGTGGACTTCAAGAGCGACCGCGTACACACGCCGGAGGAGACGGCCCAGCGGGCCGAGGTCTACCGCGCGCAGCTGGAAGCATACAGTCTGGCGCTGGAGCAGGTGCTAGAAAAAAAGGTCGTCCGGCGGACGCTGTATTTCCTCACCGCCGGGGCATGTGTGGATATTTGAGTCTTTGAAAGAAAAAAGATGGCGTAACCCGAAAAAAAGACTTGCAATTCAAAAAAGGCTGTGGTAAACTTAATATCGCTTTTGTGAGGTGAAAGCTTTGCGGAGGTAGTTTGGATCAGAAAGAGGTGAACGAGAGCAATGAAGGAAGGAATCCATCCCAATTATCAGCAGACTACGATTACTTGCGCCTGCGGTAATGTGATTGAGACAGGTTCTACCAAGAAGGATATCAAGGTGGAAGTCTGCTCTAAGTGTCACCCCTTCTTCACGGGCAAGCAGAAGCTGGTGGATACCGGCGGACGCGTGGCCAAGTTCAACAAGAAGTTCGGTCTGGACAAGTAAGAGCGCGATCACATACAAGAGAGTCTGCTTTGCAGGCTCTCTTTTTTATTTACTTTTAGGCGCTGAGCGCATATACTGAAAGAACAGATCATGCAAGATAGGAGAACCACCGATTTATGCGGGAAACAGATGAGATTCGAGATAAAGTGGTGCTGGTGGGGCTGAACTCCCCGGTGCTGAAAAAAACGGAAAATGCCGACGAGGCCACCATGGACGAGCTTTCCGCGCTGGTGGAGACCGCCGGGGGAGAGACGGTGGGCATCGTGCTGCAAAACCGCGCCACGCCGGACCCCAGGACCTTTATCGGCGAGGGCAAGGTGGCGGAGGTGCAGCTCTACTGCGAAAACGTAGGGGCCACCATGGTCATTTTTGATAACGACCTGTCGCCCTCCCAGCAGCGGGTACTGACGGACATGCTGGGTGTGCAGGTGCTGGACCGCTGCGGCCTGATCCTTGATATTTTTGCCCAACGGGCCAAGACCAAAGAGGGACGCTTGCAGGTGGAGCTGGCGCAGTATCAATACCTCCTGCCCCGTCTGACAGGTATGTGGACCCATCTGGAGCGGCAGGGCGGCAGCGGGCAAGGGGCCATCGGCTCCAAGGGCCCTGGCGAGACCCAGCTGGAGACCGACCGCCGCCTGATCCACAAGAAGATTGACAAGCTCCGCACCGATCTGGAGGAGGTGCGCCGGGTGCGCAGCACCCAGCGCCAGCAGCGCACGAAGAATGAGATTCCGGTGGTGGCCATCGTGGGCTATACCAACGCGGGCAAGTCCACGCTGTTGAACTGCCTGACTGGCGCTGGCATCCCGGCCAACAACCGCCTGTTCGACACACTGGATACCACCAGCCGTCTGCTCACCGTCAGCGATACGCTGGATGTGGTCATTTCCGACACGGTGGGCTTTATCCGCAAGCTGCCCCACCAGCTGGTGGAGGCGTTCAAAGCTACGTTGGAAGAGCTGGAATACGCCGATCTGCTGGTGCATGTGGTGGATGTATCCAATCCCGACTGGCAGGAGCAGGCGCAGGTGGTGGAGAGCCTGATTCTTGAGCTGGGCGCCGGAGAGCTGCCCCGGATCGACGTATTCAATAAGTGCGATATGGTCCCGGCGGGGGAGATCATGCCCCACGGGCAGGACATTTGTGCCGTTTCCGCCCGGACGGGTGAGGGCATCCCTGCGTTGCTGGAAATGATCGACAAGCGGCTGGACAAGGGCACCCGCCGGGTGACCATCCATCTCCCCTATGACAAGGGCGGCCTTCTGGATATGCTCTACCGCGAGGCGAAGGTGGAGCGCGTGGAATATGGCGAGACCATCGATATCACGGCGGTCTGCGGCCCCCGGACGCTGGGGCGCATCGCGGACTATACCCCGGATTGGACGCCGCCGAAGGAGGACTGGGAATGAGCAGCTATCTGGTGCCGTTTCAGGACGCGGACAGCGAGTTTACGGAAAAGCGTTCCCGGTTCATCAGCCACCTCTGGCGGGTGGAGAGCGAGGCGGAAGCCCGTGGGCATATTGAAGAGATGAAAAAGCGGTATTACGATGCCCGCCATAACTGCTGGTGCTACCTTTTAAAGGAGGGGAACGCCGTCCGTTATTCCGATGACGGCGAGCCGCAGGGCACGGCGGGGCAGCCGATGCTGAACGTGTTCCAGCGGGAGGCGGTGACAAACGTCTGCTGTGTGGTGACGCGGTATTTCGGCGGCATCCTGCTGGGGGCAGGCGGGCTGACCCGGGCATATACGCGGGGGGCCAAGGACGCGCTGGATGCGGCGGGGCTTGCCCGGATGAGCCTTTGGACGCTGTGGGACGTGCCTTGCACCTATCCGCTTTTAGAGCGGGTGAAGCTGGACATTGCCGCCGCAGGCGGTGTGATCCGGGACACGGTCTACGGTACGGACATCACACTGCGGGCGGCTTTCCCCGCAGGCGGCGCAGAGCACTTTGCCGCTCGGCTGACGGAGCTTTCCGCCGGGGCGCTGACCATGGCGGCGGTAGGGGAGGAGTTTTTGCCCGGGCCGCGGGAAGCGGCCAAGTGACATACACAAAATAGGAAGGCTGTCAAAAAAGTCTGACGGGACTTTTTTGACAGCCTGCTTGTGAGGTAGGAAGAGGTTACTTGCGGTTTTCTTTCTGATTTTCCTTCTGATCCTGCTTCTGGTTCTGCTGATTCTGCTGTTCGTTCTGGTTGCGATTCTGCTGTTTGTTCTGCATAATGGGCCTCCTTTCCGTGAGATACAGGCATATTCTGGGCAGGCAAAAAGGAATCTATTCGCTTTTTTAAAATTTTTTCAAAAACCAGTTGACAAATACCTGCCCGGCTGGTAAGATAAATCAGCAAAACAAAGAAGGCTGATCGCATCCGCCTCACCTCCAGCCAACGGGCAAAGAGGTCAAGAGCTTCGTTACTAGACCGCCGAAGGGTGGTTTGTTGTTGCGCGGATGCCGTTATGGTGTCCGCGTTTTGTGATTTTTGGATGGAGGTGCTTCGACCATAGCTAAGTTAGTGCATGAACTGAATGAGGACATTCTGGACAAGGAGATCCGTCTGATCGGCGCCGAGGGCGAGCAGTTGGGCATTATGTCTCCCGCTGAGGCATTGAAGATCGCTGACGAGCAAGGGCTGGATCTGGTCAAGATCTCTCCGCAGGCTACGCCGCCTGTGTGCAAGCTGATGAACTACGGAAAGTTCCGCTTCGAACAGAGCAAGAAGGAAAAGGAAGCCCGGAAGAACCAGCACGTGGTGGAGATCAAGGAAATTCGGATGTCTCCCGGCATTGATGTCGGCGACTTCAACACGAAGCTCAAAAACGCCCAGAAGTTCATTGCTGACGGCAACCGGGTGAAGGTCTCCGTCCGCTTCCGCGGCCGTGAGATGGCCCATACCGACATCGGCAAGGATCTTCTCGACCGTTTTGCCGAGCAGTGTGCCGAGACGGCCAATCTGGATAAGACCGCCAAGCTGGAAGGACGCATGATGTCCATTTTCCTGTCCCCCAAGTCCGGCAAGTAAATAAGGATTCAATTACACGGAAGGAGCTAACTACGATGCCTAAGCTGAAAACCCATAGCGGTGCCAAGAAAAGATTTAACCTCACCAAGACCGGCAAGGTCAAGCGCGCCAAGGCCTTCAAGAGCCACATCCTGACCAAGAAGGACACCAAGCGTACTCGTCGTCTGCGTGCCGGCGGCTATGCGGACGTGACCAACATGGACGCTGTCCGCAAGATGATCCCCTACAAGTAAGACACGATACGTTTAGAATAGGAGGCTTTTTACAATGGCTAGAGTCAAAGGCGCGATGATGACGCGCAAGAGAAGAAATAAGACCCTGAAGATGGCTAAGGGCTATTGGGGTTCCAAGTCCAAGCATTTCCGCGTTGCCAATCAGGCAGTGATGAAGTCCCTGACCTATGCTTACACGGGTCGTCGGCTGAAGAAGCGCGATTTCCGCTCTCTGTGGATCACCCGCATTTCTGCTGCCTGCAAGCTCAACGGCATGAACTATTCCACCTTCATGCACGGCCTGAAGACCGCCGGCATCGAGATCAACCGCAAGATGCTCAGCGAGCTGGCCATCAACGACGCTGTCGCTTTCTCCAAGCTCGTCGAGATCGCCAAGAAGGCCTAATTGATAAGACCGTCAAAAAGCGCTTTGGTTATCCAAAGCGCTTTTTCTTTTTGCAAAGACCGCCTAAAAAGAGAGGCCCTGTCTGGCAAATCGCCAGACAGGGCTTTTATTATACCTTTGCGAAATAAGTCTCGCCCTCATTGGTGTGGGCATAGGTCCATGCAAATTCCTTGCTCACCAGATACCAGTCCCGTTTCTGGGGCAGGGACATGACCTCACTGATGGGAATGTCCAGAATGCGAGGCTCGTCCTGCGGGGGGGCTTCTTTATAAAAACGGCAGCACACGGTGTCGGGCAGTTCCGTCAGGGCCTGATTGGCTGCCTCGCCGGAAAGGCAGGGCACAAGGTCGCAGGCGAACACGTTCCAAAGATAACTGCCGCCAGCCAGCACGTATTTGCCAAGGTCTTCCTCGGAAAGGCCGGGGGCAAAGGTTTCCAGCCAGCGGTCCCGCAGGTCCCGGATGGTGGTGGGGAAGGGCTCGTCCCAGTCCACCATGGTGGCGACCAGACGGTTGATGGGCTGGCCCTGCTCATAAAATTTGGCCTCATAGTCTGTCATCACGCCCACAGGGCCGTTGGCGTGCAGGTCCCGGGTGACCTCCGAGAGGGTGAAGCCGAAGCGGGGGATCTCATCAACGGAGAACTCAAAGAGTCCCTGATTGTCTGTTTTGAAGTGGATCTGTCCGCCGGGCTTGAGCACTTGGCGGTAGAGCTTCAAAAAGCCGCCGTGGGTGAGACGGCGTTTGGCGTGGCGGTTGCTGGGCCACGGATCGGAGAAGTTCAGGTAAATGCGGTCAACCTCGCCGGGGGCGAAAAAAGAGGGGAGTTGGTCGGCATTGGCGTCCACAAAGTAGACGTTGTGCACCCCGGCCCGGGCGCAGCGCTCCATGGCGACCACCATGGCGTCAGGCACCATTTCCACGGCGATAAACAGCACATCCGGTTCCAGCGCCGCGGTGCCCGCGGTAAAGCGGCCCTTGCCGCAGCCCAGCTCCAGCCGCACCTCCCGGGCCTGCGGCATCAGCTCCCGCCAGTGGCCCCGGCGGTCGTAGGGATCGCGGATCAGAACATCGCCGCAGCGATCCATTCTGGGGATCAGGTTTTTCTTTTTTCGCATTCGCATATCGTTGGAATCCTCCCGGAAAATTTTTCATAAAATTGAGCGGACAATCTCTTTACCTCATGATAACACAGGAAGGCTTTCCTGTAAACGAAAAGTGTCGAAGCGGCGCGAGAAAGGATCGGTGAAAAAATGCGTTGAGAAAAATCCATAAAAAACGAACGGCGTTTTGTGCGAAGTGTAAAAAAATGAAAATCTGAGCGAAAAGATCAATTTAGCACTTGATAAATTTATAACACACACTTATAATTAACATTGTGAGTAAATTAGCAATCTGGATTTGCTCCGGGTTCCCCCGCAGAATGAAAACAGCAAACAGGAAAAATTCTGAAATCATTAGGAGGAAAAACGTATGAAAGTTGCAGTTTTTGGCGCTGGTACTATGGGCAGCGGCATTGCGCAGGTTTTCGCCGCAAAGGGCCACACCGCGATGATGTATGCCAGCTCTGTCGCTTCCGCGCAGAAGCACAAGGATAAGCTGGCCGCTTCTCTGCAAAAGCGCGTGGAGAAGGGCAAGATGACGCAGGAGGCCGTGGACGCTCTGCTGGCCAACATTCTGGTGGAAGAGAAGTCCGCTTGCGCCGATGCCGACCTCATCATCGAGTGCGTCAAGGAAGACATGGCGACGAAGAAGGAACTGCTCCATGAGCTGGATGGCCTTTGCAAGCCTGAGGCGATCTTCGCTTCCAATACCTCCTCTCTGTCCATCACCGAGATGGGCCTTGGCCTGAAGCACCCCGTCATCGGTATGCACTTCTTCAACCCCGTGCCCAGCATGAAGCTGGTGGAGATCATCCGCGGTGCCAACACCACGCAGGAGACCTTCGATGTCATCTACAAGCTGGCGCAGGAGATCGGCAAGGACCCCGTTGAGGTTTCCGAGGCTCCCGGCTTTGTGGTCAACAAGATCCTGATCCCCATGATCAACGAGGCCATTGGTCTGGTCGAGACTGGCGTTGCTTCTGTCGAAGACATCGACAAGGCCATGATGCTGGGCGCCAACCATCCCATGGGCCCCCTGACTTTGGGCGATTTCATTGGTCTGGACGTGTGTCTGGCCATTATGGATACGCTGTACACCGAGACTGGCGATCCCAAGTACCGTCCCGCTCTGCTGCTGAAGAAGATGGTGCGCGGCGGTTTGCTGGGCCGCAAGTCCGGCAAGGGCTTCTATGATTACAGCAAGAAGTAAAATCTGCAAGTAAAGGAGTTTATGGTATGGATTTTCATCTGACAAACGAGCAGCAGATGCTCCGTAAGATGTACCGTGAGTTCGCCGAGAACGAAGTCAAGCCTCTGGCTGAGGAGATCGATGAGGAAGAGCGCTTCCCCATGGAGACCGTCCAGAAGATGGCCAAGCTGGGCATGATGGGCATCTATTTCCCCAAGGAATACGGCGGCGCTGGCGGCGACGTTCTCTCTTACGCCATGTGCGTGGAGGAGCTGGCCAAGGTCTGCGGCACCACCGCCGTTATCGTTTCCGCCCACACCTCTTTGTGCTGTGCCCCCATTTTTGAAAACGGCACCGAGGAGCAGAAGAAGAAGTATCTGCCCGACCTGCTCTCCGGCCGTAAGATCGGCGCGTTCGGTCTGACCGAGCCCAACGCCGGCACTGACGCTTCCGGCCAGCAGACCACCGCCGTGAAGAACGAGAACGGCGACTATGTGCTCAACGGCTCCAAGTGCTTCATCACCAACGGCAATGTGGCCGATACCTTCGTGGTCTTCGCCATGACCGATAAGTCCAAGGGCAACCACGGCATTTCCGCGTTCATCGTGGAAAAGAGCTTCCCCGGCTTCTCCACCGGCAAGCATGAGAAGAAGATGGGTATCCGCGGCAGCTCCACCTGCGACCTGATCTTTGAGGACTGCATCGTTCCCAAGGAGAACCTGCTGGGCAAGGAAGGCAAGGGCTTCAAGATCGCCATGCAGACGCTGGACGGCGGCCGTATCGGCATCGCCGCTCAGGCTCTGGGTCTGGGCGAGGGCGCTGTGAACGAGGCTGTGAAGTACACGCAGGAGCGCGTCCAGTTTGGCCGCCGCCTGAGCCAGTTCCAGAACACCCAGTTCCAGCTGGCCGATATGCACACCCGCATGCAGGCCGCGCAGTATCTGGTCTATGCCGCTGCCTGCAAGAAGCAGCTGCATGAGGACTATTCCATGGACGCTTCCATGGCCAAGCTGTTCGCCGCCGAGGCCGCTTCCGATGTGACCCGCCGCGCTGTTCAGCTCTTCGGCGGTTACGGCTACACCCGTGAGTATCCCGTGGAGCGCATGATGCGTGATGCAAAGATCACCGAGATTTATGAGGGTACATCTGAAGTCCAGCGCATGGTCATCTCCAGCCATCTGGGTGTGAAATAATCAAGGAGGTAAAGGTTAAAATGAAGATCATTGTTTCTATTAAGCAGGTTCCCGATACCTCCGGCAAGGTCGCCGTCAACCCTGATGGTACCCTGAACCGTGCTTCCATGCAGACCATCACCAACCCCGATGACATGAACGCTCTGGAGGCTGCCCTGAAGATCAAGGACGCTACGGGCTGCAAGGTCGTTGTTGTCACCATGGGTCCCCCGCCCGCGGCTGGTATGCTGCGTGAGGCGCTGGCCATGGGTGCTGACGAGGGTGTGCTGGTCTCCGCCCGTGAGTTCGGCGGTTCCGATACCTATGCCACCTCTCAGGTGCTGGCTGCCGCCATCGACACCATCGGCGTTGAGGATGACGATCTGGTGCTCTGCGGCCGTCAGGCCATCGACGGTGATACCGCTCAGGTCGGCCCCCAGATCGCTGAGAAGCTGGACCTGCCCCAGATCACCTATGCCGCTGACATCACTATGGACGGCAAGACTGTCACCGTTAAGCGGATGCTGGAAGATGGCTATATGACCATCAAGACCCAGACTCCCTGCCTCGTCACCTGCATCAAGGAGCTCAACGA